>JAQVQA010000027.1:2026-7474 GCA_028701835.1 Candidatus Iainarchaeum sp.
TAGTATTCTCCGGTCCAAACTGCTTTTCCTTGAGTTGCTCCCCTCATTGCACTTGAGAATCCAATTAGTTCTTTTACAGGTGCTTTTCCAATTATTATTGAAGAGTCTCCTTCTTGACGCATTTCTGTTATTTGTACTCTTCTTCCACCTAGTTCTCTTGAAGCTGAACCCATTTGGTCTTCTGGAACAGTTACTGTTAGTAATTGCTTTGGTTCAAACAAACTAGTTCCTGCTTGTAGCATGCACGCGTATACCCCTCTTGTTATACAAGGTAGTATTTGTGCTGGTCCTCTATGGATTGAGTCTTCGTGAAGAGTTGCATCTTCAAGTTCAACCATTACTCCTTGGCACTTTTCTTTTGCAAGTGGTCCTTCGTTCATAGCGTCCTTGAATGCTTGTATTACAAGTTCTCTTATTTCGTGTAGTGCTTGTATTCCTCTTGTTCTGTCAATTAAAACATTCATTCCTTCAATCGCCCAAACTTTTTTTGAGTCATCATTACTAAAACCGTATTCTTGTAGTTTTGCAATTGATTCAGCGTTCTTGAATTTTATTTTTGTGTCAAATGATTTCTCTGCTAGTTTTTCGTAAATATTTTCAGGAACCGTAGTCACTTTTAGTTTGAATTTATTGTGTTTGTTTGGTGACTTTGCTTCTAGCACTTCACTTGTTGAGGCTATTCCTTCGTGGTAAACTACTATTGGTGAAGATGTTTGAATATCAATCTTGTGATTGTTTGTTATTCTGTAAGTGTTTACTTCTAAGTGCAATTCACCCATCCCACTTAATAAGTGCTCTCCTGTTTCTTGATTTATTGTTGCTTTCAAGTTAGGATCTTCTTTTGAAAGTTTTCTTAGTGCTTCAATTAATTTAGGTAAGTCTTTTGGATTCTTTGCTTCAATTGAAACAGTCATTACAGGTTCAGCATTACTCATGAAACTCTCAAATGGTTTTATTTCTTTGTCAGTAGCCACTGTTTCTCCAGCGTAAATATCTTTTGTACCAACTATTGCTGCAATGTTACCTGCATCAGCTTTTGAAACATTAATAAATTCATTACCCATGTACAATCCAACTTTTTGGACTTTTACTTCTCTTAAAGCTCCAATTAAATTAACCATGTCTCCTGGCCTTAGTGTTCCAGAGTATATTCTACCAGTCGCAACATCTCCTGCGTGCGGATCAACCGAAACATCAGTTACAACCATAGCCATTTGTCCAGTAGAGTTACAAGCCTTCATTGCTTTTCCTACAGGAGTCTCCATGTCTCCTCCCCAAATTCTCTTTATTCTATAATCTTGTGCTTGAAGAGGACTTGGTAAGTGTTCAATAACCATTTGCAACACTACTTCGTGAACTGGAGAAACTTTTGCAAGTTCATCTTCTTGATCATTTTTTAAGTATTCATAAACTTGTTTAAAATTTATTTTTGATTTTTGCATGTGAGCTGCACTAACACCCCATTTTCTCTTAGCTGAACCAAATGCAACAGTTCCTTTTTGAATACTAACTTGCCATTCTTGTTTGAATTGTTCAGGAGCATTTCTTTCAATTAGCATATTGACTTTTGAAATTACTTTAACAAATTTTTCTTGCATTTGTTGTTCAGTTGCATTAAGTTCCTTAATAATTCTATCAACCTTGTTAATGAATAAAACTGGTCTAACGTATTCTCTTAATGCTTGTCTTATTACAGTTTCTGTTTGAGGCATTACTCCCTCAACTGCATCAACTAATAATATTACTCCATCAACTGCCCTCATTGCTCTAATTACTTCCCCTGTAAAATCAACGTGCCCAGGAGTATCAATTAAGTTAACTAAGTATTTTTGGTTATTCCAATCAAATCCTAAAGAGATGTTTGCAGCATTAATTGTTATTCCTCTTTCTTGTTCTTGGTCTTCATAATCCATCATTTGCATTTCTCCAGCCAGTGCAGAGTTAATTAAACCCGCTGCTGCGATTAGAGAATCAGATAGAGTTGTTTTACCATGATCAATATGGGCAACTGTCCCAATATTTCTTATGTTTACTCTGTTTGACATTAAACTCTCTACTGTTTCAACCATTGCTTCCGTTCGGCCCATATAATCACCTAAAAATAATTAATCCCCCCGCTAAATTTTTTTTTAAAAAAAATCGGGAAAAAAATTGAGAAGAGTTTTTTTTTAAAAAAAAACTCTTTCACAAAAAAAACAATTTCTTCAAATTTATTTGCATAATTTCGCAAATAATTTACCTTGAAGCTTTTGCTATTCTTTCTACCTCATCTTTTCTCTTTATTGAAGTGCTCTTAATATCATTATTTGCAGCTGCAATCAATTCATCAGCTAATGCTTGTTCTGCACTGACTTTCTTGTTGAATGATGCTCCAAATCCACCTAAAGCCAAGTTCTTTACTGCTTCATCAAGTCTCTTCATTGGAGCTAAATCAACTGCTAAAGAGTACGCAACCCCTCCTCTCTTTATTCTAGTAATATCTTCTCTTGGAGCAGAGTTCTCAATAGCTTTTACAAGAACTTGAATCGGGTTTTGCTTTGTTTGTTTTTCAATTATTTCAAACGCATTTTCTACTATTGCTACCGCTTCAATCTTTTTTCCGCAAGAACCTCTACCTCTAATATATTTTCCTGAGAGTTTTCTCTTTCCTTGACCAGATCTCATTAACTTGTTAATTAGTCTCTCAACAATATTTAGGTTTTGTCTCTCAAACCTTCCTCGAGTTTTTCTACCAAAAGAATGAGGCACTACAACAGGATCTAAATTAACATATCTTATAAGACTCAAATCGCTTACTACAACATCATCAAATGACCATCTATTGAATAGTTTGTAATCAGAGAATTGTGACTTCTTTTTAACAAAAACACTTTTCTCAGAGTGTTCTTTTTCACTAGTTGTTTTATCAGAAACTTTTTTTTCATCAACTTTTCCAAAAGATTCTTTTGAAACTGCTTTTTTTGTAGGAACGTGTTTTGTTTCCTTCAAAACAGTTTCTTTTTCTGTTTTAATTATTTTTTCATCAGTTTTTTGATCCATAAAATTCACCTTTTTAATTACTTTACCTCTTAGACTTCTCTTTCTTTCCTGTTCTTAACATTTCAAGAGCAATTCCATTAACGTGAGTAACTCTATACTTTACTCCCCAAAGATCTCCTTTTGGCCCATTTTGAGCTCCACCAAGACCTTCAACTATTACTTCATCATGTTCATCAATAAATTTTATTGCTCCATCATAAGGTGCAAGTGCAGTTAGTTCTTTACCATTTTTTATTAATTGAACTCTTACACATTTTCTTATTCCTGAATTTGGTTGTTTTGCTTCAACTCCTCTCTTTTGAAGAACTATTCCTCTTCCTTGAGGTGCCCCTTCAAGTAAATCTTTAAAAACTCCGCTCTTAGCTCTAGCTTTTTTTATTTGTCTAGAATCTTTTTTCTTCCATTTTCTTCTCTTTTTTTCAAGACTCTTTCCAGCGAATTCTCCATAACCCATTTTTAATCAACCTTTTACCTTGACTTTATACCTTAATTTCTAGTTAATCTAAAAGAAGATTTTATCTTTTAGCTCACCAAGTTAATTAATTCCCCTAAAGAAAGCTTTTTAAAGAATGAGGAGAAACCTAAATACGAGTTATCACCACAAACAACATTTATTAACATTTAATTTCATGTTTTTTTAATGAAAAATGGTTTTAGTCATGAGTTATATTTCAAAGCGTTTTGTTAAAGGCAAAAAGTATTATTATTTGGAAGAGTCTTTCACTTTTAAAAATAAATTGGTTAAAGAGAGTGTTTATTTTGGTTCAATGTATCCTTCAAACGATGAACTTTTTTTAGGACTTGAAGTTTTGAAGAGAACTTGTCTTGAAAGAAATCACATAGTAACTAACCCACCATTAACAGAGTTTATTAAAAATAGAACAAGCAAAATAATATATAATTTAAATAAGAATTTTAAAACTAGAATTAATGATTCTAAAAAAATAAGTTATAATAAAATCAACTCTAATAAAATTAATTTATTAAAAAAATGCTTTGAGAATGACTTTAAATTAAATTATTCCTCATTAAATAAGTGCATGAATTATTACTCAAGAATTCTAAAAAATAATGATTGCTTAACTGAATCTAAACTAAAAAGAATGTATTGTTTATTAAATGGAGTAAAATCAAAAACTTTTTTAGTAGAAGAAATTAATTTGCTTCATTTATTGTTTGTTTGGTTAAAAGAAAAAGATGATTTAATACACCCAATTGAATTTGCAGTAAAATTTTCTTCAAAACTCTTTCACTTAAACATATTTAATGAACAGAGAATTTTATTCAATTTAATTGTTATAAATTATTTTCTTGAAAAAAAAGGACTTCCATTTGTGACTCTTTCAAAAAAAAGATTTTTTTATTTCAAAAACAGTTTGGAAAATAATTCAAACACAAATCTTAAAGAAATCACAAAATTTTTTACTAAGGAATTAATCATAAAATTTAAATCCGTTTAAAAAAAATATTTTTATTTTGTTTATAATTGTAAGTAATTATTTTATTATTAATTCAACTCCATAATTTCTTTTTATTAATTCTTTTACTCGTTTTGTTCTTGAATTGTTTTTCATTACTTTTGCTTTTGAAACTGAATCTAAATTAATAATGATTTTTGAATCATTTTTTTTGGATGATAAGTAATTTACTTCTAAAGCGTTTGCAAAAACATCCTCTACTTTCTCGTAACTCGCAACAAATTCTACTCTTTTCTTTAAATTCTTTTCCAAGTCTTTAATATTAATTGCTTTTTTCCCAATTGCTTTTCCCATTAAATTTTGAGGAATTAAGAAAGATACTAAATTTTCTTCAATAATGCAATCTTTTGGCATTACTCTTGTGAGTTGTTGTACTGCATTCATTATTCTTATTTCACCCATATTTAATTTCATAAAAGCACCATCAATTTATTTTTTCTAAAAAAAGAAGTTACTTGAATTTTTTATAATTCAAGTACTTTACTCTTTCCTGCATCTAACACTAAAATTGTTGATATTGTAAATGGTTTTCCACAAACACTTCCAAGAACAAGTCCAGTTTCTGGGTATTCGTAAAACTTTTTTCCTTCCATATTAGTCAAGTGCTTTAGGGTTTCTTTTTCACTTAAAGGAATATTATTACTAATAATTAGCATTTCTCCTTCCCCTGCAAGTAATTTCTTTTTTGCAACTTTTGTTCCAAAAACCACTTTCCCAGTATCAACTGCTCTTCTAATTTCTTTATTTTCTTCAACATCCATTTTATTTCACCCTTCTTTATTTTGAAAATTTTAGGACACTAAGAACGAGTAACTAATTTTCCTTACTCCAAAAAAAACTTCAATTTAATGAAATCCTTTCTTCTCAAGGTCTTAAACTTAAATTATTCTCATTTGAGAGAATTTATAAATAATTCTTTTTTAAATAAAAA
>JAQVQA010000009.1:0-25820 GCA_028701835.1 Candidatus Iainarchaeum sp.
AGTGAAGAAAAAGCTAAAAACGAAGCAAAGTTGATTAGTGACAATAATATAGAGAGAAGATTAACACTAATCCAAACAGGTTCTAGTAATAATAGACAAATCAAGATAGAAGTTAGTTTTACTAACAACACTGATTCTAATACAATAAAAATTATTGAAGTTATTCCAAAAGAATTAATTTCATCAGCCAAGAACATTGTTTCAAATTATGAATTTAGAATAATTCAAGAAGATCCAATAATTGAATTCACTATTAATGCAAATAAAGGAGAAAAAATAATTATTAATTATGGAATCGGAGAAGTTGATTCAATTAAAGCACAAGAATTAATTGATTCAAATATAATGAATTACTACACAACCACACCAATAATTATTCAAGGAGAATTAATTACAGAAGAAGTGATGCCTAACTTAACCAACAACAATCTATTCTTACTAGTACTAATAATACTAATAGTTGCTTTAATAATAGTAGGAGTAGTAGCTATTTTTGTTAAATTCAAAGCACCAGGACACGGTTTTGGAGAAGAAAAAACCATAATAGAACACTTAACTCCTGAACAAGAAGCACAAAAGAAAAAGTTTGAAGCATTCAAAAAGTAAAGGGTTTTAACTAAATGAACCTAGAAAAACACTTAACGCTTCAAAATCTAAAACAATTACTAAAATAGAGTTTCTCTGGAGGACTCTCTTCCTTACTAGATTTAACTCTATTCTACACCCTAACAGAACTCCTCCAAATCCCTTACTACACTACAGCCCCAATATCTTTTAGTTTTGGAGCAATTGCAAATTACATTTTGCAAAGAAAATTAACTTTCAAAAACAAGTACCAAAAAAAAACCAAGCAATTCACTTTCTTCTTCACCTATACAATAATAGGTTTAGTTACAAACTCAATAATATTAGTAATACTAGTAGAAGGACTAACTTTATGGCCAACTCTTGCAAAAGCAATTGTAATCCCAATAATTGGATTAGTTAATTTTTTAGTTCACAGAAAAATTACTTTCGGATTGATGAAGTAAGTTAGATAGTTTTTTATTGACAATAAAACAATAATAGATAGGTGAATTTGATGTTAGACTTTGATGTAGTTTTGGAAAAAGACAAAAAAACTGGACAAGTTTATGCTTCAGTACCTACTTTGCCAGGATGCTATTCATATGGAGATTCTGTTGAAGAAGCTCTTGAAAATATAAAAGAAGCTATTGAACTTCATAAAATTTAACTTATTCTTTTAAAATTCGTTCCCTGATTTCTGTGGTTGAAATTGGTTTGAATAAAAGTGATTTTGGTAATACAACTAATTTCGCATTATCCAATTCACAAAAAGCTTTTTCTTTTCAATATTCTTATCATCCTCTGTTACTACCAAAATATTACCCTATCTTTGATAAACGCGTCTTTAAAATCAAGAATCGGGTCATCAATATTTGTACTCGAATAAATCTTATCCACCATTTTAAAGTTCTCAAGCAAGTACCTTTTGTGTTCCATTGGAAGAGCCGATACTCTGTTCTTATACTTTAATAATACTTCATCACTAGCAAAAGAAACAATCAAATAATCACCCAAGTTTTTTGCACTCTTAAAAAACTCTACGTGTCCACCGTGAATTATGTCAAAACACCCTGAAACAAAAACCTTAATCATAACAAAAAAATTCATGGATTCATTTTAATACTCATTGGTTCTCTTATAATTAATTATGCCTCAAGTAGCAGTTATCGGAGCTGGTCCAGCAGGTTTACAAACCGCTATTAGATTAAAAGAACTCGGAGTAGAGGTTAGTGTATTTGAAGAACATGAATCCATTGGAGTACCAGAGCATTGTACTGGATTAATTTCAAAAAGAGGAGTTGAAGAACTTGGTCTTCACTTAGGAGATTCTCTACAAAACTCGATTAAGGGTGCAAAAATATTCTCTCCATCAGGGAAAATGATTAAAGTTAAAACAAAAGAAGTAGTTGCGTACGTTGTTAACAGGAAAGAATTTGATTCGATTTTGTTAAGAAAAGCTAGGTTAATCGGAGTGCATGTATCAACAGAAACCAAATTAATTGATGTAAGAAACAATACCCTATTTATTCAAAACCAAAAAAGGGGAGAATTAAGAAAAGCTGATATAATTGTTGGTGCTGATGGAGTAAACTCGACTGTTAGACACTTAATTGGATTAAAGAATAATAAAGATGATTTTATTCACACTATTCAAACTACTTGCACAGGAGAATTTGACCCTGAAATGGTTGAAGTTCATTTACTTGATTATGCTAAAGGATTCTTTGCGTGGGTTGTTCCAATTAGCAAGGATAAAGCAAAAGTAGGTTTAGGAAGCACTTTAGGAGAAAATATTTCAGAAGCACTAAAAAAATTTATTTCAGAGAAACTAAAAAATGCTAGACCCTACCATTACGAGTCAGCACTAATACCATACGGAGAACCACTAAAAGGAATAGTAAAAAACAATTTAGTACTAATTGGAGACGCTGCTTTTCAAACAAAAGCAACTACAGGAGGAGGAGTAATATTTGGAATGAAATCCGCAAACATACTCTCACAAACAATCGCCGACACTCTAAACAAAAAAACTACTTTAAACAATTACGAGAAGAGAATGGAGAAACTAAATAAAGAACTAAACTTTCACTTCAAAATACGAAGATACGCTAACTCACTAACTCCAAGCGAACTTGATGAACTATTTTTAAAACTAAAAAACAAAGGAATTGAAGAATTCTTAATAAAAGAAGGAAACATGGATGAACCAACTAAATTCATTGGAAAACTACTAACAAACCCAAAATACTTCACAATGCTAGGAACAGCAATCAAATTCTTAACTGCTTAATTCACTTCGGCAAATAACTTCCAAAGCGTTTATAAATAATTAACGCACGTATTGAATAAAGAGTTGATTAAATTGAATCAAGAAAACAGTTTGGCAGTCTTTGAGGATAAAAGAATCAGAAAAACCTGGTTCAATGAAGAATGGTGGTTTGTTTTAGAAGATGTTGTATTTGCATTAACTAATTCAACAGATATTAAACAATACATAAATAAATTAAGACAAAGAGATGAAGAACTAACCAAAGGGTGGGTACAAATTGTACATACCCTTAAAATAACAACTTTGGGCGGATTTCAAAATATGAATTGTGTCAACACCGAAGGTGCTTTTAGAATTATTCAATCAATTCCCTCACCAAAAGCAGAACCATTCAAACTATGGCTAGCAAAAGTCGGATATGACAGAGTAAAAGAAATACAAGACCCTGAACTTGCTCAAAAAAGAATGAAAGAACTATATGCGGCAAAAGGTTATCCAAAAGATTGGATTGAAAAAAGAATAAGAGGAATAGCCATAAGAGACGAATTAACTGATGAATGGAAAAAAAGAAATGTTGGAACTGAAAAAGAATATGCCATTCTTACAGCAGAAATTTGCAAAGAAACATTTGGGATGACGCCAAGTGAATATAAAAAATTTAAAGAATTGAAAAAAGAGAACCTTAGAGACCATATGAATGATTTGGAATTAATCTTTTCAATGCTTGGAGAAAGAGTAACAACAGAAATAACAAGAAACAAAGACACAAATGGGTTTATCCCCTGCGAAAAAGCAGCCAAAGAGGGAGGAGAAGTGGCAGGAAGCGCTAGAAAAGACGCAGAAAAAAGAATAGGAAAACCCATAACAACCAAAGAAAATTATAAGCAATTAATCAAAAAAAGAAAAAATGAGAATTTATTAGGTTTTAAAAAAAATTAATTATTAGAGTAAATAAGCAAATTTTAAAATTCCCTTAAAAAAAACCCCAAAACCTTGATTTATAAATTTTTTCTAAAACAATAATATTTAATATCTTGCAAAGCAAGTGAATAATGAAATAGAGCCCCTTCGTCTAGTGGCCAAGGATGCAGGCCTTTGAAGCCTGATACCCCAGTTCGAATCTGGGAGGGGCTATTTTATTCTTTTTTAAAAAAAAAATAATCTCTAATCCTTTCGCAAGAAAGGATGTTAGCGTTTCCCAGTGATGCACCTTATGGACGAAGGTGCGTTACAAATCTGGGAGGGGCTATTTTATTCTTTTTTAAAAAAAAAATAATCTCTAATCCTTTCGCAAGAAAGGATGTTAGCGTTTCCCAGTGATGCACCTTATGGACGAAGGTGCGTTACAAATCTGGGAGGGGCTATTTTATTCTTTTTATAAAAACCTCTAATCCTTTCACAAGAAAGGGTTTAATCTTTTTTTACTAATTTTTTTAAAAGAGGTTTTTTTTGCTTTGAAAAGGAATTCGAAAAGGGTTTTAAATAGAATACTCTTTTATTTTTGCGTGATGTTATGAAGTTATTTATACCGGGTCCTGTTAGTGTTTCAAGCGAAACTATGCAATCAATGCAAAGAGAAATGATTGGACATAGGGGAAAAGAGTTTGCAAGTATTTTTGGTGAGTGTTCTAGTGGATTAAAAAAAGTTTTTTGCACTAATAATAGAGTATTAATTTCTACTAGTTCTGGAACTGGTTTAATGGAGGGAGCTATTAGAAACTGTGTTGAGAAGAACGTTTTAATGATTGAGTGTGGAGCTTTTGGAAAAAAGTGGGTTCAAGTAGCTAAAGCTTGCGGGAAAGAAGTTGATGTATTAAAAGTTAGTCAAGGAAACGCAGTTAGTAAAGAAGAGTTAGAAAAAAAGTTGAGTGAGAAGAAGTATGAAGCTATTTGTGTTACTCATAACGAGACTTCTACTGGAGTAGAGAATCCATTAAAAGAAATTGCTCCCATAATTAAAGAACATAACGCATTGTTTTTAGTTGATAGTGTTTCTTCAATGGGGGGAGCAAAGATTAGTGTTGATGATTGGGGTATTGATGTTTGTTTAACTAGTTCACAAAAGTGTTTTTCACTCCCGCCAGGATTAAGTTTTGCTAGTGTTAGTGAAAGAGCACTTGAAAAATCAAAAACAATTAAAGACAAGGGGTATTACTTTGATTTTGTAGAATTAGCAAAAGAGTATGATTCTAATCAAACTCCTTACACTCCTGCAGTGGGGTTAATATTTGGGTTGAGGACACAACTTGAGAGGATGCTTAGTGAGGGAATGGAGAGTGTTTGGGAGAGGCACGAAAATTTAGCAAAGCAGACACAAGAATGGGCTATTCAAAACGAAATGACTCTATTTGCACAAAACGGGTACAGGTCAAAAACAGTTACTTGTATTTCTAATGAAAAGAGGATTAATTTAGAAGAAGTAAAGAAGAAGGTTAAGGAAAAGGGTTTTGTGATGGATGCTGGCTACAGGAAGTTAAATGAGGAACTCTTGGCTAGCGGGAGAGCAGATACTATGCGAATACCCCACATGGGTAACTTGACTTCAAAAGAGTTACAAGAATATTTAAATTGTTTAGAAGAAGCAATGAAGAAATAGTTAAGAAATTGAATAAATTTTTGGGTTTGGTGGTAAAATGGTTCGAGTGTTAGTAACTGATGAAGTAAGTGAAAAGGCTTTAGAATTAATGAAGAGTGAAGGGATTGAAGTTGATGTTTTACTAAAAAAGAACGAAGACGAACTTGTTACACTCGCCCCAAATTATGATGGTTTTGTTATTAGAAGCGGAGTTAAGATTACTAAAAAAGTGTTGGAAGCGGGGGCAAATGGTAAATTAAAAATAATTGGAAGAGCTGGTGTTGGAGTAGATAATGTTGATAAAGAAGCGGCTAAAGAACTTGGAATAGTTGTTGAGAATACTCCTTTTGGGAACACTAATGCTGCTGCAGAGCAGACCCTAGCATTAATGATGCTTTGTGCTAGACCAACTTACTTGGCTTGCAAATCAATGAAGGAAGGAAAGTGGGATAGGAAGAGTTTTGAAGGAACTGAACTCAAATTAAAGACACTCGGGTTAATTGGATTTGGGAATGTTGGAAAAAAAGTTGCAAGAGTAGCACAGAGTCTAGAAATGAATGTAATAGTTTATGACCCATTTCTCCCTGAAGAAAAATTTAAAGAACTAGGCGTAAAAAAAGCAGAGTTGGAAGAAATTTACACTAACTCTGATTATATTACGGTTCATGTTCCTCTAACAGAAAAAACCAAGGATATGATTAATGAAGAACAATTCAACAAAATGAAGAACGGGGTTAGGATACTTAATGTTGCAAGGGGAGGAGTAATTAATGAAAGAGCATTACTTAACGCAATTAAATTAGGGAAAGTTGCTGCAGCAGGACTTGATGTTTATACTGAAGAACCCCCATTAAATAAAGAATTAATAATGCACGAGAGGGTAACTTGCACTCCTCACTTAGGAGCATCAACTATTGAGGCTCAAGAGAATGTAGGAATAGAAGTTGCAGAACAAATAGTACTTGCATTAAAAAAAGGCGAAGTAAAGAATTGCGTTAATGGTTTAACAAAATTAAGAGAGTAAAAAAAAAAACAGAATTTAATAAATTTATAAAATTTAATAAATTTATAATAATGAATTAATTTTGAGGAGAATTAATTATTTACCAAATCTCCTCTCCCTCTCTTCAAAATCCTTCACTATCCTATCAATATCATCTTTACTAACTTCTGGCCAAAACTTGTTCAAAAAAGCGAGTTCAGAGTAAGAGGATTGGTAAGTTAAAAACCCACTTAAGCGGTGCTCATTTGAGGTTCTTACAATCAAATCAGGGAATTTAGCGTCAGAGTAAAGGTATTTAGAAAAACTTTGAGGGGTTAGAGAATCAATACTAATAACTCCCTCTAAAACGTCCCTTGCAAATTTCTTAGAAGCATCAATTATCTCGCTTTGTCCATCATAACCCAAAGCCAAGTACACTACTCTATCAGAATAAACAGAAGTTTTTTCTTCAAGCAATTTCATTTCTTCTCTTAGTTTTGAAGAAAATAATTCAACTCTTCCAATGAATTTGACACTAACTTTTTTATTTGAATCAAATTCAGTGTTAACAGCTTTAATTAATTCATCTTCAAAAATACGCATCAAAATACTTAACTCGTTTTTTGATCGCTCGAAATTCTTTAGTGAAAAAGCATAAAAAGTACAACTCTTAATTGAAGGGTAATTACTTAACCATTCGAGTACACTCCAAAAATTATTAACTCCTTTCTTGTAACTCTCTTCAAGAGAAATACCCTCTCTTTTAGCATACCTTCTATTACCATCAGGAATAAAAGCAATTGATTCAAGCATAAAAAAACCTTTAGAGTTGTTGTACAAAACCTTACTAATGAATGATTCGTTTCATTAAAAAAGGTTATTAAAACAACTCATTCGATGATTGTACCAAAAAAATTGCTTCAAATAGGTTTTTAACGATTTAATAAATAAATTAACTTAATGGGCAAGAATTAATTTTAGGAGTTGATTAGAATGGATTTTGTTAAAGCTAGGGAAGTGTTAGAAGTTATTCAAAAACTTGACGCTGATTCTAAAGAATCAATTATTAATGCTTTAAACATTGCTCTTCATGTTGAAGAAGCAAGTAAGGGTTTTTACGAAGCAGAAGTTGAAAAAACAAGGGGATCTGAATTATGTGCTTTCTTTGAATTTTTAGTTAAAGAAGAAGAAATGCATCTTGAAAAAGTACTCGAGTTAAAAAGAGAAATTGAAGAGAGTGAAAACGAATCATTAACCAAAGAAATTAACTTTAATTCAACTTCACCCCCAAACATTCATGCTATTCCAAGTGGACAAAGTGAATTAACTGCAGTTCTTTATGCTCTTTGGAGAGAAAAGAAAGCAGTTGAATTTTATGAAGAAGCTGCAAAAAAAACAAAGAACGGAGTTAAGAAATTTTTTGGAGATTTAGCAGAGTTTGAAAGAGGTCACGTTAAGTTGCTTGAAGGAATAATAGAAGATACTCAAAACACTAGCGAATTAATAATGGGTTAAAGGAAGGGGAAAACTTGAGTAAACCCAAAATCTGTACTCCAAAACCACTAATTAAACTAAATATTACAAAAGCGCTTGAGGGTTACGCGCGCGTTTGGGAGAGCGAAGAACGTATTTTTGAAGAAATGTGTTTTTGCATTCTCACTCCTCAAAGCTCTGCAAGACAAGCGGATAAAGTAATTAAACAATTAAAAGAGCATAACTTATTAGAAAGAGGAACTGCTAAAGAGAAAGAATCTTATTGCAAGAACGTGAGGTTTTTTAGAACAAAAGCAAAGAGACTCGAAGAAGTACAACAAAAATTTCCTAAAAACAAATTAAAAAAAATTTTAATTGAAAATGGATTACCAAATAATCCAGTTAAAACAAGGGAATTCTTGCTAAGAGAAGTTAATGGGTATGGACTAAAAGAAGCGAGTCACTTTCTTAGAAACATTGGATTCGGAAGTGAGATTGCAATTCTTGATAGACACATTTTGAAGAACTTGGTTAAGTGCGGAGTAATAAATGAAGTTCCAAAAACTTTGAGCAAAAAAAATTATTTAGAAATTGAAGAAAAAATGAGGGTGTTTTGCAAACTAAATAAAATACCTTTTGATGAACTTGATTTGATATTTTGGTCAAATGAGACTGGAGAAGTTTTTAAATAAAAAAAAGGGAAAACTAAATTGTTATTAAAAAGGTTTAATAACTAGAAAATCTAATACTATAAAGTATGGTTGAGGAAGAGAATAAGTTATTGGACAAGGTTAAGGAAGGTATAATGCCTGCTGTTTCTGGCGAGCCAAAAAAAGAGATTGAAGCTAATACTAAAGAAGAGATTACAAAAATTTTGAGTGAGTTAAAACAAAAAATGATGGATATTGATAGGATTACTAGTGAGCTTGAAAAGAAAAGAAATGCTTTAAATAAATCTTCTCCCTCGCACACCCAAAAATTGTTAGAAGAAATAAAAGTACCTCCTCTTGAAATAATTAAATAAAAGTTATTGGTGAAAAAAATGCTTAAAGTTGAAAATAAAACTATTATAAAAAAAGTACTTTTCGCAAGGACTACTCTTGAGAGAACAAAAGGACTAATGTTTGAAGATAAAAAAAAATTTGATTATGCTTTAGTATTCGAATTTCCCGTTGAAAGCAAGGTTCGTTCTTCACTGCACATGATTTTTGTATTCTTTCCAATTGATGTATTATTCTTAAATAAAAATAAAGTAGTAGTAGATAAAACTACACTTAACCCATTTACCCCTAATTATACTCCAAAAAAAGCTTCAAAGTATGTTATTGAAATGCCTAAAGGAAAAGCAAGAGGAATAAAATTAGGACAAAAAGTTGATTGGAGTTAGAAAAAAAAATTTTTTTGAAGGGAAAGAAAGCAATTAATTAGGTGCTTTCCTCTCCCCCCTATCTTGCCTTTTTCTTGCCTTTACCTATAGAAATCGGGGTGATAACCCGATAAATATTGTACCTATCTAATATAAAATACTATTTGTTTAAACGACCAAAACCCTCTCCCATTAGACAAATGACGAAAAAGAGTTAATGTTTTTAAATAACTAAAAAAAAATAGAACTATGCAACAAAAAATGGATTTTCAAATAGTTCAATTAGATTACTCAAAAGAGTTAAGTGAGTGTAGTTGTGGAAAGATAGTTGATTACAAAGGACAAAGATACTTATTAACTAACATACCTGATTTAAGTGAAAAAGAAAAAGGATTCTACATAAAATTACTTGAAGAGATTAAAACAACTCAAAAAGAATTAAAAAAAAGGGGAGACATATATTTCTTTCTAAAAGAATACTGTTTAGAAAATTTGGTTTTACTTAATAAAGAACAGCGAGAGAAGATACTTAATTTACTTGAATGGGAGTGTATTAATGAAAGTGTATTAACTCCACTCTTATGTGAAACTGATTTTGAGGAAATTGTTATTAATGGACAAAAAAAACCTTTAATGGTTTATCACAGAATTTTTGGTTGGCTTACTACAAATATTCAGTTTGAAAATGAAGAAAAAATTAAGACTTTAATAAACAAAATGGCTTCCCCACTAGGTAGACAATTAAGTTATCACACCCCCTTAATTAATGCGGTTTTGAAAAATGGTTCGAGACTTAATGCAAGCATGAACCCAATTGCTTTCTCTGGAATTAATGCTACTATTAGAAAATTTAAAGAGAACCCCCTAACCCCATTAAACATAATTGATTATGGAACAATAAATACTTCTGCAACTGCTTTTTTGTGGCTTGCAATGCAAACAAGTTGTTCAATATTGATTTGTGGAAATACAGGTTCAGGGAAAACCACTACTCTAAATGCATTGTTTTGTTTTTTACCAAAAGACGAGAGGGTTATTGTTGCTGAAGAGACTCCCGAACTCACTCTCCCCCAAACCCACACTATTAAACTAAATACTGCGGAACAGGTTAATGTAAATCTTGGAACCCTAATTGATAATACTTTCAGAATGAGACCAGACAGAGTAATAGTTGGAGAGATTAGAAACAAAGAAGAAGCAAATGCTTTTGTTAATACTATGCTTGCTGGACAAGCAAGGGGATCTTATGCTACTTTTCACGCAGAGAGTGCACTTGAAGCAATACAGAGATTAAAATCATTTGGAATAGAAGAAAGGGTTCTTGCGTCAATTGATTTAATTATAGTACAAAAAAGGATTAATTTAATTGAAAAGAATAATAGGCGAGAAGAGAGAAGAGTTACTGAGATTTGCGAAACTGTCAAAGATGAGGGCATATTACAATTGAGAGAATTATTTAAATATTCTTTTGAAAAAAAAAATCTTGAAAAGAAAAATGAATCAACTCAATTAATGGATAAAATCTCTAAAACTTTTTCAAAAAATAATAAAGAAATAAAAAAATTGATTAAAGAAAAAGAAAAAATATTATCTAATCTACAAAAAGACATAACTTTTTGGGAATTCTTTAATATTGCAGAAAGAGAAGGATAACTTAAACATAAATTATTTTTTTAAAAATTAATAAATCAAAAAAAATTAATTTTCACTAAAATTAATGAGATAACCAAAAAGGGCAATATACATAACAAAGTTTAATTGGTTTGATTTTTATGGATGAAAAAAATAAAGTAAAAGATAATTCATTAATTGAAAAATACTTAAGAAATAAATCAAATTTTAAGGAAAAAGATTTTGAGAAACACAAATTCGAATCATTAAAATTAAGTATTGTAATAGGGTTATTCATTTGGCTAATAATAAGCGTTATTTTAAAAAATATTATCTTTGGAGGAGGAATATCAATTATATTTTCTTTATTATTATTTGTAATGCTAATTCAATCCCCTATTTTGAAAAGAAAAAAAAGAGCTAAGGTTATTGAAAATGAGTTACCTTTATTTTTAACTAGACTTGCTTGTGAAGTGAAACTAGGAAAGACACTACCTAACGCTATTAATTCAACAATTAAATCAGATGAAAAAAGTGAAATCTCAAAAGAATTTGAATTAGTTTTAAAGGATATGAATAAAGGAATTAGTTTTTCTATTGCATTAAATGAAATGAATAAAAGGGTTTGTTCAGAGAACCTAAAAAGAGCATTAAGTAATTTAAGTAATATTAGTAGTACAGGAAAGAAAGATGTTTTGGGTTTAAAGAAATTAACTAGTGAGTTGCTTTTAAAACAAAGAATTGAGAGTAAAGAATTTTCTGGAAAAATGGTTGTTTACGCACTAGTATTTATTGCAGTTTCAGCAATAGTTCCAGCAATGTTTTTAAGTTTTGTTTTAATTGGTTCATATTTTATGAAATTATCCTTTACCCCACAACAAATCTTCTTAATCAGCGTAGTTTTGTTCCCTTTAATTGATGGAGGAGTCTTAATTGCAATAAACTCAAAAACACCTTTATTTTTAAGAGGGTAACAAAGATTTTAGAAAATAACTAAAAAAGGAAAAATTATGGATATTATAATATTAATTGAAAAAACAATAAAGAGTTTTATTGAAGAAAAACAATTGATACTATTTGAAAATAAATTAAAAGTAATAAAAAACAAATATGCATTTAATTTAAAGAGTTTTTTGATAATTTGTTCCCTAATAGGAACAATTTTTTTACTAACTTCAATTATAATTAGTTTCTATTTATTTAATAAAAACTTACAACTAATAATACTAACAAGCTTATTTTCCTTTTTCACCCCATTTTTAATCTTATACATAATAGTCGATGTTTTGTTTGAATCTATTAAAAGAAAAAAAGAAGAGTTACTTAGTGATGTTTTGCTTGAAGCTAGTGTTTTTTGTGACGAATCATCAACTGAACAAATAATAAAAAAAATAGGGGAGAGTGAATTTTTTTTTATTAGCGATGATTTTAAACAAGCTAGTGTTGAAATAAAAAATGGTTCAAGCATAGAAGAAGCTTTGAATAGAATTAAATCAATAAATAATAGCAAAGTTTATTCAAGAGTAATTGATTTGTTTTTGCAAGGGTATTTAAGTGGTGCAAAAATGTCAACGACTTTAAAAGAAACTGCAGAAGATTTACTTAAAGCTAAAGCTATTATTAAAGAAAGACAAGCTGTAATGCTTGTAACAAAATACACCTTGTTACTCTCTGCAGGAATAATAGTTCCTTCAATTCTTGGTTCAATTTCAGGACTTGTAACGGGATTAAATTTCAACTCAATTGGAGAAATAGGAATAGGTTTAAGTTCAGATTTAAGAAAAGAATTATTTAACACAGCAACAATAGGAACTAATTTGTATATAATAGAATATTCTTTGTTAAGTTCTTTCTTTTTAGCAATTCAAGAAGGGAATAAAAAAAGATTTTGGATTTATGCAAGCATTTTAACCCCAATTTCCATAATTATTTTTATAATAACAAAAGCGTTATAATTTAGTTAACCAATTTTTAAGAAAATTTAGTTATATCATCACAAACATTTATTAACCCCTTAAAACTACAATACCTAAAAAAAGATGGTTAAAAAATAAAAGTGAACTTTATGATTGATAAAGATAGTAAAGAAAAAATTATTTCAATAATTGAATCCAAAAATTATCCTTTGAAGGGATTTACTTTTATTGAAGGGTTTCCTGACCTTGGGCTTGCAGGAACTATTGGTGCAAAATACATTATTGATAAATTAAAGTTTGAAGAAATCGGGCACATTGATTCTAAATTATTTTTACCCATGATTAGGATTCAAGAAGGAATACCTATTCACCCAGTAAGGTTATACGCTAGTAAAAAAAACAAAATAGTGATTGCAATTGCAGAACAATTAATTGATAATATAATAGCAAATCAAATGGCGGAGGAATTAGTTAATTGGATTAAGAAAAAAGGCATAACTAAAGTTATTTCTACTTCAGGAGCAAGAATACCAGAAGGCAAAATAGTTTACGCATTTGCAAGTAATGAGAATTCTAAAAGAATAATAACAAAAAATAAAATAGAGATGATTAAAACTGGATTAACTTCAGGAGTAACTGCTCTTTTAATGCTTTATTTAAAAGATAGTAATTTGGATGCTATTTGTCTTTTAGGAAATGCTAAAAACAATGCTGATTATTTAGCAGCTGCAGAAGTAGTTAAAACTATTTGTGTTTTAACTGGAATAAAAGTTGATGTAATCCCTCTTCTCCAAGAAGCCAAGGTTCTTGAAAAGGCTTTAATGGAGAATATTAAAACCATTGAAGAAAATAAAGTAGGAAAACAAGACTCAACGCCGATGTATGTTTAATTTTTGGGTTTAATCAATTAGTAGTGTAAAAAAAGCGTTTGCATTTAACTGATTTGCAATTACACTCAATTAATTCACCCATTTCTTCAGTTAAAGTATAGTCAAGAGTTATTTCTTCCCCAACATCTATCATTCGCATGGATTCTAAAAAAACTCCTTCTTGAGTTATTAGTAGCTTTGAATTAGGTTCACAAGAGTGGTTAACAAAATTTAATACAAGTGGGTCGTTCACAAAAACTCCTTTAGAGAGTCTAAAAAGACCTTTACTTGGAAAAGATTTTAAGTCATTAACAGGAATAATGTAAAAGATTGTATTTTGAGGAATTTTTTTTATAGAAAAAACGCCTTTTTTGTGGATTAAACTATCCATTACTTCGAGTACTTTTTCTTTAGATGACACGAATCTAAAAGAATCTTCACTACCTTCATTTAATTTATTTGATTCTAACTTTATCCAATCATTCATAATTAAACAAAGTGTGAACATAATATAAACCAAATATTAACTCTAAAAAAAGTGCAAGGGAATAAAGTTTATCAAATTCCTTAAAAAATTAAATCTTTTAGAATTTCTTCTTTTTTGTTCTTTTATTTAATGAATTTGAATGAGTTAATCCAAAGCTTATTAATAAGAACAATGTAATAAAAAGAATTGCTTCAAATAGGGTTTGTGGAGTTGATGGTAACGCAAGTGGTGAAGCACTTTGTTGCCCAATATTGAAAGTCATTTTGTTTTCAGGAAGACCAGTAATGTTACCATTAGCATCAGTTCCAAGCCAAGTACCATTATCTTTAAACGCTTGATTTAGAGGAATTTGTAACCCGTTTTCAGGATACCATTGACCAGTATTTGGATCGTACCAAAAAGAACCTTTTGGACCTTGTGCTGAAAGAATTGTTTCTGGAGCACCACCATTAAAAGCAACTTTAGGAACTCCGTTCTCTGCATCAAACTTTAGGGTTTGTTCTTTTCCATCAGCAGTAGTGAATCTAATTGTTCCATCAGCGTCTTGCTTTATTGCTCCAACAACTTCTTCATCAACCAAAATGTTTCCCGTTTCTTTATCCCTTACTCTAAAATAATCTTTGCATTCTCCACTCTCATCCCTCTTTGAGTAAAACTCGTAAATCTTTTTATCTGTAGTGAATTGAGTGAATGGACCTAAATGATCCATTGAAGTATTAAAAGCACTTACTTTTTTTGCGCCAAGTTCGTCATTAGGGAAAGGAATTGCTTCAAGATCAATTGCAGGAACAGGACACTCTGTTAGAGGGTCACTCACTGAACTAGTCTTTGCCATTAATCCTTTAACATCACTATTATTCAAAACAGCATCAGCGTGTTGCCTTAACCAAATAATTAATTCATTGGTTTCTGGTTTTAGTACTATTGAACCATATTCAAAAGTTACTCCACTAAACTCCCCTAAATATGCAGAGTTATTAACATCAGCTATTAAATTAGAATCCCAATACCCATTCACAACTACTTTTGCTCCACTTCCACCCATTAATCGTGCAGCAGTTCCTTCAAGAGTAATTTTCCCATCCCTTGCAATTACATTACCATACTTGCTTGTACTAAACTGCTTTACTTTACCAAACACTTGAGTTAATTCGTTTCCTGAATAATTAATTCCTGATTGATCAAAAATTGCTTTTTGGATACAAGAAAGAACAGAACTCTCAACTACCCTCAACTCTCCATAACTATTCAATTCAATTACTATTGAAGAATTGTTTGGAGCAGAGGCTTTGTTTAGAGTCATTGGAACTACTTGTGCAGGGAGTCTATTATCAGTTGATATTAATCTAGTGTGATCCGCTTTATCACTATCTAAAACAACTCTCCCATTAATCTTTAATTCCCCAGTCTCATAATTAACTTCTACAGAATTATTCCCATCACTAGTAACCATTTTTCCGTTAGTATTGTACGAATTGGGCATTAAACTATCTTTAAACCAAACATAAAAAACTTCCTTCCCAACTATCGTTCCTCTAACAGGCGCAAGTAACTCTAAGTGAGCTTGCAAAATACTTGATTGTTTTGACTTTTCAGAAAATTCTTCGAATTGAGTTTTTAGCGAGTCAAGTGATTTTTCAACAGGATTCTTTGAAGCACTATCACTATTATCAGAATTTGTTTTCTCATTAACAACTGACTCTAATTTTCCTGACAAATCAGCTAGGGTTTCGGATACTTTCTCATTAGAAATAATTTCTTTTGACTTTGATTTCTCTGCTTCTTTTGTTGGAGGAGAATAAAAGTGAATATAATACCCTTCAACATCATCAATACAATCTTGTAACTCTCTACCAATAGTCATTTGTTGAACTAAAGAAGCTGCAAGCCCCGGACCAAATCCAGCAAAGTAAGCTAGGTTCTGCACTCCTTCCATTATTCCACCACTAGCAGGACCCGCCCAACCTAAACCAAATTGCCTCAATTTTTGGTCACAAGTTAATCCATCCATTCTAGCAGTTGCTAAATTAGTTGGCTCACCCTCATCCCCACCAGATTTACCACTAATATCAGCGTGATGCGCATAAGATACAAGTAAAGAACCACTCTTTGATTTAACTTCAGCAGAAGAAGCTTCAACTAAAAAAGCATCTAATTTTAATCCAGAGTACATACTCATTGACAAGAAACCATCAGAGTAACTAAATTTACCACTACAATTAGAACAATTCTCATTATGCGAATAAAAAGCAACATCACCCACAACATCCCTAGTTGCTGAACCCTCAAACCAACCACCAGAGTACTTTGAAACATTCTCTTTAACAAAATCATTAGTCTCCATACCCATTTCAATTATTTTATTCCAAAAAAAGACTCCTGAAGTAAATACTCTTTTGAACATGTCTCCTTGGTCACTACCCTCATTAACAAAAAAATCAATAAAAGAATCCTTATAAATTTCATCAACTCCTTGAGTAACCTTCATAGTTGTCCAAGTCTCGGGAAGCAAAAAAGCAGAGTAATCCTCATTACCAAAACCCTTCTTAGAACCCCAATACAAAATAGGTAACACAGTTAACTTAGCGGCAGTAACAGGATCCTTAAAATATTTTTGAATAACTTTACTCTCTTCAGCGAATTGCATATCAAGCAAACTAGAATAATTCCTTGGAGCAAAATCATTTTGAATCAAACCATTGTGCAAATCATCAAAATTTCTTACTGCAGTCCCTGGCCTCTTAGTTGTTCTTGTGTGAGTTAACCTGTTTGCAAAATCCATTGGAGTCAAAGCAATATCCTCTGCATACTCTGATTCAAAAATATTAACATTACCTCCCAAAAGAGGATTTGATTCAATGTACTTAATTGAGCTATCATTCAAAGGAATGTATCTCCCATCAGGTAATTTTAATGAATAAGCCCCACTACCCATTTTTGATAAATGAAGTCTTAAATCCCCAAGACCAACGTTCTCTGCAACTATTTTAGTTGGTTTAACTCTATACAATTGTAAACTAACCCCATCAGCAGCTACTTTATAAGTTCCTGCAGATGTTTCACTAGCCCATTGAGAAAAATCCCCCTTATCTCTAAAAGTTTGAACCATTTTTTTTAAATTAAAAGATTGAGAAGTAGCAACATCAATAAAACCTTGATCATTAGGAAAACCGTTTTGTTTAATTGCAAGTCCGCCAAAAGAAAATATATCCTCATTCCCTTTAAGCCAAGCTTCAAAATCAAGTGCTAAAATCTCATCCCAATCATCCATTATACCCGCAATTTTTCTAGCATAATCAATTTCAGCAGTTTCCTTAGCAAGTGCTTTTAGAGTAGGATCCGTAATCGCATCAGCAGCTTTTTGTGCAGCATCCCTAACTGTTTGAGAAGAAGCAATACTAGCAGCACTATCCTTTGAATAAGCTCTCAACAAATCAACTGCTTGCATAAACTTTTTTCTCTTCTCAGGAGTGAGTTTCCAAATAGGACTATCCGCTTTTAATAACTTATCAATCTCTCCCTTTGCTCCAGAACTCCAAGCTGCAGGATTAATTAACAAAGGGCCTTCAAGCAAATCATACATACCCTCTTCCTTCATAATATTCTTAAAAAGCTCTGCCCTCTTTTTTCCAAACAAACTCATTGGAGAAGTTAAATCAAGGTACTTTTGTCTAATGTTTTGGGCAAAAGCAAATTTAGTAGAATCAACATTCTTTGAAAGTTTAGTAAAAAACTTGTAAGAACCATGAAGGAGAGTAGGACCAATATTAAAAACAACCATGTCAGTTGTGAGCCACGCATTAAAGTACTTTGCAAAAGCAGAGTAAGTGCTTATAGTACAAGCAGAGTTATTACAAGTAGTAGAATTCTTTGCCTCAAACTTACTAACCTCAAGAACATTATCAATCTTTTCCCCTTTTCCAAAAGAACCCGTAGAGAAATCATTAGAATCCAAATCCAAATAATTCTCTTTCATTTTAGCAGCTTCTTCATCCCCTAAAGCCATTTGAGCTAAATTCTTTCCACTATCCCCAATTGCTTCAAAAGAATTAACTAAATCTTCTTTAAAACCCACTCCACTAGTCCTAGTTGATAGATTCTCTTCACCATAAATTTGGCACAAATATTGTTGATTAGCAGGGTAATCACATTTACCTACTCTAAGTGTATCCTCAAGAATAAAACCTACTCCAAAAGGACCAGAAATGCTTAACCCATTCAAAAAAGCAAATCTATTAGCCCCAACTGCATTACTGGGAGCCTCAACTTTAACAGCTGTATTATTATCATAATTATCCTTTCCCACAAGCTCTGTTTTACCAATATCCTTAACCTCTCTTTGTCTAACAGCATCGTCTCCATTAGAATCCGCTAACCCATCACTCAATTTTTCTCCACTAAAACCCTCGTGAGTTAAATTAAGAATATCCTTAGCTTCAATAGGAGAAAGGGTAGAAACAACACAAGAACCAGGAGCAACTTGATTAAGACTATTATTTGATAAATTACTATTTGTTAAAGAAGAATCTTGATTAATTGAATTACCCAAATCGATTGAATTAGCTCCATTAATAGAATTTGTTGTCGAATTTACTCCAAGTTCAAGAGGAGTGGAATCTGCAAAATAAACATTATTCGCCGCAAAAACAAAAGCGGGTTGTGAAAAAAAAATTATGAAAAAAACAAAGCAAGCAAAAAAACTCTTTAAAAATAATTCTGTTAAATTCATCAAATCAACTTCAACAATTAAACCAAAAAAACTAATCAACTTTAAAGATTAATTAACCCAAAAAAACTAATTAACCCCAAAAATTAATTAATCTCATTCTAAATAAATAACTATTTTTAATTATATAAAACCTTTCATTACACTAAAACCATTAAAGGAAGAGCCTTAATTGAACCATAAAATATGTAAATAAATAACCCTAAAGGAACCCAATTAAATACAAACAAAAAAAGAATCAAAAACAAAAATATAGAAACCATTATTCCCTTAACCTCACTAACCCAATCCCTTTTTTTGTTACGCTTAACCTCACCCATAAAAAAACTTGCCACAAGTTCAAAGAAAAAAGCTAATAAAGAAAGAATTATTGAAGAAATTAATATTCGAGGAACAGCAATTAACACTAACATTACATTCTCAAAGAAAGTATATTCAGTTTCAGGGTCCCTCAATGGAGCATCCAAGTACCCTAAAATCATAAACATTATAAAAACAAGTAAAATTAAAACAAAAAAAACAGAGAAATTTAATAAAATACAAGATTTTGACCAAGAAAGAGAATACTTTTCAGCAATTTTTTCCCTTAAAGGAGAAAATATTTTGTATAAAACAAAACCAATTATTGAAAAAACTACTAATAATTTAAGCAAATCAATTAAAGTACCGATAATAATTGACAAATCCATACAATAATAATGAATTAATTAGTATAAAAGAATTGCTAAAAAAAAAATTAGAAAGAAAAAAATTAATCCAACAAAAAATAATAAAAAACACAATTATAAATACTTAAAAAGAGTAGTAATTATTAAAAACTGGTGAAGTATGACTCCTTACTATATCTTGATTTACTCTTTTTTAATCCTTGGAAGCTATTCCCTAGGATACGGGCTTATTAGAATAGGTTTCCCTTTAATTCAAAAAAGAAACTTATTTGAAAAAATAGCAATTGGATACATTGGAGGAATAATACTATTTGGACTCCCTTTTTTTATAATAGATTCATTCACACTAAACGAAATATATTATGCTTTATTTTCACTTATAATTTTACTCGCTCTAATATTAATCCTATTTTTAAAAAGAACTATCCTTAATGAAGAAGACCCTTTAATAGAAAAAGAGATTCTAAAACCAATTAACTCAAATTACACCCAAACCAAAGAAGATTACTCAAAGTTAATCAAAGAAGATAATCAAAAAGAAAAATCAAAAGAAATTAAATTCAACCAAGGACTAATGGTTAAGTCAAGAAACAAAAAAGAACAAGTATTTAAAGAAGAAAACAAAGATATTAACTACAAGAATAATTCTCCCTTAGGAGTTCAAAAAGAATCAATAATGTCAAAATTAAGAGAATATGCTCAAGAAGTTAAAGGGGATTTAAAAGAAACTAAAAAGAAAAAAGAAGAAGACGAAATTGAAGAAGATGAAGAATTAATGCAACTAATCGAAGATGATTAAAAATAAAATAGAATAATAAAAAATCAAGAAAAATGATGTTAATGCAAATCAAAAGATGAATATTGGTACAAATTGATTGGACAATAAAAGGTTTTTGATATGAGTGAAGAAGAAATGCCTAGAAGATTAGCAAGGTTTTACAGAAAACAAAACAATTCAAACCAAACAAATTATAATGAAGGTTACTCTTATAATGAACCAAACCAACCCCAAAGACACTCTAATAAGAATGAAGAAGAGAATTACTTAAATCAACAAAATTTGGGGACTTCAAACAAAATACCTACAATGGACTACGAAGATGTTGATTTTGAAATGGATAAAAAAAACAGGGAAGAAATTCAAAAAATTAGGGAAAAAAATTTAGTCGAAAAACTCGCTCTTGAAGAAATTGCTAAATTCAAAGTCCAAAACAACAGAATGCCTAGTCAAAAAGAAGAAGAACAAATAGCAGAGAATCTATTCAAACAATTAAAAGATAATCCAACTGAAACACAAAATCAAAGAACTCATTTTAAAAGAGGGAGAAACTCTAACACTTCAAAAGAAACAATAGACTCAATACCCGGAGAAGAACTTGAGAGTATTAACCCAATAGAAGAAGATTCACTTACTAATAATAATAGTGTAAAGGATTTATTCAAAGAAGATGCCAAAAAAAGTAGTAACACAGAAAAAGATGATTTTGATTTAGGGATAAGCGATTTAGATGGAGAAGAAGGGTTTGATTCAAAAGAAACTACTGAACTTGATTCAATTAAAGAGCTTAGTTTAGAAGATGAATCAACTTGCCCTAATTGTAAAAAACCAACTGAAAAAATAATTTATTGCCCAAAATGTGGGACGGCTTTTTGTTTAAACTGCACAAAAACCATTGGAAACGAAAAATTTTGCCCAAAATGCGGAGTAAAAATAAAAATTTAAAAAAAATAGTTTTAGTTAATTAACCTCTTTAACAATCCCTTCTAATTTAGTACAAACAAATTCTGTATCATCACCCTCATTTATTTTATTAAAAATTTCAACTGACTTTGAAACCCAAATATTTATACCAATTAAAAAACTTGAACAAGTCCCTGAATTCTCACACAAAGAAATTCTTCCAAAAGAAGAGTCTAAAGAACCTACACTAGGATAAATATACTTCTCAATCACATTAGAGAACTTAGGTCGACAAGAATAATACTCTCTAGTAACCATTTTCAAAGGATCACTTTCTTCTGATTGATACTTGTGTAAAGCTAAAATCATTACAAGAAAATTTTGCTCTCCTTGAACACCCCCTTCTTTTGAAATAAAAAAAGCATAGTCAAACGAACTATCAAATGGTTTCAAAACCTCATAAAGAGTTTTCGCAATATTTTTTTGAGTAGGTAAAGTAATTTTAACCTCCTTTTTACTATTCTCAGCATAATCCTCTTTAATCATTGCAAACAAATAATCAAATTCATCAGTCGAATTAACAACTCTATTAGCTTTAACTATCTCCCCATCCCTAGTAATATTAACATAAGTAATTACTTTCAAAGCATCAGTAGTAAAGTCACTTGAATAAAAAGAATTTAATAACTCCTCCGAACTCAAACCATAATTAATAGCAAAATAGAATAAACCCGTTCCAAGAGCAGAAATAATTGCTATAAAAAAAAGCGAATCAACTAAAGCAGCTTGGGCCTTATGCTCCCTAAAAAATGCATTCATTCCCACACCACCATAGCCATTACTGCAGGAACAATCAAAAACTGAGTCGCATTAACATTACTAGTATTCACTCCAATAGGTTGTTGAACAGCAATAGGATAAAATCTCACAGTATACTGACGCTTATTTTCAGAAAATTCTCTCCCCCCAACCCTCAAATAACTACAAAAAAAATTCTTGTTACCCTCATCAGTTTTTTGACCCAAAAAACTAAATTCATTTTCACTTGATATAATAGAATCATAATCATCTAAATTAAGTCCCTTAAATTCATCAATGACCTTTGTTACATCAACTTCATTATTATAAATCGCAATCATAAAACTATAAGGATAACGCCTCAACTTCATTTCATTACACCTATGATTAAACTGACTCCAATTCAAAATTAATGAATCCCCCTTAATGTCTCTTGCAACAGTAGTCATATCCATTTGACGTTCAAGAAAAACATTCTTCTCATTATAAGTATTAAGGGTTAAAACAAAAACACTAAAAAAAATCACTAACCCCGTTACAATTGGGATTAATGAAGGCAAATCATCCCCAATAGGCCCAATAAATCCTTTTCTTGATAACAAAAAAAATCACTTCAAACAATTATTGAATACTTTTTGTAATTAATAAAACTATTGGAAAGAACAATCTAAAAAACAATTATACTACAACAAAATATTTTAATCAAATTTCAAAGATAACAAAAATATTCAAAATAATTACTAGCCAAAAAATGATTATTAATAATCAAAAATAATTTAACACTAACAAAAAATAAAAATAATTCAATACTAAAAAAAGTTATTAGTAATTAATAAAATAAACTACCTTATTTATTATAATAAACAAACTAAACTAACTTTAACTTGCTATAGCAGGAAACATTGTAACACAATCCTTCCAAGTGTAATTCTTTGTCTTCAAACTACTATCAGTAGAAGGCAAAATTATATTAAAACAAGAGTCAATTAGCGTATCACTAGTTTTATCAGGTTTTTGTTTTAATTTATAACAACCAACTCTAAAAACATTCATCAAACAATTATTAGGTTCTTTCTCACTAGCACAAGGAATAATATAAACAAATTTTCGCCCATTAACAACCTCTTTTAGAACAACAAAACCATTAGGCGCAGCAGCAGTTCCTTGAGTAGAAGCTGCACGAGGATAAAGCGAAATAGTAGGCACTTTATAAGTTGATTCATTTAAAGGAGTCAAATCAGCTAGAAAAGAAGGGTCAATTAGAATAAACTCTGCCTCTGAAGTTATGGACCTAGCAGAAACAACATTAATTTTTGAAGAATCTTTACTTGCTTTATGTTCAATCAAACGAAGAATTAAAGTATTCACGGGAGGATTAAAAGAATCTCCTGTTAGAACCTCTTGAGTAACAAACTCCAAATCATAAAAAAAAGGAGCACTCCCAACCCCATGAACTAACTTATCAGGAATAGAAGTTTGTTTAAAAGAACACAACAAATCCGAGTTAGTTTGATCAGAAATAATCTTTAAATTAGAAACAATTAAAGCATCAGCATTCTTTTGCAAACCAATGCTTGTAACAAAATTCAAAAACAAAAAAGCTACTACCCCAATACCCACTGCAAAAAAAAGCATTTGCATCTTACTCATTATAAATCCAAGCACAACAAAACACCTTCAAAAAAACTAATCTCATAAACAAAACGATATTTACTAACCTTCAATTAAATCAATTACTAAACCAAAACCAAATTTAAACTGTTTTATACCAAACACAAATCATTGGAAAAGGATGTCCTGCTGGAGAAATATTTCTAATAATATAACTCCCCGGCAAAAATTTTCCCTCTATAGTAGGATCAATAGTTGAATAACCCTGCCCCTGAAGAACACTATCAGCACAAGTTGGTTCCTCTTGAAAACTAGTAAATGCAGGCAAATTCAAACACTTACGCTTAGTAGAAATCCCTGGCGTCTTAGAAGAGAAAACCATTATATAACAACTATTTGCCGCAAAACCACAAACCGCAGAACAAACCGAAGGAGTCTCTTCATTATAAATTTTCAAAGTAGATTTTGTTGAAGAAAAACAAGTCCCTTCAGGCCTAAAAACTAGTGGAGTCGAACTCATTCTTGCAACACTATCCTCAAGAGCTAACTTAAATTCAGTCATTTCCCTATCAACACTATTCAAACAAACTTGAGTGTTTACTGTATCCAAAACCATGTAACCTACAACCATTACAAAACTCATTATAATAACTGCAACCATTAACTCAAAAGGAGCAGAAGCTTGACCATACTCACTAAAAAAAATGCTTTTCAATCAAACACCCTAAACAAAACTCATTCTTTTAAAATTAAAAACAATTAAACTAAAACCGAATTAATCACCTAACTAAAACTAAACTAATTAAATAAATTTATTCTAAAAATAATTAATTTCCACTATTTGTTTTAGCAATTGATTTTTGACTAGAACTAAAAATTGGTTTAACTACTACTACAAGTAACAATGCAGCTATCGCAAAAACCAAAATCATGTAAACAGAACCAAAATCCCCCGCCCCACTCTCTTCAAAAAACAAGGAATCCTTAAAATAATTTCTAACCATTAAAAATCACTAAAAGAATAAGAGAGAAAAGAAGTATTTAATACTTCTTTTCTAAAAAAAATTAGTTTGTTCTCTTCTTAGGAATTATTACACAACAAACAAGCCCCTCGGGACAGTCACTATAATTACCCAAAGTAAAGTCACTTGTAGAAGAATCATCACTCAATCGATCAATAGCTGCTTCCATTTGTTCAGGAGTGGGCTTACAAATCACAGTTGCTGCAAGAGTTAATCTTTGTTGAGAACCAATATATCTTATATAAGTTCCATCCCCAACAGTTATTTCATTATCACTAAAAGCACCTTGTTCAAAAATGAATGAATCCAAATCCAAATCAGTTGCATTAGCTAAATCAGATTGATCAATTGAAACTCCCTTCTTTAAAACAAAATTACCAACAGCTTGCTCCCCACTAGGATTAGCTGATTTGACAGCATCAGATAAAGCATCAAGTGCGTCAGTATCCTGACCAGTCAAAACTCCTCCAATTACTTGCATTAAAACCATTAAAATAGCAAACGCAACAACACCGGCAATCATGAGTTCAAAAACACTAAAAGCCTGTCCCTTTTGGTTAACCATTAAAAAACCACCTTTCAATAAATAAAAACATTCTACTATTTAAACTAAACTGATTCAAAAAAACTTAATCACTTTCAAGAGGCGAACCGAAAGAAATTACGCATTGAGTACAACAAGAACCAAAAGAATCTGGATTAATATAAGGATTACAACTAGGATTATTAATACACTTAGCATAAACAATTACTTTCAAAGATTGATTAAAACTAATTTTTTTATTATCACTACTAGCATTAACAAAACCCCCCCTTGCTCTTAACTCAAAACAATTCTCACTCAAATTAGTTCCAGATTCAAAATCAACAGAATCAACTACAAACCCATTAGAAAAAGTCAATTCGCCTGATTTTAGAACAATTCCTGTAGGAGTATTAACAGCATTCTTTACTAAAGAAAATAAATCCGCTTTGGATTGAATAACTACTTGATTTTGAAAATAATTCAAAGCAGATAAAATAACTAAAAGAATCGCAAGACCAACAACAGAATCAATCATCAAACGAAAAACTGCTTCAGCTTGAGCCCTTTGCTCTACGAGCAAAGCGTTCGCGGAAAAAAAGCTTTCAGCTTGAGCCCTTTGCTCTACGAGCAAAGCGTCATTGCAAAACTTTCGAGTTTTGCGATGCCCACAAAA
>JAQVQA010000009.1:25920-28417 GCA_028701835.1 Candidatus Iainarchaeum sp.
AAAAAATGCTTCGCTTGAGCCCTTTCTTCTCTTAACACAGAATTTTTTACTTGATTTAGTTTAGTCAATTTTAATCAAACTCCACCAAACATTATAGTACTAATTGCTAAGTTGGCTCCAATTGTAGTGATTAAATAAACTGCTATTGCTACAGGGAGCCCCTTAGCTAAATTCAATTTATAGACTAAATCATTATCCTCTTTTATTTTTGAAGTAAAGTAAGTTAGGATTACTACTATTAGTGCAACATAAATCCCTACTATAATCATGTACTCTAGGGGAGTTGCAAATGAACGAAAAGTTTCAAAATTAACTTTGAATAGAGATTGCATGCTAAAAGAGCCTCCACCTAAACTAGATGCAGAGGAACCAATTGACTCAATATCTGCTTCGGGAGAAGTTACTACTGATGCTAGAGTCATTATAACTACTTTTTGAAGAGCAGTAGTTATTCCAAGAACCATTGGCGCGATGAATAAAGCCATTGTAGACATTGTAGTAGTAACATCAGAAACCATTTCTTGCAAGGATTTATTCACTTTATCCATGTTCTCCATTTGAAGAGATAAAGACATTAGTGTTCTTGAAGCAACTTCCACACCCAAATCAACAGAGTCAACGAGTAAACGCATAGAGGTTTTGAGTAACTTTGAAGGAATTCCCTTCATTGCCCCATACACTGGGTCAAAAACAGCGTTCTCTAGAGGCAACCCCATTAATTCAATATTCTCAACGGTTTTCGCAAAAATTCTTTTACTAACAAGCAAATTAGGTAAAAAGTCACGCGCTTGTTTTAATGCATTCTCAACGGGTTTATTCTCCCCCATTCTAGAAGCAATCATATACATGGATTCCTTAAACTCGTCCTCCATTTGAATTATTTGCTCTTGAGCCTTCCTCTTGTAAATATTCTTATAATATAACCCCACGCAAAAAGCGAGTACTATTGAAAAAATCGCTCCTGACCAAAACATGTATTTAGTAGTGTCATTTTGCGCACTTGAAGTGAATTCTAATTTTTCTTTAAACACTCTTTGTTCAGCAACAGTAGGAGCAACGCCTTGATTAATTAGTAATTTATAATAATCCCCTTCTTTAATCCCCCCACCAAAAAACTCGTTGTTTAATTGAATAGCATACAAATCAAGCCCCACTTTCTCATAATAATCAACTCCACTCCCACCCTTAATTCCTTTATCAGCATAAACTTCATCAAATTGTTTATCAGCAGGAATTATTTGAAAAGGAACCATTGCTATTCCACGCTCATCTTTTAAAAACAAACTCTTTGGAGGAAGTCCTTCAATTGAAAGAAAAAAAGAAGCAACGAAACCAAACAAGAGTATTCCTATACAAATTAATCTAACATCAATCACTGAATTATTAATCCTAGCCCCCCACTTTGGTGGAAGCCCAGCAAAATTATCACTAATAATGGGGGGCTCATAAGTAGCGGGTCTCTTCTTAATAACACTCTTAGCAAAGTTAAAAGCAAACATTGGAATAAGAAAACAATAAATGAATACTAGAATGGGCGTAGTAGCAAAAGGCATTGCTGAAAAAGCAGAACCAATGGGGAGAATTATTACTAAAAGCAATGGTAATAATACTCCAATATAGAATAACATTACTGATGGTTGGTTAAGTGAACGTGCATAATCACCCATTTTTTCTTTAACACTCTCAAGAACCTCACTCATAGTCTTGTCAAGTAATTGGTAACGCTTTGATTCACTAGGCTCCATTACACTCGCCCTAATCTTCATTAAAGATTCTTTTAACTCGCTTGAATACTTACCCCACCTTAGAGCCATTAAATCAAGACCCTCACTAATAGAAGAATAAACCCCTATTTGAAAATCCCAAATCAAACGCTTGAACTCATCAGCAACCTTACCCTTTCCATGCTTCGCACTAAACTCAATTGATTTCTCTAAATTAGGAACCAATTTCATTGACATTATTAAATAACCAACCATTTCAGGAACATAACTCAACGCTTTATTCTTCTCATCCTCCGCTGCACTAATTGGATAAGAGTAAATAATGTAAGCAAAGAAACCAATTCCCCCAAATAATGCAAGGGCTAAACCAATGAATAACATAAAAGCTGTTTCACCAAACGCCTCCTCTAAAATACCCATTCCAATTCCGTCCCCGATTGGAATATAAAATCCTGCAAAGTACATCATTACAAGAATCAAAATAGAAGGAATTATTCCAGTAACAAAAATTCCTTTAACTGCACTCATGAACTCTTCTGCAGTCAAACGCCAACCCAAAAACAAAACAGCTTCCTTATGTTGTTCAGAATAAACTGCCCCCCTCCCCAAACCAGGGTACTGACGAGCAAATTTTTTGCAAAAAATTACAAAATCATGTTCCTTTTCAACACCAATCTTAGTGTCACCCTCAAAATCCTCTGAATTAGTACTAATCCCCCGATACAATTCACCAGGAGAAGCTTCGTAAGAAATTCTTTTTTGAGGAGGCAAAA
>JAQVQA010000028.1 GCA_028701835.1 Candidatus Iainarchaeum sp.
TCAGCCTCATAACCCGTATTAATATAAACAGTATAATCAGCACCCTCTCTAACCATACAACTATTCATAATAAAGTGCTTAGGAACACTACCCCCAATAATTATTGCACCAACTTTTTCTTCAACAAGCAACCTATCATACATCTTTTCAACATCATTCACCATATCCACTATCAAATCAGGATGATCCTTTTTGTAAAAATACAAATGATCCCCCGTAGCCCCATCATGAAGAGGCACGCAATACAAATCAATATTATTCTTAATTGCCCAATAAACAAAACTCTCTTCCTTATTTTTTTCTAATTCAAGCTTTCTCCCAATTTCCTTAATTATTCTATCACTCGTAATAATAACACTTGTTTTTTTGAATTCAGAATAAACCTCATCCATTACTTTATGCATAAACTCTTCATACCAACAATACCTTTCAGAAGGAATGAAAATATTCCCTGTCCTATTCACTCCATCCCCTCTTAACTTTGCGCCATCAGCATCATAATCTCCATGCAAAAAATCTTTATGCACTTTAATAACATCCTCTTCAAGTCCGCCAGTAGTAGTAACAATAACATCAACTAACTTGTTTTTTGCTAAATAAGTAATAGCTTCTCTTACCCCACAAGTACTCATATTAGAAGTAAACCCTAAGTAAATAGTTGCTTTTTCTTTCCTCATTTTTTTTACTAAATCAATTGCCTTACCCAAATTAGTTGCTTGAAAACCAGTATCCTTAAAAGAATCAAAAAAAATTTTTGGATCAAAAGGATTTTCAAAATCATAACCCTTAATTTTACCCTCGCCAATTTCTTTTGAAGCTCTGAAAAAATTATCTTTTGGATCCTTTCCTTTCATACAAAACACTACTTTTTATTAAAACTAGATTTGTTAAAAAACAAAAACTTTTTGATGCTATTAGAACTTACTAGAATTAATCCTAGTAAATTCTATTAACCCCTTAGTGGGCAGGAGGAGATTTGAACTCCTGACCGCACGATTGCTGATACTTTAATTATCAGTCGTGTGCTCCAACCAGCTGAGCTACCCGCCCATTATTTTGAGTGCTCTATTATAAAAATTAGTTTTGGGAAAGCTTTAAATTGCTACTTATTACTCAATCCTTTATAAAATCAAAGATTTAAACAGTGATCAAACTAGCCTCTTCGTCCAGTGGCCAAGGATAGCGCCCTCTGGAGGCGCAGACCCCAGTTCGAATCTGGGAGAGGCTACTTTCACCAAAAACAAAGTTGATTCCTTAATTAAAAAATCACTTTTTCTTTTTCTTCTTCTCTGCTTTTAACTTAGCAATCTCTGCTTTTAAAGCATCAGCTTCTCTTTTAGTTACAACAGGACTCTTTTCTTTAGCAGCACTAATAGCTCTCTTTAATTTATTCTTTAACTCTATTTCCTTTCTCTTTGAAGCAACTACTAAACTCTCCACTGCTTTTTTAGCATCTTTTTCAGAAACCCCTTTTTTCTTACTAACACTCTTAATAGTTTTTTCAAGAGCATCCTTACTTATGATAGCAAGTCCGATTCCAAGCTTTGTAACATCCTCAATTACTTTATTTATTTGCTCTTCATCAAACCCACTTATTTTCTTTTTACCCATTTTTATTCACCTCAAATAACTTCTATTCTTTGCATAGAACTGAATACAAGCAATACTCCAAGAATTGCACAAAAACCAAAACCAATTAAAGTTATTAATGGTAATCCATTTATATGCATACTGTCAGTCGCAAGCATTGCAAGCGAAGAACCAATTATTAAAGAACCCAAAATAATTGCTAAAACCAACTTATTAGTAATATGATCAAGGGAAGTTGCAAAAACATCCAAATTCTTGTGCTCAAACTCTAATTTTATTTTACCACTCTCAAGCTTTGCAAGGATATTTTTAATGGTTCTTGGAATAACTCTAGTTAACCCTTCAACTTCCAAAAATTCAGTTTTAAATTTTTCAAATAACTTAACAGGACTAAGTTTTTGAACAGCCAATTTTTGAGCAAATGGCTTAAAAGTTTCAACAGCATTAAACGAAGGATCAAGTTTTTGAGCAGAGCCCTCTACAAGTAAAAGAGACCTACTTAACATAGTATACTCTTTTGGAATCCTTATTTTATATTTAGTTAACAACAACATTAACTGAGTAGCAACATCCCCTAAATTAAGTTCTTTTAAATCTAGACCATAATAACTCTGCATCAAATCAGTAATCTCAATTTTCATATTTGAAACATCAACACTCTCTTCAATTAAATTCATTATAACTAATTGGTTAATTATATTCTTAGCGTCACAATCAATTAAATAAATAAATAATTTTGACAAATCACTTATACTCTCTTCATCAATCCAACCCACCATTCCAAAATCAACAATCCCAATCTTATTACCCTTAATTGCAATTAAATTACCAGGATGCAAATCAGCATGAAATAAACCAAAAACCAATACTTGTTTAAAATATGCTTCAGCACCTATTCTTGCAAGTTCTTTCTTATCAAAACCATAATCCTTTCCACTACTAATCAATTGAGAAAAAGAAACACCCTTAATATAACTCATAGTAATTATTCTCTTGGATGAAAGCGAAGGAAAATACTTTGGAATAATTATATTCTTATCATTCAAATACATTTCGTTAAAACGCATTATATTTTTACCTTCAAGTTCAAAATTCAATTCTTTTACAATACTTCTTTCAAATTCTTCTACTATTTCAGTAAGCCTAAACTCTTCCCAAGCATTATTATACTTTTGAGCAAGTTCAGCAATGTAATGCATTATTTGAACATCCTGACTTATTTTCTCTTCAATCCCTGGACGCTGAATTTTAACCGCTACTTTTTCTCCACTCTTAGTAACTGCTAAATGAACCTGTGCAATTGAAGCAGAAGCAATTGGTTTCTTATCAAACGACTTAAATAATTCTTCAACACTCCCCCCCAACTCACACTTCATTTCATGTTCAACTTCTTTATAACTAAAAGGAGTAACTGCATCCTGTAATTTTGAAAGTTCAATCGAAAAAGGTTGACCAATTAGATCAGGCCTAGTGCTCAAAATTTGACCCATTTTTACAAAAGTTGGGCCAAGTTCCTCAAGAACCATTCTTGCTCGTTCAAAAGAATTATAAACCAAAACAAGTTCACTCTTTTTGTTAATAAAAGGAATGCTCCTGCCTAATTTGGTTTTTTCTGAAACAAACTCAAAACCATACTTTGCAAGAATTCGAACAATTTCCCTAGCTCTTTTAGAACTCAACTTCTTTTTTTTAAACAAACTCATGATAATAAAATAAAGTTTTTTAGGTATTTGAACCTATCGTTCAAGTGAAAAATAATTTATTAGAACATATACCAAAAAAATAATTTAAAAAAAAAATAATCAAGATATAAAAAATAACAAAAAAGAACAATAAAAAATTAATTATAATTAAAAAAAAAGAACAATAAAAATTAATTATAATTAAAAAAAAATAAAATAGTTAAAGAATTATTCAATTAAATTAATTAATCAAAATTTAAGACATACTTTTTGTATTCAGTAGATTTTTTCTTTAATAACTCACTCATGTCAGGGGTAATTCCTTCTAAATATTCTTGAATAAATCTACTTGATTCCGTGTGAGCGCTTATAGCCACATTAACCCGTTCTTCTTGCATTAATTTGAGAACATCACTCATAAAAGGAAATATTCTTTTTTGAATAGTTTCCATACTCTCAAGCCCAGGAACGCCTTCAACAAACCCTCCATTAAATGTTTGAAGAGCAGAAGTATCAGCAAAAATACTCTTTAATTCTCCCGAAAGAGCACCAAAATGTCTTTCTCTTAACCTCGGATCAATAATCACTTTTGCATCAGGATGATACTTTAAAACTTCAACTAAATTTTGTTGACTCCTTAATAAATCCGAGCAAAAAGCAACATCAATTCTCTCAACCCTTAACTTCTCCGAAAGTTTTTTTGAGTCATTCAAACCCTTTCTACTTAATGGAAGATTAACCCACCCACACAAAATATTTTTTCTTGAAGCAATTTCACCATGTCTAAATAAATAAATATTTAACTTCATGTACAAATAAATGAATAATTAAGTATTTATTTATGCGCATAGTACTCAATACATGATTATAAAATCAAAAAAAATGAATTATTTTATCTAAAAAAGAAGAAATGGATTAAAAGCTATTTTTAGAATGAACCACTCCTTTAAACCAAATTTAAGCCTTGTTAAAAGAAATGTCCTAAAAAAATTCCCATAAAGTTTACTTCATTATTAAAAAATGATTTTAGAATTAAGGAGCAAGTTCTTTCTCCCAAGTATCAATAAAATTATCCACTAAAGAATCCAAAAAACTCTCCTTGTATTCAAGTAACATTAAAAGAACACTTTCTTTATTTTTCAAATTAAAAAAAACTTTGCTTCCTTGATGTTTTTGAATTACTATCCCTCCACTAACTAATTTTTGAAGATGAAAACTCGTTGTTGAAATACCCAAACAGACTTCTTTAGATATAGATTGAAGACTAGCTCTTTTTTTATTCATTAAAAAAAGAATTATTTTCCTCACTGAATCCTGTCTTAACAAATTCATTAACTTTGAATCGACTACATTAGAATTAATAGAATAAAATCTAGAGAACTTTCCCTCTTTCTCTTCCCTAATAAAAGACTTTTTTTTGAGATAATCTAAGTGATATTGAAGAGCGCCTGTAGCAATACTTGTTCTTCTCTGAATTTCCCTAAAATGAAGTCCAGGATTTTGAACTATACTAGAATAAATTTTGTCCCTTGGAGTAAGAATAACTGCTTCATCAAGCCCCTTCATCATAAAAAAAACCTTTTTCTTAAAAAAATAATTGAGATTAATTTATTCAATTTTTTTTGAATACTGCAATAAACAAACTAACAATAATTGCTAAATCAAAAAAGCTTTGGATAGCATAATTAAAAAAATTTCCGTTTGATAAATAATAATCCATCACAATCAACAATGCTTTTGAAAAAAATAATCCAAATCCAATCCCTACAAAAAGAGTAGCATGAGACCTCTTCTTTTTATATGCCAATATTGCTACGCCTAGTAAAGAAATTGAAACAAAAAATAAAACCCATGCCAAAATTAAAGAAAAAGAACCCACTAAATTCACGGGTTCTCTTAAAAAATCCCACGGAGCTGAAAAAACACTGTTAATCAAAAAAATAAATAATAAAACACAAACAACAATCTTATTCAAAAAAACCAACTCCTTTCTTGCTAAAAAAACTAATAATTTATTATTACGCAAAAATTAAAAAGCGATTCAAAAAGAAAAAAACCAATGAAAAGAAGCTAATCTAATTTCTTTTTTAAATCACTTAAAACTTTTTGAGGAGAAACAGTCCCCTTAGTCTCACGCATTATTAACCCTGACAAAAAATTCAAGCTTTTTTCATTCCCCCCCTTGTAATCACTAACTGCTTTTTCGTTAGAAGAAATCACTTTATTTATAATTAAATTTAAATCAATTAAATTTGAGATAAGTAAGTTATTTTGCTCCAAGAATTTTTTTGGAGGAGATTTATCACCAGAAATGTAATTTATTATAGATTGTTTAATATTCTTATCTGAAACCTTACCACCATTAATTAATTCAACAAGTTCAACTAAATCACAAGGGTTAATAATTGCTTCACTAGTCGAGATAGAATCATGATTCAAAACTGATAAAACTTCTCTAATTAATAACCTTGCAGAAATACTTGGATTTGATTTGAGTTTAACCATTTCATCAAACAATAATCCTAAATAATAATCCCCACAAAGAACTCTTGAATCAAAATCTGAAAACCCAAATTGTTTTTTCAACCTCTCTTCCTTTTCTCTTGGTAATTCAGGCATACTACTTTTAATATTTTGAACAAAATCTTCTTCAAGAGAAATTCTAACTAAATCAGGATCAAAAATATAACCATAATCCTCTTCAGTCTCTTTTTTTCTAAGTTCGTTAGTTACTCCACTTTCTGCACCAAATGCTCTTGTGTGTTGTTCAATCACCCTACCCATTTTAACTTCATTTTTTTGCCTTGAGATTTCATAAGAAAGAGCTTTTTCTGCAGCAGCAAATCCCGAAACATTCTTTATCTCAACTCTATTCCCGCCTTTAATTGAAACATTACAATCAGCTTTTAGAGTAGTACTTGGTCTTAGCACTTGTAAATAATTCAAAATGTTTTCAAGGGTATTCATAAACTCCCTTGCTTCAGCGGGTGAAGAAATATCTGGTTCAGTTACTATTTCAATTAAAGGAAGACCCGATCTATTATAATCAATCAAAACATAATTACTCTTCCCCATGCCATTAGGGTGAATTAAAGCAGCTGGATCCCACTCAATGTGAGCTCTCCTAATCCTAATTTTTTTCCCACTTGGGAGAACTAATTCTCCAGCTCCACAAATAGGAACTTCATATTGAGTAATTTGGTAATTCATACACATATCAGGATAAAAATAAGTTTTTCTTGAAAAGAAAAAATTTTGATTTATTTTGCACTTTAATGCAAGACCAACTTTAGTTGCTAAAGCAACAACTACTTCATTAAGAACAGGTTTACTACCAGGGTGCCCCAAACAAATTGGACACACTTGAGAATTTGGAACACTTGTCACCTCTGAAGAGCAAGAACAAAATAATTTTGATTTAGTTTTAAGATAAGCATGAACCTCAAGACCAATCATTACACTAGTTTCATCACTCACTTTCAATCACCTTTGCAAGCGAGTATAATCTCTTCTCTTCCAAGTGAGGAGCAACAATCATTAAACCAACTGGAAGACCATTTACAAATCCTGCATTAATACTAATATGCGGAAGTCCAGCTAAATTAGAAGGAACTGTGCATAAATCCATTGCAAAGTTTTGCATAGGAGTTAATTTTTCTATCTCACTAAATTTTGGCGCAACTACAGGCATTGTAGGATAAATTAATACATCATATTTTTCAAATGCCTTATTAAATTCCTCAATAAGTGCAGTTCTAACTTTCATTGCTTTTAAATAATAAGCATCCCTAAATCCACTCATTCTCGCAAATGTCCCCAAAATTATTCTCCTCTTAGTTTCCTCACTAAATTCACTACTCCTAATTTCAGAGAAATAATCATCAAAGTGCTTTCCTTCAACAACCCCTTGAGCCCCATATCTCAACCCAGAGAGTTTTGCAAGGTTAGTAGAAGCTTCACAAGTTGCAATAACATAATATGCACTTAAAGCATA
>JAQVQA010000029.1 GCA_028701835.1 Candidatus Iainarchaeum sp.
ATTAATCGCTCAATTAGAGTCATTCATGTAAATACAGTTTAAAGAAAGAAATTGAAGGAGAGTAAAATCTCCTTCTTTTCTTTTTCTATTTTTTTAATTAGTTTTATTAGTAATCATTTTATTTAAATACTAATTATTTTGTGTTAAAAGAAAATTTAGGACAAAATCTTTAATTTAAAATCTTTCTTTTAAAAGAAAGATTTTGATTATTTTCTTTCTTCTCAAAGAAAGATTTAAATATTGTTCGGATGGGTATTTGGATATGGATGATTTTGGATTTAAGTCAATTTTCAAGGATTTGTTAGTTAATTTTCACTCGCATCCTTTGCCTAGTGTGATAGAGAGGGATATTGTTTTTGAGGATTTTTCTAAAGTTAATAAGGTTTTTGTAATTATTGGCCCAAGGAGGGCTGGGAAGACTTTTGTATTGTTTCAACTAATGCAAGGGTTTTTAAAAAAGGGTTTTGATTTAACTGATTTTGTTTACTTAAATTTTGAGAATGAGAAGTTTTCTGGTTTAAAATCAACTCAACTAGGTTTGATTATTGATGCATATGGTGAGCTTTACGATAAGAAACCTATTTTGTTCCTTGATGAGATTCAAAATGTTAGTGGTTGGGATAAATTTGTTAGGCGCCTTAATGATGAAGGATATAAGGTTTTTATTTCGGGGTCTAACTCTAAGTTGTTGAGTAAAGAGATTGCAACTTCTTTAAGGGGAAGGGATTACCCTATTTTGGTACTTGGATTTTCTTTTAAAGAGTTTCTAAGAGTTAAGGGGGTTGTTTTGGAAAAGAATTGGGAGTTTAGCCCTATTAAGTTGAAGGTGAAAAAGTTATTTATGGAGTATATGCATTTGAGTAGTTTTCCTGAAGTTGTTTTGGAGAATAAATTAGAGTTTGTTGACCAATATTTTAAAACAATGCTTTTTTTGGATTTGGTGGAGCGTTATAAAATTACTAATACTGATTTGATGCGGTTGTTAATGGTGTATTTGTCTAGACAAAATGGGGGCGATTATTCAATTAATAAATTCAATAATTATGCTAAGAGTAATTCTTACAAGTCAAGTACTTCTGTAATTCAACGGTACTCTAAACTAGTTGAGGATATTTATTTTTGCTTTTTTTTGAATGCAAAACAAAAATCTTTGAAAAAAGAATCGAACTATTTAAAGAAGAGTTATTTATTTGACCATGGATTTTCTAATTATTATTCGACTGAAAAGAATGAGGGGCGTTTACTTGAATCAATAGTTGCTGTAGAGTTGGTGCGAAGAAAAGAGAATCCGATTAATTTTTACGTTAATGGGTTTGAATGTGATTTTATAACAAAGAATTATTCAATCCAAGTTTGTCATACTCTAAATGAGGATAATGAAAAGAGAGAAGTAAATGGTTTAGTTGAAGCAACAAAAAAATTTAATAATTCTCCTTTATTAATAACTCTTGATCAAGAAGTAGAGATTGGGGGAGTTAAATCAATTCCTATTTGGAAATGGTTACTTGGTGATTAGAGTTAATTCAAAGAAAGGGGTGGGATTAATTGAAATCTAAAGGTTATGTATTGTATTTAATTAGTGAGAAATCTCTTGTAAGACTTTGGGGTACTAAGCAAGAGGATGAAGCGTGGAAAAATTTATAGTTGTAAATCATTTTATTAAAAGAATGATTGTTTTTTAAGTAGAATAATTTTTTTCCCGTTTGTTTTATACACATTTAAATTACTTTTGTTAAAGAGTTATTTGTATGAGTAAGAAAGTAGTTGATGCTGAAGTAGTTTTGCCTAAAACAAATTCTATTGTGAAGCAAAAGAAAGCAAAGTCTGTTCAAAAAAATAAGTTATTACTAATCTTAGGTGGAGTTGTATTAGTTTTAATAGTTTTTTTCTTGGTTTACTCTATTTTGTTTTCAACTAATTACAAGTATTCCTTTAATATTAGTGGAGTGGATTTTGTTTCTAATGATTTTACTCCTAGTGTTTTTTTTAAAGAGTTTAAGGATAATAATTCTTTTTTAGTTAGTGTTGATGTAGTGGATAATTCTTCTAATGCGTGGGTAGTTAATTCAATGAATTTGTGGCTAGTTGCGCTTAATGCAGATAGGAAGGAGACTATTCTTGTTGTAAGGAATGTTGATTCAAAAGGGGTTTTGAGTGATTGTTTAACTAATGATTCTAATGTTCTTGATAGTAGGGTTGTTTCTAAGAGTGAGTGTGAGTTTTTGTTAAGTGATGGTAATAGGGCACGGGTTATAGTTTCTTTATCAAATAAGGATTTTGTTTTGCTTGAAGAGAATAAGTTGAGTGTTTTTGCTTCTAGTATACAAACTATTAGTGGAGTGAATTATGTTGTTATTAAAGAAATGTACTCTGATTTTGATGATGTGCTTGCTTTAATTAATCAGAAAATTGGTTCGGTTAGTTAGTGATTTGCTTAGGCACATGGTTTTTTATTGTTTTAATTAATTATTATTTTAGAATGGTTGATGCATTGATTTTGTCAGGGAAGGAAAAGGCGTTGCTTTTTTTTTTACTAGCTTTATTCACTTTTTTAGTGTTACTTGCGAGTTTTTTGCTTTCAAGTATTGTTCTTCTAGTAGTTTTTAACGGAGTTTTTTTATTCATTTTATTGTTTTACTTGTTGCTTTACTTGAATAAGGGTAGTCATGGAGTGTCAAATCCTCCCAAATCTTTTCCTAGTGTTTCAATAATTATTCCTATGTATAATTCTAAAGGGACTATTAGGGCGTGTGTTGAGTCGGTTAAGAGAATTAAGTGGCTTGGGAAGCTAGAGATTATTGTGGTTGATGATTGTTCTAGTGATGGTTCTAGTGAGATTTTAAAAAAAATTAGGGGAATTAGGGTTATTACTCATGAAAAGAATTTGGGTAAGGCGGTTGCGCTTAATAATGCATTCAAGAGAGTTTCTTCAAAATTTGTGGTGTGTATTGACTCGGATTCTTACCCTGAGCGAGATATTTTGTTAAAAACAATGGGTTACTTTGAGGATAAGAGTGTTGCTGCGGTTACTTGTCTTGTCTTGCCTGATAAAAGGAACTCTTTGATTCAAAAAATCCAGCATATTGAGTACTTGGCGGGGTTTGGTTTGAATAATACTCTCCTCTCTTCTATTTCTTCTTCTTATGTTGTTCCTGGGCCTTATACTATCATTAAGAGGAGTGTTTTTGAGAAAGTGGGTTATTTTCAGCAAGGGAATTTGGCTGAGGATATGGAGTTTGGGTTGAGGTTAAAGAAGCATGGGCTTAAAATAATTAATTGTTTTGATGCGGTTGTTTATACGGATATTCCTATTACTTGGAGTGGTCTTTTTAGGCAGAGGGATAGGTGGAGTAGGGGTGGTATTTTTAATTTTATTAAATATAAGGAGCTTTTTTTTAATAGAAAGAATCCTGACTTTGGTTTTTTTGTAATGCCTTTTTTGTTTGCAACACAAATTCTTACTGTGGCGATTATTATTAGGACTTTGTGTTTTTTGTTATTTGATTTGTTCACTACTTTCAAAATTATTTTTGAGTATCTTTTGCTTGGAGGTTTTTTTTATTTTGATTTGTCAAGAATTGTTTTCCCTTCTTCAATTTATTTTTTTGCGGTTACTTATTTAATTGTATTAATTTATTTTGCACTTGCTTTTAGGTTAACTAAACAAAAATTAGGTTTTAGAGAGCTTCCAATTTTTTTAATACTTATCTTTATATATCCTTATTTTATTACTCTAATTTATTCACAAGGTTATTTTAAGGAAATGATTGGTGTTGGTGGAGAATGGCTAAGAGTGTCTACGTAACTGCTTTTATTGCGACTATTGCTATAATGTTAATCGTTTTTTTCTCGGTTAGTATTAGTGAGGCTAATAGAGTGAGTGAGTTTAATGAGGAGATTAAACAGATTTCTCTTGAGAATGATTTGCAATCAGCTTTCGCTGATTTTGATTCTAATAATGCAGAGGTTTTTTGTCTTGTAATGAGTCAGAGTATAAATAATTTGAGTAATCGTTCTTCTTCTCTTGAAAAAAAATTGTTGGCTTATATGGATAATTCGTTTAATACTAAAGAATTTTATTTAGCTAAGAGGAGTTTTTTGATTTCTAATATGCTTTTGTATAGGAATTTTCAAAGAGCGAGAGAGTTTTGTGATTTTAATGTTATTCCTGTTCTTTTCTTTTATGCAGAGGATTCTTCTTGTGATGTTGAGTGTGGGTTGATTGGTGCGCAACTTGACTCTTTAGCGAGCGAGTGTTCTTCTTTTAGAGCTTTTAATTTTCCTTTTAATTGGGAGTCTTATGAGTTTACAAAGATTCTTGAAGTAAAGTATGGAGTAGAAAAAGCGGGTACTCTTGTGATTGGTAGTGAAGTTATTAGTCACCCTATTGGCATTGAGGAGTTAAAAACAAAATTAGGTTGTTGATTTTATGAATAAAAAAGGGTCAACAAAAAGAATTATTATTCAAAAAGATTTGGAAAAAAAATTTTCTTTGATTGTTTTTATTAGAAAAATTTTTTTAGAGTATAAGTGGTTCATAGTTTTTTTTATTCCTTTTTTAGTAGTTCAATTGTTTCACATTGTTCAGCAGAATTGGGATACGGTTGCTTATGTTTTTGGGGGTAAGTGGTTTTGCGGGAATCAAATTTACCTCGAATTAATTCGTCCTCCTTTTCCTTCTTTTTTGAACTGTGTTTTTGGGGGTGGGGGAGAGTATTCAATGATTCTATCAACAGTTTTTGCGTGTGTTGTTTACCTTATAGCAATTGTTTTAATTTATAAAAAGAATAAGAGTGAGTTGAATCCTTTTGTTTTTGCATTATTTTCTTTTTTGTTCCCAAGTATTTTGTTTCACTCTAATTTTGGTTCTGATTTACTTGCCCTCTCGTTTTTACTCCTCGCGTTGAGTGTTGTTTCTCCACTAAAAAAGGGTTTTTTCTTTGGGTTATCTTCTCTTTCTAGGTATAATTATTTGTTGTTTGGGCTTGTATTAGTTTTTGGGGAGAGGAAGAATCCTAAGAATATTTTGAAGATGTTAGTAGTTTTTGTTCTTGTGTGGGTTCCTTGGATGGTTTTTAATTATTTAATGACTGGGAATTTATTGTTTAGTTTAGAAGAAACTTCTTTTTTGAATGTTATGCAGAAAGGAATAATAGCTCCTTTTTTTGTTGAACAGATTCTAATAATTGGTTTTTTTGTTTTTTTATTGTTCTTGTCGAAGAAGAAAGATTTTTTTAATAGTTTAAATTTAGTTGCTTTGTTGAATGTAATAATGTTTATTTTTTCAGGGATTAAGGAGACTAGGTTAATTAATTTGTTGGTTGTTGCAATTGCTTTTGGTGCCGGTAAGTTATTTGGTGATAAGTATTCAAAAAAATTAGTTGTGTTGTTTGTATTGTTTAATGTTCTTCTCTTAATTTTGTATCCTTTTCCTTTTTACGCAAGTACTCCTATTCCTAGTGATGATTTTGTAAAAGATTGTAGAACAGCTTCTGATAAGTGGGTTTTTTTTTATGATGAAGGGGTTGTGAGTGAGTGTGTTTATGATATAGTTGATTTGAATGCGTTTGTTCAAAGTGGAGGGAGTTTGGTTTTGTATGATTACAAAAACTTTGATTTAAACTCTATTTCTGGGACACTGATTAATCGTACCGATTATATAATTATTCACTCAAACAATTGTGCTCCTCAACCCAAAAAATATATTTCTGGTTCTTTGAGGAATTATGTTTTGAGGTGGCAGAAGACTTCTAAAATTGGTTTTTATGATTATTCTGATTGGGTGGAATAATTTTTGTTAGGGTAATGTTTTTTTAAAAAAACATTTTTTTTTGTTTTTAAAATATTTCTTCTTTTAATAATTCTTTTAGAATAGTTGTAGCGTAGTTTCCTTTTGTTAGAAAGAATTTTATTGTGATTGCTTTTTTTCCTTCGTTGTATTCGTCATCAAATATTTTAATTAACTTAAAATCTCTTGGTTTTAATAGAATTGGTTTTCTGTCTCCTTTGCTTGAGAGTTCGCTCATTTGTTCGGTTTTAAAATCTTCAAAACTTAAGTTTTCCTTTTTCATCACTTCTTTTTCTATTTCTCCTGCTTCTTCGCTAGCAAAAGTGCTTTCATATCCTGGGAGTATTATTGCAGGAACTCCTTCAATTAGTACATCTCCTTCTATTGGTTCAAGGGCTTTGTCTTTGTATTTTTCCATTCTTTTTTGTAGTATTTTGTTATAGATGTCGCTTTGTATTGCGTGTGTGAATAAGTACCTCATTTTTTTTGGGAGGACACTAAATGCTCCGTTAAAATCGGTTGGGTTTTTTATTAAGTGGTTTAGCATAGCTTTTTCTGTTCTTGCGTCTTTTTGGGGGAATTCTTTTAGGGCTTGTTTAAAGTCGCGTGTTTTTGCAAGGTTTATTCTAGCATTCTTTAATTCGATTTTTTCTTCTGCGTAGGTTTCTGTTAGGTAGAGCATTACTGCTTCTTCGAATTTGTTTTTTAGCATTAGTTTTCCTACTCGGTGGGTTATCATTCTTTTTCCGCCAAATCTTTGGTTTCCAAAAAAGTTTGGGACTCCTTTTTCTAGTTCTATAGAGAATTCTTTAATAATTTTTGTTATTTCTTCTTCGCTTTGTTCTATTCCTCTTATAGTAATTGTGAATTCGTTTCCAGCTAGGTCTCCTAATTCTGTTCTTTTTTTGCTCCACTTAGGATTTCTTAATTCAATTCCTTTTACTCCAAACTTTTTTATTAGTTCTTCGTTTGGGAGATAGAAACTTATTTGTTGACAAGTAATTGCTCTTTTGTCTTTTAATCCAGCGTACCCCATTCTTTTTTTACTTATGTTTAATCCTCTTGCAAGAAAAGCCAGTGCGGTGTTTGTATCATAATTTATTTTCTCCATTTCTAATAGTAAGTATTCTTCATCGGTTCTTGGAGGAATAATCATTTCAGTTATAGCCTCTCGTTCTTCAAAAGGAGTATTGAATCTTTTTATTTTACAAACAGTTCCATCAATTAGTATCTCTTCTACCATGAAGTCAGCGTATCTTTGTTTCACTATTCCTTTTAATGCAGGGGTTTTAGTAAAAAATTGTTCAGTCATACTAAATTAATTTTTATTTCGGGAGGCTTTTAAGCATTTGTTTGTA
>JAQVQA010000010.1 GCA_028701835.1 Candidatus Iainarchaeum sp.
TATTAGTATTTTTTTCCTTTTTCCCAATTGTGTTGAAAGAAGTGGGTTAGTGCAGTTGCCATTGGAGCATGATCATTCATTATAGTAAAGTGATAATCTGGTTTTTGTTTTTTAAAATCACTTATAGCCATTACTACTTTTTTTCCATCTATTATGAATGCATTTAACCCATGATCAAATTGTTTTACTTCTGCATTTGTTTTCAATTTTTTTGAATTACTTGAGTTAAGTAGTTTTATTGTGACATTTTTGTTTTTTGCTCGTAAGAGTGCGTCGTGTATTATGTTATTCTCATCAGTTATTTCGGTTAGTCCTTGTATAGAAGTATTTGCTTTTAGTAGTTCTTGTCCTAGTATTCTTTCAAAGTCTTGCTTGTCTTTTACTTTCATTACTTTCTCTCCACCTTCTTCTTTTGAATCGAAATCAATTAAAGTATCTTTTATAGTAGTAGCTTCTCTTTGAAGCTCATCAAATTGACTTTTTTTACCCATTACTAGTAAATCTATTGCTTTTTGGGGTTCTACTGCACGATATAATTTTGGCCTACCATTTATTTCTATTATTAAGTTTCTTTGAATTAGTTTTTCTAGTACATCATAGACTCTTGTTTTTGGTACTTGGGCTGTTCTTGATATTTGTGGAGCTTCAGCTTCTTTTAAATTAAACAATGTTCCAAGTGTTTTTGCTTCATATTCAGTTAAACCCAATTTTTCAAGTAATGAGTAAGTTTGTGAATTCATTTTAAAACAACCTTTTCCAATTAACGTTTTTTTTTAATAGCTTCTATATATAGTTAGTCAAACAAGTATTTAAATTTACTTTATTACGTTAATAGGGGGTTTTCTTGAAAGGGTTTTTTTATTCCCTTCTTCTAAACCCTGTTGGTCTTCTTGGAAATCGCAAAAAACTTTTCTTAGTTTTTTCTTCTTGATTTTCATCAATTTCTTGCTCAAAATCATTTACTGCTGAATTAAATGTTTCTCTAGTAATTTCTTTTCGTTCGACAAGTACTTCTCTTGTTAATAAATAATAGATTAATGATAATGCTTTTCTGCCTTTGTTATTTGCAGGAATTGCAATATCAATATTTTTTAGAGGCGAATCGCTTCCAGTTATTGCTATTACAGGTATCCCTACTTCTGTAGCTTCTTTTATTGCTTGCGAATCAGCTATTGGATCTGTAACTAAAATTATTTTTGGTTCGTAAAATATTCTTGCTTGTGGATTAGTGAATGTTCCCGGAATGAATCTTCCAATAAATTCTTTTGCTCCAATCATCGCAGCCATTTTTCTAGCTGGTTTGTGCCCATACAGTCTTCTTGCAACCACTACAATTTCTTTTCCATTGTATTTTGCAAGCATTTTTGAAACCATTCTTATTCTTTGATCTATTGTTTCAATATTAAATACCATTAATCCGTCTTTTCTTTTTTTAAATATGTGTCTCTTCATTTCCCCTGTTTTGAATTTTGTTCCGATGTGAACTCCGCTTTTTAAATATGTTTCAATGTCTATCAAAAGATCTTTTCCTTTGTAGAATTCTGTTTCGTCAAACTCTTGTTTGTTTTCTTTTTCAACTGTTTTCTCGTCCATATCATCACATCTTCTAATTTTTACTAAAATTAACCCCTTTCTTTTTCCACTTATTAAATTTTTTATTTATTGAACTTCATTATATCATCTATTGTTTCTGCGTGAGTGAGAATCATTTTTCTGCAACAATATTTCTTAACACCTAAATCGTCAAGAACTTTTCCTGCATCTTCTCCTTTTTGGGTCCTTTCCTTGAATTCTTCATATAATCCCCCTAGAACCTTACCGCATGAAAAGCATCTTATTGGCATTATCATCTTCTCATCCCCTCAATTTTTTTCAAAATAACTTATTTTTTACTACTATCCCAAAAAATTCTTTGAAAAATTTTTTGTAAAGAAGCAAAAAGATTTTACCTCTTGCTCTTTTGTTTCTTCTTCCTCGCTTTTCTTCCAAGTGGTTTTTTACTCTCCACTCTTCTTACATCATCTACAAGCAAAGTTCTATCATATGCTGTAAATATTTCTTTGAGTTTTTTTCCTTTTGCTCTTACAAGAGCTTTTGCGATACATGACCTTACTGCAACAGCTTGACTCATAAAACCTGATCCTTTTACATTAACTTCAATATCATATTCGTTAATTGCTTCTCCAGCTAATCTAACTGGTTCTAATAATAACTCTTTAATGTATCCTTTAGCATACGCTTTAATGTTTATATGATTTATTTTAATAACACCTTTTCCTTTTCTTATTACTGCTCTTGCTACAGCATTCTTCTTTTTTGCTTTTACTATCATTCCTGCTTTTTTTGCCGCTGGTTTTAGTTTTTTTTCGTCTTCCATTAATCAACACCCAATTTTCTTTTACCATCTTCCACCAAGAAGCAGGGCTACATCTTTTAATTTAATGTAGTTGTTCCTATGGTTAAATTTTATTTCTTCAAATATAATAGCCTCTTTTGAATCAATTCCTTTAGCAGTTGTATTAAATACTCTTAATTGTTTAATTATCCTTTCCTTTGCTCTTTTTTTTGTAGGAAGCATATTTCTAACCATTCTTCTAAAAATTTTGCTTGGTATTCTATCATACTTTGGACCATAATGCGGGTTTGATTTTACTGCACCATCAACTCTTGTAGTAAATTTTTCAAGAATGCTTTTTTTATTTCCAACTATCACTAAGTCTTGTGAATTTATTACAGTAACTCTTTCACCATTTATTATTGCTTTTGCCACTTTACTTGCAAGTCTTCCTGCAACATTATCTTTTGCATCCACTATCATCATACTAACACCATCAAATTTTTTATTTTACTATAACTAAATTCTTTGTTTCTACTTTTTCTGGAGTTAAAACAAATTCTTTTAAGCTAATAAATTCTCCTTTTTGTGATTTTATTTTTTCTTGCGCACTACTTGATGCATTTACTGCAACTACAGTAACTTTTTGATTTAAAATTCCTCTTGAAAGTAACTTTCCAGGAACTAAAAGAATTTTACCTTTGTTTTTTTGAGCCATTTTGTTAATTGAATCAATATTAACCTCTACTTTTCCTCTTGTTGGCTTTGATAGTTCTTCAACTAATCTACCCCAAATTTTTTTGTGTGTTTTCCTAGCAGCTTTTTCACTACTCGCAATGAGTTTTATTGTTTCTAATTTTTTAACCATATTTTTCACTTCTCTCTAAATTTAATTTTTTTGTTTCCCACATCTCTTAGCTTTTTTACTGCATTACTTTTTTTAAGTCATGCAGGGGAAGCGATTCGAACGCTTGAAGGCACTAAGCCACAGGATAACTCAAGACCCGGTTTTTTTTCTTTTACCGAGTACTTTCTTTTTCCCTAAGAAAAGAAAAAACTCCTTAAGTCCTGCCCCTTTGACCGCTCGGGAACCCCTGCTTACTTTTTTCTTCAAGCCTTGCCAAAATTCCTTTTTAATTACTTTTACTTTGTAAAAGCATTAATTATAATTTTTTTATTACTTCTTCTAATTCATCAAGTTTTGCATTTAATGAATCTACTGCTGAATCTAAAACTTCTTTTGCTGTTAATTGTCCAGTCAATTCTACTGTTAATATAAAATCTGTTTCTGAATAATTTACACTAACCCCGTGTTTTCTTAATATATCCAAGTGCTGGTTTTGATTTATTATATTATAAGGGTCTGTGAAAAATAATTTTCCTGCTTTTAGTTCAACGCTTCCTTTTGGCATTTCTTCAACTATTTTCTTTGCATCCTTAACTGTATCATTATCTATTTCTGATATTTGATTGTATGAAACTATTGCTGGTTGGAATCTGACATTCTCTGCACCAGTATTCATTATTGCAGTCATTTCTAACTTTAATGATTCTTCTTTCCCAAGTTTTGTAATCATTATCTTTTTATCAAGTATATCTATTTTCGGATCAGTACACTTAATATCTTTGCTAGTTACTACACAAGGACCCATTTTTTCTAAAACCAATTTTACTTTGTCTCCTTTTTTGTAAGAAGATACATCAGTTTTTATTGGTAATAAACCTAATCTATTTGCAAGTAATTCATCAAACGTTACTGAATCATTATTATATATTTGTACTTCACTGATTGCGAGGCAAGGAACAGTAGTCATGATTGTTCTTCTTAGAGTGTTTAGGAAAGTATAGTTAGTTCCTTTTACAAGGTATTTTACTACGTCTTTTTCGTCGTAAACCTTTTTTATATCCATAAACTTACTCAACTCCCTTTTTCTTTTAATTATTCAATTCACTTTTTTGCTTTTCCTCTGAATTTTTTTTGTTTCCTGCAACCATCATGAGGCCTTGGTGTTACATTTTCAATTGAAACTATTCTCAAACCATTTCTTGTTAAGGATCTTATTGCTGCTTCAGCTCCAGTTCCTGCACTTGGACTCTTATTTCCACCTCTTCCCCTAACTTTAACAAAAATTTCTCTTATTCCTTTTTCTCTCGCAGCATTAGCAATATTTTCAGCTAATTTCATTGCAACATAAGGAGAACCTTCTTTGTGTTGAGCTTTTGTTTCCATCCCGCCCGTTGCTTTTGTAATTGTTTCAGCTCCTGTCATATCAGTGAGCAGTAACATAGTATTATTATGTGTTGCAAAAACATGTACTATTCCTCTTGTTTCAGCCATTCTTTATTCACCTCTATTGCTCCTTTTTTTCAACTTCTTTTTCCTCGGGTTTTGCTTCTTCAAACTCTTTTTTTAATTCCGCTTGTGCTTCTTCAGCTTTAGCTTTTCCTTTTCTCACAGGAGCTTTCTTTTCTTCAAAAACCATTTCTGGACCATACCAATTAATTGTTTTTTCTTCATCTGCAAGAACTAAATAACTTGGTTTATCAAGTTTTTTCCCATTAACACTAATATGTCCATGGACTATAAATTGTCTTGCTTGTTTTGGAGTGTTTGCCAATCCTTTTCTCCAAACTATTGTTTGTAATCTTCTTTCAAGCATTGCTTCAGAGGTTAATACTAACACATCTTCAAGAGTAGGGTTTCCTTGGAGCACTCCTATTCTTTTTAGAGAATCAAGCAACTCTTTTTCTCTCTTTAATCTTGTTTCAAGAGTTAAAGCAAGTAATTTCCTTGCAATTGCTCTTTTTCCTCTGACAATTGTTTCTGCTCTAAATAACTCTCTCTTATTCTTTAAACCATAAATCTTTTTCAAGTCTCTTTCTTTTTCAATTCTCTCTTTTTGGAAAGACTTTCTTGGTTTTTGAAATTGTTTTCTTTTCTTTTTTGGATCACCCATGTTTATCACTCACTTTAAAATTTAATTTACTTACTTTTTTTTGCAGGAGCTGCTTTCCCTTTAACTTCAACTTTTTTCGCTACTCCAACTGCTCCGCCTTTTCTTCTATGTTTACTCTTAGTTTTTTGTCCTCTTACAGTCAATCCCCACATGTGTCTTAAACCTTTATAAGATTTAATTTCAGCAAGTCTAGACAAGTCATTTCTTAAACAAAATGCTAAATCATTCATAGTTAAGTGTTTGTCAATACCTTCTTCAAAATCTTTTTGTCTATTTAGTGTCCATGAAGGCAAATTGTGTTTTTGAGGAGCAACTATAACTTCTTCAAGTTTTTTCACTTCGCTTTCACTTAACTCTCCAAGTAATCTGCTAGAATCAATCTTGTTTTCTTTTCTAAATTCATCAGCAATTATTTTCCCCATTCTTTGACCTATTCCTTTTATTCCTTGTAGAGCTAATTCTATGCTCTTTGTACCATCAAGGTCTTTTCCTATTACACGAACTATATAATTAAATTCTGCACTCATATTCATTCACTCTCAAAAATAATTCATCCTTAATTCTTCTTACCATTACTTCTTTTTTCCTTTGTCAACTAAAAACAAATGTAGTATATTACATTCCTTTGCTTTTACATTTTTTCCTTCAACTAAAACTTTTCCATTCTTTGGATTACTTTTTATTGTAACTCTTCTCCCAGCTTCTCTTCCTTTTGTTTTTATTGCAACATCCCCTATTTCCATTCAAATCAACTCTTAATTTTGTTTAGCCCTATTTAAAACTTGTTTAACATATCCTCTATACTTAAAATCAACATCATTAATTTCTTTTATCCCTGCAACTACTTTTCCAAGTTCAATAAATACTTCTTGTCTTGCTTTTCCAGATAATACTCCTCCAAAAGGAACTGAAGGTCTTTTCTCTGTTTTACTCTTTTTTGACAACCCTGCTTTTGTAGTATTTGGCACTCCTGACAATTTCTTGCCAGTTATAGGACACTTTGTTATTGATTTTTTCTCAGAGTATCTTTCTGGTTTTGAACCACTTGCACTCTTTTTGAATTTCTTTTTTAATCTTCTTTGCCAAGGAGCAACCATTTTTCATTCACCTTTATTTTTTTTCTTAAAATAATCATAAACCTTCTCTATTAAACTCATTAACATTGCAGAACCCATATAATAAAAGAAAAATGCTTTGTAGTACCCTGTTTCTATTGTTAAACCAATTGGAACCCAACTAAAGGGATTTAACAAATTAAATCCATTAAATTTTGGAAGGGCTATAAATGATTCAATTAATTGTCCACCATAAAGCGTTGAGAGGAACCAAAATACAACTAAAAACAATGGTGCAGTGAATAAACTTAATCTCATATTTTTATTCATCATGCTTGTACTGTTTGTCAGCATTTTTGTTTGCAACTCATTAATCTTGTCTTTATTTTTTTCTGCCTCCTTCATTAATTCTTTTAACTCTTTTTGTATTTCCTTTGATTCTTCTTGAAACTTTTTCATTTCTTTTTTATCAATCAATTTTCTTTGCAAAATTTTGGTTATAACCGCAAGAACTATTGTTACTCCCAATATCATTGTTGCAGCTTCCAAAATATAAACACCTAAAAATTACTCACCAAGTTATAACAATTTTCTTAAAGAGAACATTTTAAAAGGTACCTCAAAACGCCCTCTTAAAATAAATTCTTTTTAAAAATTATTTTCACAAAAAACATTTTGTTTTTTTACCAAACAAATTTTTTTATTTAAAACTTCCCCATTAATTTCATTATAGCTTCTTGTTGTGTTTTTGCTATTTCTTCATAGAATCTATAAATTATCCCAACTGTTAGCAAAATTCCTGTTCCGCTTGTTACTCCTGCCAAAACTAAATCTCCTATTCCGGATAATAATGCAACAAATATTGACCCTAGTATTGTTATTGGAGGAATATATCTTTCAAGCACTTTTTCTATAACTCTTTTGTCTCTCCTAAATCCTGGTATTTGCATTCCACTTCTTTCAAGTTGTGCTGCAACTGCTTGAGTACTTTGGTTTCCCATTTGAACCCAAAACCATCCAAACACTATACATGCAACTATTAATACTATTAAAAAAATTATGGCTTGAATCATTGCTAAAGTAGTTACTGTTGTTATTCCTTGATCAAATAACCCTTGAAGTAAACTTCTTCCACCAACATAAGGAACTGAAATCGCCCAAGATATTGCACCCATAACTTCAGTTAGTATAGGTATTTTTGTTTGTTGAATAAATAAAGCAAACAATTTGATGTTCATAAATAAAGCCATTGCTAATATTACAGGCATATTACTCACATAAAGGAATTTTACAGGATATCTTCCACCCACTCCACTTTGTCCCATAGTAATTGGAATGTTTACGTGCATTCCTTCTGCAAATACTACTACTAAAAAAATTATTATTATACCTAATATTGGCAATAGTAGTGTTAAATCACCCAAAGTCATTACTTTCCAGAGTATTCCCCCTCCAGCAAGGAAAGTATTAGCATTATTTACAATTGGAGGCATAAATATTTGCCAAAATAATCCTCCTGCAACTCCTGCTGCAATAAACAAACTTACTCCTGAACCTATCCCATATTTTGAAACTATTTCATCTAAATATAATAAAATTAATGAACCCATTGCAATTTGTAGTGTAATAAACCAAGTCATTGGGTTTAGAATACCTGCTCCACCCAAGGGCATTAGCATTCCACTTCCAACGTAAATAAATCCTTGTACAAAACAAAGTATTACTGCAAGTACTTTTTGTAGTGCTTGAAATTTTGCTCTGCCTTCCCCACTACCTAAATCAAAATTGAGTATTTGGGCACCCATAAATAATTGTAAGAAAATTGATGCCATCACTATCGGGCCAATTCCTGCAGTAATTAGTTTACCCATTTCTCCAGCTAAGAGTGTTTGAGCAAATAAAATTTCTTGAACTTGTCTTATACTAGTATCAAGTCCAACCAAACTAATGTTTGCTAAAATAAAGAATATTATTAGGGCTAAGAGTGTCCAAATCATTTTTTCTTTGAATGGAACTTCTTTAACAGGTTTCTTTATTTCCGGCAAGTATTGGGATAAACCAACTAAAAAATCAACTATCGCACCCAACAACTTCACCTTTTTATATTCCTTAATTTTTTGTTCAAATAAATTTTTTAAAACTTTTTCCTTGCTCAAGCCCCCCTCGTCATTAGGGCTTTGTTCAACAATAATTTTTTTTATTATTTATCTTCCTCACTATCAAATTCAAGTTCCTCATCTTCTTCGTCTCCAGAGAATTTTATCTCTTCCTCAACTTTCAACCCTTTTTTTGCGAACTCAAATTTTCCACCAGCAGCAATTATTTTTTTTATTGCACCACTAGTAGCATTTATTTTTAGTATTATCTTGTGAGTTACTTCTCCACTAGTTAATACTTTTGAATAACCACATTTTTTGTCAATAATGTATTTTCCTTCTTGTTTTGTTATTTTTCCTCTTTCAACTAATTCATCAAGTTTTGAGTCTAAATAACCTAATTTAACAGTTTTTCCCTTAATTGACATTGTTTTTTGTCTGTATAATGCTGGTTTTAATCTTCCTGCAGAATGGAATCTGTGTTTGTTAGTTCCTGCTTTTCCTCTTCCTCCTCTTCCACCAGCACCTCTTCTATTTTTAGTATTCCCTGCACCCATTGTTCTTTGTCCTCGTAATTTATTTTTTTTCCTTCTTTTTCGGTCAGTCATAAATATTCCCTTCCACTAAAATTATTACCTAATTTTAAAGCATCCTCATTATCAACGAATTAATTTCTTCTTTCCTATCTCCAAGTGCGCCACCTATCTTGTAAGCCACTTTTATTCCTTTTCTTTCAAATCCTTTCTTTGGAGGACTCAAATTAAAACAATTTTTTATCCCTAAATCTTTTAACTTCTTTCCTTTTTTTATTTCTTCAACAATTTTCTTAGAATCAATTTTTTGCCCACCAATAATTGGTTTTGCTTTTAATTTTATTAATTCTTCAAGAACACTATCATTAATTATTCCAAATGTAGTATAATCTTTAACAACTTTAATCATCTTTTTTGTGTGATCATTTTCGGGCCAAATACTCAAATTGTTTATTCTCCTCAAATTCATAATGGTTAGTGCCGTTTCTATTTTTGGAGAAATATTTACTGTCCCTCTTATTCTTATTACTGCATACATCATACTCACTCTCAAATTTTAACACTCATTTTTTATTTACAACTATTTTTATTTTAAATTTTACTATTTTTATTATATTTTTTTATGATCTTGTCTTTGACATTTTTCTTTCAACATCTTTTGATGCTTTCATTTTTCCAGTTTGTCTAAGTGCATCTATTGCAGCTTGAACAAAGTTTAGAGAGATTGTTGATCTTCCTTTTGTTTGTCCCCAAACATTTTGAATTCCTGCAAGCTCCATAACAGGTCTAATAGCTTTCCCAACCGCTAAACCATTTCCTTTAGGTGCTGGAAGAAGAACTACTCTCACACTCCCACTTTTTCCTTCTACTTTGAAAGGAACTGAGTGTTTATCTTCAGTTGCTTGTTCTTCCCATGAACCACTTCCTCTATAAACTTTTATTAAATTTAACTTTGCCATTCTTTTCGCTTTGTTTATAGCAGGAAATCTATCAACATCTTTTGCCGAACCTATTCCTATATATCCATCTTTGTTTCCTAAGAGTACATCTGCTCTATAAGAATACTTTCTACCAGCTCTTGTAACTCTAGTTGTTCTTGCAACTTGAACTAAATGATCATATATTACTGTTAATGAATCAACTACTTCTGGTTCCATTATTTTTTTACCACTATTAAAAACATCATCCAAAGTAGTAAATTTTCCTGATTTAACCATTCTTCCTAGTTCTGTTCTTGGCGTCCAGTTAGCTAAAGCGTTTTGTCTTTCAACTAATTCTCTCTCGATTCTTTCTATTTCAGTTTCTTCAACTCTTCCTCTCTTTGCCCCTCTTCCTGTTTTTTTGCTGTGAGCTTCATCGCGTCTATTCATGCTTTCACCTTCGCAATTTCTGCTTTAGCTTTTTCAAATGCTTTATTGAATTCGCCAGGCATTATTCCTTCTTTAATATACTTACTAAAAACATTTTTTGCTTTATCCCCTAACTTATTTGCATACTCATCAAGAGTTTTTCCATTCATTCTTTCTTCAGCTGGTAAAACCGATTTATTAAAAGGAATTATTATTCCACCGTCAACTGCTCCTTTTAGTGTTGCAAAAACTACGCTTCCATGACTAGGATGTCTTCTTCCAATATCAAGAACACATTTTTGTCCCGCTAATTTTTTTCCAATTAAGTAACCTACTAAATATGCACTTGGAGTATTATTTGTACCATACCATTTATAATTTTTCAATTCATTTGAATCAACACTAGCAATAGTAGTATCCCCTTTTAAATCAAAGTTAATAACTTGTGCAACTATTCTCTTATTAGATTTTCTAACAACGAGTCTTGGAGTCTTTGATCTAACTAAAGCAAGTCTCTTAGTGTAATCAGTCTTCCCTTCTCTTCTTCTTCTAAAAAGTGTTTTGTAAGTTACTTTGTCAGCCATTATTTCTTCGCCCCTTCTATAAATTCAACTAAATGTCTTTTTCCTCTAAAATACCCACCCTTTATTCTATTATAAATTTTTGAATAACCTATTTCTTTTACTTCTTGCGAATTTTTTATCTTTAATTCTTTTAAGGTTCTTCTTTGAGACCTTACTCTATTCATCCACCTACTTTTTTGTTCAGACCTAACCTTTCTTGTAGCACTTCTTTTTCCTTTTCCTCTTCCTCTTCCCTTTGCTCTAGCTTCTTTACCCGCTCTTGTTCTACCCCTACTTTGAGAAACTTGAGGCCTTTTCTTTATCACTCTTTCAGCTATTAATGTTCTAACATCATCTTTTGTCATAGCTTCACTCACTTTTGATGCTTGAGTAGGATCAAGATAAATTCTTCCAAGCCCAACTTTGAGTATCTTTGCTGCGAGTTCTTTTGCTTTTAATGCATTCATCTTCATTCACCTAAAATCTTAACTAAATTTAGTTTAAAATCCATGCTCCCATTTCGTTAGCTTTTTTTACTAACTCATTTTTCTTTCTTTTACCAATTGTAGCACTGAATCTAATTGCTTGAGTATTAACATCAATATTTTTTAAATCATTAAAATTACAAACCAAAAATTCTTTGTATCCTGATGGATGCACTCCTCTTATTTCTTTTTGACTTCTATAACCAATTCTTGGTTGCCTTCCATGTTCTCTTCCTTTATCCAAGTCTATTCCTTGAGGAAGTCTCCACTTATCCCACTTAGCAATTGATTTTCGTCTAATATTCTTTTTTCCAAATCGCCCTCTAAAAACAGGGTGTTTTTTCTTTAATTTTAATTTTTTCATTAATTCAAAAGCTTCTTTGCTTTTCTTTTTATTTTCTTTTTTAACATAAGGAATATACTTTTTTTTATCTTTAATTTTCTTTACTTCTTCTTTTTTTATCTCTTCTTTTTTTACTTCTTTTTTTGCTTCTACTTTTTTTTCAGTCTCTTCTTTTGCAACAATCTTAGACTCTTCTTTTTTTATTGCATCTTCTTTTTTTGTTTTTGCTTTTTCTGCCATTTTAACCAACTCATTTATTCAAGCTTAATCTCTAACAATTTCAATTACATTTTCTCTTAATTTCTTTGGAGTAATATTTGTTGCATTGACTAAATATATTCCGTCCTGGTACCTTCTTATATCTTTTCCTTTTACTTTTGAACTTCTTTCAAGATTCGATGCTGTTTGACCAACTGAATCTTTTTCAATACCACTAACATTAATATCTTGTCCCTTTACCTCTACTTTTGTATCCCCTACTATTTTTGCTTTTCTAGGAAATTTTTCTCCTAAAAAATTTTTTATGTTAACACTATTTCCATCTATTTGAATTGACATTGGAAAGTGAGAATATACTAATTTCATTTGGTAACAATAACCATAAATTAATCCTTCAACCATGTTTCTAATATGAGCTATTATTGTTTCAACAAGTACACTTGTTTGTTTGTTACCAGGGACACCAATTAAAGTAATAACATTTCCTTCATTATTTAATTTAACTCGGTGTGTTTTAAATATCTTTGATAATTCTCCTTTTGGACCTTTGAGAGTAACATTATTTCCTTCTTGAATTGATATTGTAACCTCTTTAGGAATTCTTATTTTTCTTGTTATGGTTTTAGTCATAATAATCACTTATACAAATTTTTTGCATTAATTAATACATAAATGCAATTAATCTTCCTCCAAGTCCTTTTAATTTTGCTTGTGAGTGAGTCATTAATCCTTGAGGAGTTGAAACTATTAATAATCCCAAATCTCTTGCAGGCAAGTATCTTTTTTCATATTTTTCAAAATCATTTCTTTTAACAGCATACCTTGGTTTTATTGCTTTACAAGTATTTAATTTTCCATTTAATTCAACTTGTATAAAAATAACTCCTTTTGAATCATTTACTTTATAATCCTCAATATAACCATTTTCTTTTGCTATTTTTAGTATCTCTCCTAAGAATTTTGAAGCTGGCTTTAAAATTACTTCTTTCTTTGAAGCAACTTCAGCGTTTCTTATTTTTGTTAATGCATCCATTATAGGGTCTTGTTGTGCCATTTTTCTTCACCTCAGTATTTTTCCCAGCCCAAATCTTGTGCTCTTTCCTTAAAACATCTTCTACAAATTCCCAGAGAATATTTTCTTATCATTCCTTTTCTTGAACCACATATCTTGCATTGTCTTACTCCACTAGTCCTCTTTTTCATTAACTCATTTTTTGACTTTTGTTTCTTTATAGTGGTTTTGGACTTTGCTTCTTTAGTATTCATACTCTCTTCCCTCAACATAATTTAATTTATTTTACTCAACTTGTATTCCTAAACTTTCAGCAAATTTTATTGCTTCTTCTTTTTTCACTCTTTGTTTACTCCCTACTATTGCAGGCATTATTCTTCTTTTTTTTACTCTAAATCCTCTTTTTCTTAAAGCAACTATTACATCAAACCCTTTTATTCCTAATTTAGGATCATATTTTGCTCCAGGCAAATCAATATATTCCCTAACACCAAACCCAAAATTTCCTTCTTTATCAAAACTCTTTGAGCTTATCTTTCCTGCTTTTGCTTGAATTGATTTTTTTAAAAATTCAATAGCATCATTTCCTCTTAGAGTCACTTTTAATCCAATCGGTATTCCTGGTCTTAAACCCCAATCAGGTATTCTTGCTTGACAAATTGTTTGGACAGGTTTTTTTCCTGTAATAAGTTTTATTATTTGAACTGCCTTTTTCATTTCATCAGGATCAGCACCTACCCCCATGTTTACAACAACTTTGTCCATTAATACTTCTTGCATAATTATTCACCAATCTTTAATTCAATTTAATACTTCAACCTCTGCTTTATCTTTCCCTATTATATAAACATTTTTTAAAATCGTTTCAAATTCTTCTTTTCCTTTTTGTAATTTTACAAGTTCTTCTTTTCTTTCAGTTCCTTTAACTAGAGCAACTATTTTCGCTGTTTGCGAACAATGAGCTCCTTTTGTAATATAAGCTAGATTTCCCTCTTTAAATTCTATTACTTCACTTACTTTCCCTTCAGGAAGAGTTATTTTTAAAGCATCTCCTACATTAGCCTTTACTCCAATAAATGTTCTTGAATCATTAGTTGTTAATTGCAATCCCTTTTTTGTCATCACTTTTTTTATTACTTTAGAAATTTTTGTTTTTGGCTCATTTTCAATTGTAGCAAGAACTAACCTACCTTTTTCATCAAAAATCATTCGGTAAAATAATTTTTGCTTTGGAATTGATATAACATCAAATAAACCAACTGGGAATTGGTGTTCTTTTCTAATAACTCCATTAACTTTTACTTCTCCATTAGTAAGTATTTTTTTTGCTTCATTCATTGTTTTAACAATCTTAGTATAATTTCTAATAACTATTCCTAGTGCAACTGAAGTTTCTTTTGTATGAGGGCCTGGCTTTGGAGTTATTGTCCAAGCAGTTTCTTTTCTGCTAGTATTAACAACTTTTGACATATTCCATGTTTTTGTTCTCTTGTCTTGTCCTTTTTTACCCATAAATTTCACCAAGTTTATTTTTTTGCCTCTTTTTTAGTTATTGTTTTGAATCTTTTTCTATCAGACCTATCTAAATCAATTACAATTACATTAGACGGTTGAATTGCTAAAGGCTTTTCTTGTCCATTACTTCTTCTCACAACTACTTTTTCAATATACATTCTTTTTTTCACGGTATCAACTGAACTTATTTTACCTTCTTTTCCTTTATTTTCCCCTCTAACTATTTTTACTGTATCTCCTTTTCTTACACTAATTGATCTTTTCTTTAATTCATTAGCTAATTTTTCATCCAAGTGCGATGCAATAACTTTCACTGCTTTGTGTTTTGGCATTGTATAAAATGCTTTTCTTGATTTACTTGGTTTTTTACTCATTTTTAACACCTAATATTAAATTAAACACCTAATCTATTAAATCACTATTGGAGCTAACCCAACTATTTTTGGAAATCTTTCCCCAACTTCTTTTGCAACACAACCCTTTATTTCTGATGCTTTTGGCAATCCTTCTTCATCAACCAAAACCACTGCATTGTCTTCAAATTTTACTCTCATACCACTTGGTCTTCTATATTCTTGTCTTGTTCTAATAATTACCGCTCTTTCTATTTTACCTTTCATTTCTGGTTTACCTTTTTTTATTACTACATTAACCATTGAACCTATTCCAGCACTAGGATTTTGTTTTTTTCTACTCTTGTAACCAAAAACTGAGATAATGTCAACCTCTTTTGCACCAGAATTATCCGCACAAAGTATTCTACTGTGAAGCGTTAGGGCTTTATTGTTAGGTATACTCATTGCTCTCATTATTAATCACCTTTATTATTATCTTCACTTATCATCTTTTCCAATTACTTGCATTACTATAAATGACTTTGTTTTTGATATTCTTCTTGTTTCTCCAACTTTTACCAAATCCCCTTCTTTAGCCATATTGTTAGGGTTATGCGCATGAATTTTTGATTCACTTTTTTTGTATCTCTCATATTTTGGCAAATATGTTGTTAATTCTCTTTCAACTGTAACTGTTTTATTTGCTTTTGCAGAAATTACTTTTCCAAATAAAATATTTCCTCTTATAACATAATGTTTTTCTTCACCAGCAATCTGTTCAGTTACGACAGGCTGTTCTTTTGACTTTTTTTCTTTTGATTTTGATTTTACTTTTTCAGCCATCTCATTTTCACCTTTTAATTTTCAAACATAAACTTTAAACTCTAAAATCTTTTGTTCTTTCCTCACTTCTCTTTAAAATTTTTTTCCCATCAATTATAACTCGTTCATCATTCAACTCAAATTCAAATTCACACTCTTTTTTTGGAAAAACTTTTTCTTTTCCATTAGAGTCAATTACAAAGGTTTTTTGGGTTTCGTCCAAAACAATTCCTTTTATATCAACTCTTTTTGAATCAGTGCTTTTAACCACATTAACTTTCAACCCAATTAATTCATGAGCCAAAATATTTTCTCTTGTGATTTTATAACACTTACCTTCAATCATCTCCTCTTCATCTCTTTTAAATTTTATCCTCTTGTTTCAATTAACTCTTTATTATACCCTTTTTTAATTAAAAACTCAACAACTTTATCCTTGTGTTTTCCTTGAAGTTCTATTTCTTTATCTTTTACTGTTCCCCCACATGCAAATTTTTGTTTCATTTCTTTCCCTAAATCTTTTACTACTTCACTATCATCAATTCCTTTTACAACTGTAACAAACTTGGAAAATTTTCTTCTTATAACTTCAACTTTTATTTTTTGCTGTTCTCTTGCGATATTGCTTATATCAAATAAATCTTTAGGCAATCCACTAATTTTATCTATTTCTTGCATTTATTCTACAACCTCCTTTTTTTTGTTGTTTAATGCAGTCAATATTCTTGCAATTTCTCTTCTTAATGTTCTAATCTTTCCTGGTTTTTCACTTTTTGTTCCACTTGCAGCCAATGCTCTTTCTTTTGAAAGTTCTTGCTTTAATTCAAGTGCTCTTTGATTGAGTTCCTTTTCACCCAATTTCATTTTTTCTTTGAACTTTTCACTCATAATCATCAACTTTTATTAATTTACTATTTTTTTATTTTTCTTTAGATACATCCTCTTTTATTTTTGCTTCAATCTCTTTATCTTTTTCTTCTTTTATTTCTTCTTTTATCTCCTTAATTTTTTCTTTTAATTCTTTCTTTTCTTCATTTTTATTTGATTCTTTTTCAACTGCTATTTTTACTTCAACATCAGTAACTTCAACTTGTTTTTGACTCTCTTTCAACTCTTTAGCTTCTTTTTGTTCTTTTGCATCACTTTCAACTGATTTCATTGTTGAAATAATTTTTTTAATATCAACTTTGTCCGGAAAAATTATTTCAGGATGTATTATTCTTAATTTTATCCCAATTGCTCCACTCTTTGGATAAGCTGCAGCTTTTGCATAATCAACCCACTTTGTTTGATTACCGATTTTTTTCATATAACCATAAGCTATTCTAACTTTTCTTTTTCTTCCACCCTTACCAGATAATTTTCCTTTAACTACAAGTTCTACTCCTTGTGCACCTGAATCTATTACATCTTTAACTAATCTATAAGCAATACTTCTCCAAGAGAATTCTCTTTGAACCATTCCAGCCATTCTCTCGGCTTGTATTTTTGCATTTAGATTCGCGTGTTTTATTTCTTGAATCTCTATTTGAGGGTTATCAATTTTATATTTCTTTGAAATTACTTCAGTCAAAGTTTTTATTGTTGATCCTCCTTTTCCAATCGCAAATCCTGGTTTAGCTACGTTAAGTACTATTCTTGTAACAAGAGGAGTCTTTATTATTTCTAAATGAGAAAATCCTGCCCTATCAAGTTTTTTTGTAAGATAATCTTCAAGCTCCATTTTATTGAAGTTCTTTTGTATGAATGTTTTTTCTATCATTTTTACACCTTAATAAATTTAATTCTTCATTTCCTGCGCAATTACTTCAATGTTAGTTGCATTTCTTCTTCTAGCTTTACCGGCAATTCTTCCCTTTGATTGGTAAGAAAATCTATTCATACCAGCATTAGCATAAATGTGAATTATTAATAACTTTTCAGCATCAAACCCCAAATTGTCTGCATTTGATTTTACTAATTCAAGCAACTTAATAAATTCTTGAGCAACTTTTTCAGGGTATCTTCCTGATTTTACTCCCGCTTTTGAATCTCCTTTTCTATGAGCAACTTTTTTGTTATAAACTCTTAGGGGAAGAAATTCTTCATGGTTCAATATTCTTTGCATGAATGCTATCGCTTTATTTACGGGCATTGTTTTTATTTGATTACAAACCTCAACAGAATACTTTAATGAAACTGGAGCATTAGTTATCCTTGCTCTTGCAGTATTGCTTTTTTTTCCTACTTCTGCTTGATAATTGTTTTTTGCCATAATCATCACTTTTTTATTTTATCCTATACCCATCACCTTGCAGTTACTGCTGTTGATGACTTTGTTGCACCTATTCCTGCTTTTCCATGCTGTAATCTTTTTCTTGTTAAAGCAAATTCACCCAAATAATGACCTAACATTTTTGTAGATACATCTATTTGTTCCCAATCCTTTCCTTTATAAATTGAAACTCTTCCACCAACCATTTGTGGTACAATCACTAAATCTCTTTTATGAGTTTTAACATACTTTGGTTTAACTGTTTGTTTAGTTGCTTCAACTTTCTTCAAAAACTTTTTGTCAACCCCATTCTTTAAAAGAGATTTTCTTGCTCTTGATGTGCATAGCTTTGCAAATTCTTGTATACTCATTGATTGTAACTCTTCAATTGTTTTTCCTCTAAAAGTTACTTTTCTTATTTCAACCATTTTTTACACACCTTAATAATTTCAAAAAATAATTTTTGAAGGGCATTATCCTTCAAATAAATCACTTTTAATTCTTTTTTCTCCTTCCTGTCCTTGTTGAACCAATTGCACCAACTTTTCTTCCAGGCGGAGCATTTCTTGAAGTACTCTTTGATTTTCCTGGGTGGTGAGCTGCTCCTCCAAATGGATGGTCAACAGCATTCATCTTTACTCCTCTTACTCTAGGATACATTTTATGTTTTGCTTTCATTAAATGGAACATGTTTCCTGCTTTCACAAAAGGCTTGTCTCCTTTTCCCCCGCAAGAAATATTTCCTATTGTTGCCCTGCATGTTAAAGGTAAATTAATCATTTTCCCTGAAGGCATTTTTAGAGTGGCTTTCTTTTTATCTTTTGCCATTAATAAAGCATAAGCTCCTGCAGATTTTATTAAAGTACCTCCATCACCCAAAATTTTTTCAACATTATAAACTGGGCACCCTTCAGGCAAATCCGATAAATAAGATACATTCCCTATACTTATTTGAGCTCCTGCCCCTTGTTGTATCTTTTTCCCTAAATATAATCCTTCCGCAGCTGGAAGATACTCAGTTACTCCATTTGTAAAAATAATTTCTGCAATTATTGCGTGCCTACCAGTATCCTTAATTAAGTCCGTTACTTCACCATTTAACAATTCATCATTAAGTAAACAATATCTAGCTTGAATCCCTTTATGTTTTGCAATAAAAGTGTGTGTTCCTCTTCCAGATCTTTGCGAAATTAATCTTTTACCCATAAAAATCACTTATTTATAATTATTTATTTTTACAATACCCCTAATTTTGTTGCAAGCTCACTTGCTTTAAATTTTTTATCAAGTTTAACAATTGCTTTTTTTCTTCCCTTCATATCCCTTATTATATTAACTTTAACAACCTTTACCCCATAAGCTTCTTGAACAACTTTTTTTACTTCTTCTTTTGTTGAATCATCACTTACTATAAAAGTTATTTTATTTTCAGCTTCAATCATATTAACTGCTTTTTCAGTTACAAGTGGATGAAGTATTACTTTCAAATCATGAAGAGTTGCAGTTCTTGACAATACTTTTTCAACAGGAGCATCTTCTTTTAATGTGTTTTTCTTAGCAATAGCTTTTACTTCCTTGTTCTTTGCCTGCTTTTCTTTTGTTGATCCTTCTGCAATAGCTTGCTTTTTTTCTGCTTTATTTAATTTTACCATTTTAACATCACACTAATAAATTTAATTCTTTTTTTCTTCATTAAGTTCTTTTAATGCTGATTTTGTCCAAACTACTAATCGTCCTGCTTGTGCACCAGGAGCAAGTAAATCAATATTTAATGATCTTACTGTAACTGCATCAACACCAGGCAAATTTCTTGACGCTTTTAGTATAGGTGAATTCTTTCCAGCAACTATTAAAACACTCTTTTTTTGTTTCCAAACTCTTCCTCTTGCTTTTCCTTTACCAGCTCTCTTTCTTATCTTGCTCTTGGCATTATTCAAATCTTTTCCAACACCAATTTTGTTTAAAACTTCACTAACTTCTTTTGTCTTTGAAACTGATTCTATTTTATCTTCAACTATAATTGGAAGCTCTTTTTCAACTATAAATCTTTTTTCAACCAACTTTTTATCAGCAGTAGCTGCAATAGCACTCTTTAAAGCCAATCTCCTCTCTTTCTTATTAATCTCCTCAACTATTGTTTCCCATGCTTTTAATGGGTGCGCTGCTGGACCACCAACTGCGTGAGGAACAGAAGCAACTCTTCCATAAAGTAAAGCTCCCTTGTTTTTTAATCTAGGTAATCTTGCGTGTTCTACATTAATTGTTCTATGTTTTGCAGGTACTCCTCTGTAACCCTTGTATCTTGCAGTATTCATTTTACCTGCCCTTGGGTTTGCTCCCTTTGGCTGTTTTTTTGTAGTTTGAAGCGCTTGCGCAGCTCTTTGAATTAATTGAGGCTTGTATTCTGTAGAAAAAACAACAGGCAATTCTATTGATTCTTTTACAACTCCATCAATCCCTAAAATATTTGCTTTAACCATTTTACAATCACTTTAATAAAAATTATTTTTTAATTATTTTATCAACTTTTTCCAGTTGAACTCCTCTTTGTTGTGCTGGTCTAATACTTTTTCTTAACGCAACACATCTTTTAATTGCTCCAGGAACTGAACCAAATACTAATGCATATTGTCCTTTAACCATTCCAAAATTATTGAATCCTGTTTTTGGGTTAACTTCACTCACATCAGTTGATATCTTCAATATTTTTTTATTAGACTCAGTTCTATTCTGGTAACCCATTTGTCCAGGTCTTGCAACAGTCCACATTACTGTCGCTGGAGTCCATGGACTAATTGAACCAACTATTCGTTGTTTCTTAGCTTTTGGCCTCAATGACCTAACATGAAATCGCTTAACAGGACCTTGAAAACCTTTTCCTTTAGTCACTGCTCTAACATCTAAATAATCCCCTTCATTAAATACATCATTAATTGTAATTTCTTTCCCCAATTTTTCTTTTGCAAAATTCAATTGTTGTTCTTTTGTTCCACCAATAAACAATTCAGTTACATCAGGTGTTTTCTTAAACGAAGCTTGGGTATTTACAAGCAAAGTAAAGTACTCAATATCATTTAATTCTTTCTCAAAATCCTCAATTGTATAAACATCTTTTTTAGTTCCCTTATCTTCTTTTTTTGATGTTTTATGTTTAAAATTAGATATTTTTCTTTCAAGTTTTGAATCATGGGTTTCTGAAATTACATCGCTTAAAACAACAAAACCAATTTCTGCCTTAGTATAAGCTCTTACTCCAAACACTTTCATTGGAGAACACTCAACAACAGTAACAGGAACAACAACTTCATGATTAAATGAAGGACTCGCTTTGTGAACATTTTTCCCCACTACTTGAGTCATCCCAACTTTATAACACAAAAAATTTAATGGTTTATTTTCAGAACCATATCCTTTCATTGAAGGAGTTTGTTTTGCAGCCCTTACTCTAGGATAAAAAGATTTTGACCCTCTTCTTGGAGCATTAAATTCAGACATAATTATTCACTTTTTTAATTTTTTAAAATGACACTATTTTAAACCCCTAACTTTTTTAGAGACTTTTCAAACCCAAAAAATAGAATTTTTTGGTATTTGCTCCTAAAAACAGCACTCACCAATTTTTACTGTTTTTTAGAGTAGTGTACTCAATATCATATTTCCTTAAAAAAAACATTTATAAACCTGCCCTAAACGGTTTTTTCAAAAATTAATTTTATTAAATTAATTTTTTTCAATCACCCATTCTTCTTTTTTAGTAGGAGTTGATTCGCCTAAATCCCCTATTATCCCCACTATTATTATTACTACTAAAATTATTAATAGTATTATTCCAAAAGAACTTAGATTCCCTCCTAAAGAAAATAATCCAGCAAGAACTAAATTGTTTTCATTAGTATTAATACTATCCAAAATTGTTTGCCCATTTGATGAAAAACTCACCGTTATTTCCCCTTCACTCGCCTCACCAGATGCACCGAATTTTTCAACCAAACTATTTTTTCCAGGAACAATAACTATTGTTTTTTCAATGTTTGGCCATCCATTAGGAGTAACTATTTTTAGTACCCCGCTAAAAGATTTGTTTGTAGAATTATTTATCACAATACCTAAATCAATTATACCTTTGTTATAATCTCTTTGAATTTTTAAATCAATTTCGGCTTCACTAATTGAACCACTAACATTATTTGAAATATTAACTATTTTTGAATTTAAATTACACCCTTCTATTGTTGGAGTGAATTTCACAAACCCATTGTTTGAAAATAATTCCACATCCATTTTTCTTGCAAGTGAAGAATTTTTTGGAAGAACTATTATAGTCGGATTAACTTGAATAGAACCTTCTATAATAACTCGAGCTGTTTTATTACTAAAATTATTTATAGTGAAATCAAAAGAACCATTATTCTCAATTACCAAATTTTCAGGAGCAATTATATTAAATCCTGCACAATTGGGTACAAGGGAATTGTTTGTTAAGTTAATTACTTTTACATTAATTTCTTCAGAAGGTATTTGTGTAAACGAACAACTTTTTCCGTCAGAAAAAACTCCCCTAATTTTTAATGTCCCTGTCAATATTTTATCTGATGAAACATTTGGCAGATTTGCATTTAATATTACATCCCCTGTTTGTCCAGAAAATAAATACTTGTCATTAGTATTTCTAGTTAAATCAAAACTTGAAGATGATGCATCAACATCCAATATTTCAAATCTTTTTGTAGAGTTATTTTTCACACCCATTATTATTGTTTGATTTGTCCCTTCATTAAACTCAAGTTCATTACTTATTATTTGAATATCTTCACAATCAGAATCCGAGTTACTACTTGAACTACCACTTGTATTATTAGTATTTCTTACAACCACACTTATACTTTTTTTGCCTATTGCAGAAGCTGAACAATATTTATCATCTAAGTAACCACTAATACTCAATAATACTGTTGCATTTGTATTAGTTGAAACATTTTTCGTTTCAAGACTCACCTCTAATTCATCCGAGTCATTTGAATAAACTTCTGAAGGGTAATCAACATCTCCTGAAATTATAACAGAGCTTGATGAAATTAACTCAATAGATGAAATACTAAAATCTGATGTTGTTTCATTTTTTATTACAAAATTTTTTGAATCATAATCATCTTCATCAATATAAAATGTAGTTGCATCAATTTTTATCCCATCACAAGAGTTATCAATTAAACTCAAAAAAGCATCACTAGAATCAATTACTCTTGACCCCTCAACTATCATCCCTTCAATCATAAACTCAGTATAATTAGAGTTTGAACCAGTATTGAAAGCATTTTCAAAAATTATTTCATAATAATCATCCAAAGAGCCAATTGATTTTTCAATATTTTTATATTCAACCCAATCAGCTTTTGATTCATCATACCTACTTATCCTTAATTTAGCTTTAATAGAAGAACAAGAGCTCGAATAATCTTCTAAATCAAAAGATAATCTTACATCAATGTATTCATTTAGTTCAGCATTTATCTCAGAGTCAAAATCTGAAGAATCAGTACCTGAATCAATTTTAACTTCAGTAACTAGATTTGACACACTAACTTCACATGCAGCAAAAACTGTACTTAGAGTCAACAAGAATACAAATACAATTAGTACCCACTTTAATTTAACTCGCATTAAAACCAACCCCTAAAACGATATAATTCAACTAGCCTCACAAAAAAAGGCGCGCTAATACATACATTGCATCAAAGGAGTATATATACTTTTCGATTATTAACGGGAATAAGTTAACAATTGTTTTTTTTTATTATTATTTGTTTTTTGATTGAATTTGAACATATATTTTAGTTTGAGCAAAAACAATAACAAGCTCCGAGAAAACAATCATTAAAATAAAAATTAACACACTTATAACTAAACCTATTATTAGTAGAACTACCAAAAAATCCAAACCAGCCCCAAACCCTATTGAAACTAAAAATACTTGGAGAAAAACTGTTATTATTTGTTGCATAACCCAAACAATTCCCCCAATAATTAATTGTATTAAAAATATTGGAGCAACCTTTCCAGCAGAAATTATCCAAGATTTTTTTAAAGCCTCTTTTACACTCAAATCTTTTTCTAATAAAAAAATTCCTGAAAATAACAACCTAATCGAGTTTCTAATAATAATTATATAATAACTAAGAAGTAAAATTAAAGCAATTATAATAAAAATAAAACCTACTCCTATTAACAAACTATTACCAAGATTCGTCAAAGTCAAAACAATTCCCAAAAATAATAAAATGAACCCAAGTACACCTACTAACAATAATTTTAATTCATATAAACAAAAAAATGCGATTAAAAAACCATATACTCCACAAAAAAATAATTTTACCCCCAAATTCAAATCAAAATTAATTGATTTTCTTCCAAGTGATTTTAATGCGAAAGAATAAATAATATAAGTAAAATAACTCCCAGCGAGAAGAATGCTTAAAAATAATATAATTGATACTCCGAATAAAACAAGAGCCAATACTAAATCGTTAATAACCAAAAAATAAGAGCTTAAAATAGAGGATCCTAAAAAGAAACCTAATAAAAAAAGCATTATAATTAGAACTAAACTAATTTTTAGAATCTCTTTTTTTAATTCTTTTTGTTTTAATAAACCAACTGTAGCAAATTTTAAGATTGATTCAAAATCAAATCTTTTTAAATAATCAAAACTTAAATCCACTTAATCAACCTCAAAAAATTAAAAAAAGAATATTTTATTACCCTAAATAAAGCAATAAAATATTCTTTTTAAATTGACCAATCTACTAAATTACTTTTCACATTTTATTTTAATTCTGGAAAGAATGGTGGTCTTTCGTCAGTAGCAAACAAAAAGTAAGCCATTACTTTTGCATACCACTCTACAACATTACCTAAAAATCCTCCAGCAATTCTTTTTGCTAAAATTAGGCAAGTTAGAACATTAATTATCCATAGAATATAAACTGCAATCATCACAAAGATGCTCACAATGTATATTACAATTGCATACACTATTCTAACAAGTACTTCTACTCGACTAACTTTGTCTTCCGAAGTAACACTTACACTAACTCCCATACTAAAATCACCTCAAAACTATTCTAAAATATGTTTTTAGAGTTTAAATAATTTACTTTTCAACCTTTAATACAAATAATTGGTTTTAGTTTAGCAACTTTTTTTGAAATGTTTGTTAAATCCATTGTATTCACTACATCAATTATGTTTTTGTAAGCTAAAGGAGCTTCTTCAGCAAGTCCTTTTGTTGAATGCGCTTTTATAACAATTCCTTTCTCAAACAATTTTTTTAGTAAATCTTCTCCATTTATTTTACTAATCGCTTCGCTTCTTGACATGCTCCTACCTGCTCCGTGAATAGTTGATCCGAATGTTTCATTCATCGCTTCTTTTGTTCCCCTTAAAATAAAAGAATTTGTGCCCATCGAACCACCTACTATTACTGGTTGTCCTACCACCCTATAATTTTTTGGAATAGCTAAATTATTTGGCCCAAATCCTCTTGTTGACCCTTTTCTTTGAACTAGCACCTTTCTTTTCTTTCCTTCAAATTTATGAGTCTCTATTTTTGCAGTGTTGTGCCCAACATCATAAAAAGTTTTTACTTCACTCTCACTTAACCCAAATACTTTTTCAAAACTCCTTTTAACTAATACTCCAATAACTTGTCTATTCGCAAAAGCTGCATTGGTCCCTGCTTTGATTGCAGAGAAATATTTTTGCCCTTCTTCTGAATTAAAAGGAGCACAAACTAAATCCCTATTATTAATGTTAATCCCGTATTTTTTTACTGCAGAATCTAATATTGGTAAATAATCACTACCAATTTGGTGACCTATTGCTCTTGAACCACAATGAATACTTACAAATGTTCCTCCTTGAATCAAACCAAATTTTTTTGCACTCTTTAAATCATAAATTTTTTCTATTTCTTGTATTTCACAATAATGATTACCTGAACCAAGAGTACCAATTTGATCCCTCGCCCTTTCTTTTGCTTTTAAAGAAACGCTAGTTACATCAATTTTTTTTATCCTTCCTTTTTCTTCTAAAAAATTTAAATCCTTTTTCTTCCCATACCCTCTCTTTACAACATACTCTGCCCCTCCTTTAAGTAATTCATCCATTTGAGTTGAATCTATTCTTAATTTTCCTCCAACCCCCACTCCTGCAGGAATATCTTTAAATAAACTTTCTGCAAATTCTTTCTTTTTTTTATTTAATTCTTTTGCAGTTATTGGAAGAACAAGTGAATGAATACCACAATTAATATCAAACCCAGTAGATGCAAAAGTAATTACTCCTTCTCTTAAATCTGATGCAGTAGCTGAACCAATTGGCGCTCCATACCCTGGGTGAATATCAGCTAAAGCAACCACCCCTTTTAATCCGGGTAAAGAGGATAAATTTTTTAACTGATTCAAAGAATTATTTTGATTTTTTAATTCATCTCTTTTTAGAGTATTAATTATTTCTTGGTTAGCAAAAATTTTTGGAGAAATATTCATCCTTTCTTCTTTTTCTAATGAATAAATATCTTTTTTTATTTTTTTTATTTTCATAATAATTCACTTTCTACCCAAATAATTTTAACAAAATTAACACTCTACTTTAATTCTAACAAAAAACATTTTTTTAAACATCAACTATACACTGTGCAACAAAAATTTTGTCTTCTTGCACTACTCTCAATTGAGAATAAGTTGCCGCTTTTACATCAACCAAGAAATCATGTTTCTTTAAATCAATTTTCTCCCCAAAGCAAGTTGCTTTAAGAGTAAATTCTTTTAAATTATTTTCAAATGCACTCTCTTCAATTTTAACCCTAAATTTTGAGTAAATCATTTTTTTTGTATCTTTTAAAAAAAGCAATTCGTTTAAAAAACTAATCAATAAATTTGATTCATCACTAGATTTTAATTTAATTACATGACTTTTTCTTGGTTCTATTGAATCAATATCAAGCATCACACTAATCATTGCTTTTGCACACTCTTCAAAAGCAGATTCTAAAGTATTTCCTTTTCCCCTAACCCCTATATCTGCTTTGTGTTCAAAAGTTTCAAACATTTTCCCCACCACTATTCTTTAATCTTTTTTCGTTGTAACATAATTTCGTAAACAAAATACGCTGATACTATAACAAAAACTCCTTGTAAAATAAAAAAGATTTGAATCGAATTTATTAAAGCATACAAGCACAATAAACTCGCTCCAAATAATTGCAGTGAATAAAATTGAATCAACTTTTTTTGATTTCTTTTTTTTATATTAATTATTAAGGATATCAATAAAGTTACGAGTCCAATTACTCCAATTAATTCTATTAAAAAATTCATTTTCATCAACCAATAAAACTATTTCCTAAAATTTTTAAAAAAAAACTAATACATTTTTTTATCTTTTTTATTCACCCACTTTAAAAACGGCGCTTTTATTTCATCATTACAAACTCTTTCAACAACCAAGTGTTTTGTTTTTGGAAATTTTTTTACTTCTCCATAAATTATTTTGTCACTAAAACCAATTCTATTAGCATCTTCTCTTGTACACCCATAGTACAATTTTTTTATTTTTGCCCACTCTATTGCAGCGAGGCACATCGGGCATGGTTCGCATGAAGAATAAATTTCACAATCACTTAAATCAAATCTCTTTAATTTTTTAGTTGCTTTTCTTATCGCATTTATTTCAGCATGAGCAGTAGGATCATTTGTTTTTAGAACCGTGTTGTGAGCGCTCGCAATTACTTTTGTTGCAAAACCCTTTGTTTTGCGACACCCGCAAAGCTTTGCTTTGCTTGGCCCTTTTCTAACAATAACTGCCCCAAATGGACCACC
>JAQVQA010000030.1 GCA_028701835.1 Candidatus Iainarchaeum sp.
CTTTTTATACTTTAAAAAGGGGGTTTATAAACCTTTTAGTTTTCCTTTATAAATAGTCGGAGTGTGTGAATACGCATTCTTTGGGGTGACTTTTAATGAAATATACTATTGTTAATATGGTTGCAGCTGCTTCTTTGGATCAAAATCTTGACTTGTATTCTCTAGCAGTTGGAATACCTAATATTGAATACGAACCAGAGCAATTTCCTGGAGCAATTCTAAAAATCAAAGAACCAAAAGTTTCTTTGCTTTTATTCAAAAATGGAAAAATAATTTGTTCAGGAGCAAGTTCAGAAACTCAAATTCAACAAGGGATTAGAAAAGCAAATAAAATGATTCACGAAGTTCAAAAAGAAGTGAAGATCAAAAGAAACGTGGATTTTGAAATAGTTAATTTTGTTGCAACAGCTTCACTTGACGTTAACTTGGATTTGTTTGAAGTTGCAATGGAACTTGATAACGTCGAATATGAACCAGAGCAATTCCCTGGAGCAATTCTTAGAATGGACGAACCAAAACTAACTTTCTTATTATTCAAAAACGGTAAAATGATTTGCGCAGGAGCAAAAAAAGAAGCTCACTTAAAAAAGGGGCTAAAACTAGTAGAAGATATGGTTGTTAAAAGAAAAGGAAAAAAGAAACTAATTCAAAAGTAATTTCTTTAAAAAAAAGGTTGCTTGGTTAATAAAAAACCAAGCTTTATAAACCTTCTAGATTCAATTATTATTGAGGCGGCCAAACCGCGAGGGTCACACCCGGACTCGTTCCGAACCCGGAAGTTAAGACTCGCAGGGATTGGTTAGGCACTTCCTTATAGGTGGAGCCTGCTAGACGCTGCCTCACTCTTTGTAGGTTACTCTAATTAGAGTAATCAATTTTATTCAATTTCTTTTTGTATAAGAATATTGTTTTAGACAATCAACGAAAATGAAAAAAGATTTTTCTCACTCCATTAACTAAAAAAAAAGCTTTTTATTAACTAAAAAGCATTTAGTTTGTATGCGTAAAAGGTTTTTTGTAACATCCATTGTTTCAAGAGATAAATTAATTCAATCTTCTCTAGAGTTATCTAAAAAAGGAATTAAATCAAAATCTGCACTCAGGATTAATTCTGAAAGAATGGGTGTAATAAAGTTACTTGCTAAATCAAAGAAAAGAATTATTATAACAGTTTCTAAAAATATGCCTAAATCACAATTTGAAAAGTTGAAGAGAATTATTGATTCATTAAAAAAAGAGACTAGTAATAAACTAATTAGAATAGTTCCACTTAGCGAGAATAATTATTACAATGCTTTTTGGGAGAGGGATGTTTTTACTAGGTTAAATAAAAGAGTGTTGAGTAAATCAAGGGCAATTGATTTGAATATAGTTAGTCAAAAAGAAAAAAGGTTTTTTGGAGATGGGGGCAGAGTAATTAATGCAGGTACTGTTAATGGAAAAGAAGTTTTGCTAGTATCTCATTCTCCCCAACACGCTTCACTAGAATCATTAAACACTCAAAAAAAATTAGTGAGTGATGAAATTGAAATGCTCAAAAAAAGAGGTTACATTGTGTTTGAATTACCCGGGTTTGATTATAAACGACTTGGGAGAGTAAAGGGGAGTGAGGCTAGTAATAGGTTTTTTGAACACTTAGATGTTTTCATTAATACAATTCCTCAAAAAAAAGTTATGCTAGTGGACCCTGATTATTATGCTAAGAATTCAATAAAAGTTAAACAAATTGCACAAGCAATTGGATTTAAATTAATAAAAATACCTTCTAGTGAGAAATATTTTTACCCATCAAATTTTTTGAATATTGGAAACGGGGAAATAATAATGGATAAGAAAGCTAGTCAAACAGCAAAGCTTTTAGGGGAGGTAGGTGTAAGAGTTTATACAACTCCAAGTACTCTAAAAGGGAATAATTTAATGTTTGGAGGAGCAAGGTGTTTTGTTAACAAGGATTAGTAGAGTAGTAACAAAAGGTTAGTGATTGAATTTGTTTAAGTTGAAAGATTTTTTTAAACCAACTTGGAAAAAATTTTATTGGTTATTCTTAGTTTTTTTAGTAGCAGAGGTTTACACTGAACTAATAATTAATTTAGTTCCTTTTTTGGCAATAGCAAATATTGTTTCTTTTACACTAAAACCAGCTTCAATGGTTATTCTTCAAACTAGTGGAATTGAGACTCAAATTGCTTTGCCTGTAGCAAAGTCAATTGACCTTATTTGGATGTATTTACTCGCAACTATACTTGCAAAAGAAGTTAGTAAGGATAAAGAGTAGAAAAAATTTTTTTGGATTAGTTTTATAAACGAGAAGGAAATTAATTTAATTATAATTGAGGTGAGTATGAAATGGTAAAAATAACTCAAGATCAAGATGCTTGCATTGGTTGCGGAGCATGCGCAGCTATTTGCCCAAAGGACTGGGCTTTTAAGGGAGACAAAGCTGAACTAATTGGTTCAAAAAAAGAGGGTAATCTTTTTGTTAAAGAAGTTAGTGATGCGGGTTGTAGTAAAGAAGCGGCTAATGCTTGTCCGGTTCAATGCATAAAAATAATTGAGTGAAGGTAAATTTATTAGAGAAGGGGGTTGAGAAAAGAATGAGTGTAAAATCAACTTCCTTTACCCAAAATAAAATCAAGATAAATACTGTTTTTGATAAACAAGAAAAAAACTCTACTATTAAATTAACTCCTAAAAAAAAGAATGAACGAGAAAATATTCCTCGAAAGTATTTGCGTGCTCGTTGGAAACACTTTTTGAGTCAAGACAAAGAAGGGGATTTACTAATCGAGGGAGTTAATATTAAAGAAATTGTAAAAAAGTATGGTTCACCAGTTTATGTTATTGTAGAAGAAGAGATTAGAAAAAAATGCAAGACTTTTATTGAAGGATTTGATTATACTCCATTTAGACCACAATACGCTTGCAAGTGCAATTCTAACTTAGAGGTTTTGAGAATAATTAGGGAAGAGGGTTTTGATTTTGATGCGAGTAGTGTAGGAGAAATAATACTAGGTTTGTTAGCTGATTTTAAACCAGAGCAAATAACTTTCACTAACTTGTACAAAACAAAGAAAGATATTTTGTTTGCCCTTGAAGTAGGAGTAGCAGTAATCACAATTGATTCGATTGAAGAATTAAAAACTGCTATTAGTGCTGGTGAACAAATTAACAAAATGGTTCCAATAATGCTTAGAATTAATCCAATGATTAAAGACGGGAGATTCTCTACTAAAAAACAACAATACGGCATACCCCACTCTTCAGCTAAAAAAGCTATTAACTTGATTAGAGACAACCCCATTATTAGGTTAAAGGGTTTTCACTTCCACGGTTCTTATGCTCACAACCCTAAAGGTTACTTCTTAGCTGCAAAAAAAATTGTTAAACTAGCTAATTATGCTAAAGAAAATGGGATGCTAATAGAGATGCTTGACTTTGGAGGAGGTTTTCCTGTTGAAGCTCCAAAAGTTTATTGCCCCGGAAAATACTTTACTCCAAAAGAATTCGGAGAAAAATTTGTTTTATTCTTTAAAAAACTCTGTAAAGAATACGAGCTAGGCGAAGTCACTTTAGTATTCGAACCCGGGAAATCAATTGTTGCAAACGCAGGAATAGGAATAATTAAAGTAGTTAGTAACAAGAAACTTGATTCTAAAGAAATTGTAATAACTGATGGTTCTTGTTACTCAATGTTCCCAGATGTTTTAATCTCTCACTGTGATTACGAAATTTTACCAGGAACAAAAATGCGTACCAAAAGCACTCACAAATACGATATCACTGGATGCACTTGTGACTGCATTGATGTAATTGCAACTTGCCAAAAAATGCCAAAACTTGAGAAAGGAGATTTGCTAGTAGTAATGGATACTGGAGCATATAGTTTCGTAATGGGCTCAAATTTTAATAATTTAAAACTCGCTCCAATAATTAAGATAAATAAGGACGGAGAAACTCAACTAATTAGAAGAAGAGACAGATATTCAGAAATATTTGGACCCGAACTTGATGTACTAAAATTAGCTGATCCTGCAGAAATGAAGGGATTTTATGATTTGTTGAGAAAGAACTATTAAAGTTCTTCAAAAGTTTTTTTCAATAATAATGCATCAACCTCAATATTAGGTGACTCACAAATAACTACTCCCCTACAATCAAACTCTTTTAAAGCTCTTAAAAGTTCTTGGTACTTAAAATCAGAGTCTTTTAAAACCAAGTGCCTTCTCTCACCCTTACTTGTGTATTCAATTCCTGAAATGTGAATGTGCATGTTTTTTAGGAATTCTTTTCCTAACATTTTTTCACTATCCTCCAAAACACTCCTAAACTCTTCATAAGAATTATATTTACCGTTTGACCTCGCGTGCAAGTGAGAAAAATCAATGCAAGGAAGAGTATTACTTAATTGAGAAGAGAGCAAAAGAAGTTCTTCAATTGAACCAAATTGAGTCTCTTTGCCAGTAGTTTCTGGACGAATAGTTATTTTATAATTAGATTCTTTTAACTTTTCTTCAACCTCTTCAAAACCCTTCTTAATATTATTAAAAGTCTTTTCCTTATCCATCCCTAAATAAAAACCCGCGTGAAACGTCATTGAAAATGCTCCACACTCCTCAGCCCTCTTTGCACAAGCAAGTACTCGAGAAACAGAAGCATGAAATTTTGGTCGCTGAATTGCATTAAGATTAATGAAATAAGATCCATGACAAGTTAAGTTAACATTCTTCTCTTTAGCAACCTTTTTTACTAAAGGAGCATTCTCTTTACTAACATTAACAGAATAAGCAAATTCTAACTCCATTCCCCCCAAACCAAGTTCACTAACCCTACTAATACCATTAATCGTAGTGGGATTAATTGTACTCGCAGGAATCCCCGCAGTTGCAAAAAAAAGTTTCTTAAAAACCATTTAATAAAATTAGTTAGAACACTAATAAAAAGGTTGGCTAATTTCAATTTTAAGAGACATTCGTTTCTTTTAAAAATGCTTCAGTTCTACTTTCTTCAAAGAACAAGTGATTTTGTTTGAGTAAAAGAGAAAAAGCAAAAAACATTCTAAATAGCACAATGCAAAAACTCTATGATAATAGAGTAATCATAATCTTCTTACTTGCAATATTTATTCTAGCTGTAGGAGTAAGATCCGATTTAATGAAATACCCTGGAAACTATTTATTCGAACCAGATGCATCCTACCACGCAAGAATGATACTTGATTTAGTTAGAGATGGTAGTGTACCAAATCCTGATAATCTGAATTACTATCAAGTTGAAGGAGGAATGGGAAATCAAGCACCTTCAGTTTATTGGTACTTGAGTGCAGTACTATACTTGATTATTGCAATTGGCCAACCATTTAGCAAGGATTTGCTTCTTTGGAGTGTTAAATTCTTCCCCGCAATTTTTGGAGCACTAATTTCAATTGCAATGTATTTTTTAGCAAAAGAAGTTTTTGGTGATAAGAGAGTTGCTTTAATCACTGCTTTTCTAGCAGCAATAACCCCCGCTTTTGTTTACAGAACAATGAGTGGAGCACAAGGAGACAATTCATTAGGATTTCTTTGGATGGTTATAGGATTCTACTTTTTTGTAAAAGCAGTTAAAACAAAAACACTAACTAAAAGCGATGCAATTAATGCTATTCTTGCAGGAGTATTCTTTTTAATAATGTCAATGACTTGGAGAATGTATATTCTAATCCCAACAATACTAATACCATATATTTTGTTTGCATTAATCTACATTGCTTGTACTTCAACAAAAAAAGAGAATGCTAAACACAATGAAGTACTAATATTTGCTGGGAAAATAATTCTCTCACTAGGATTATTCTCAATCTTATTTTTACTTGGAGGACACGCTTTTAGTCAAGACCCAGTGTTTTGGTTATTCTCCGTAGCTAACTACGCTGCAACAATAATTCCCCTAGAAGCAGGAATAATTACAATCCTTTTAGTTTTAGGGTTAGTTGCATTCACTACCCTAGCTTATTTTATTAGCAATACTACAAGCGAGACAAAGAAAATGATTTGGACAATAACTGTATTGGGTTTGTATTTAGTTTTCTTTATTGTAATAGCTTTATTTATAATTGAACCAGATATTATGGTTAAAGACAGAACCTCAATTGGTTCAATGGTTGGAGAAGAGAGTGTAGGAAACCCTTACTTTGGAACAAAATACAATGCTTTAATTGTACTCCCTTGGCTTGGATTAATATTACTCCCGCTAGGATTATTCTTATTCAAAAAAGAGGATCTTCACCCAAGTGCACTCATGTGGGTATGGACTTTAGTCACTCTATTCATGGCTTGGTATAAACTAAAATTCACTTTTGTATTCGGATTAGGGTTAGTTGCGGGAGGATCCATAGTTGCTTTCGTAATATTTGAAATGCTAAAAAAATTTAATTTAGAAAAAGGAGTAGAAGCAAAAATTACTATACTCGCTCTAATATTCATTGTGCTACTCGGAGTAGGAGCAACTGCTAGATTTGTTCCAGATTATGCTCCCTTCCCTAATCAAGATCAAGGAACTATTGATAGAATGGATTGGATTATAGAAAATACTCCCACTGACGCTAAGTTCTTTAATTGGTGGAACGAAGGACACGTTTTGGCACTAACTACTGAAAGAAGATTCTCAACTGATAATAGAAACGCTTCCACAGAAGCTAACCAAGCATACGCTAGATTCATTATTACTCCAGATTACGAATTAGCTTACGATATTGCTTCAAAACAAATAAGCGCAGATTACATTCTACTCGAAAGTGACTTACTTGGAGCAATGCCTTCATTTGAAGACTATAACCTTGACAAATTAGCTCCAAATGAAGTACGAGGAAAGTACTCCATTGGAAGTTACAATATTTTGAGTTGCGTTGATAATAATACTACAATTAATTGTGGAGGAAATAATATCCCAAAAGAACAATACCTAAACTTCTCTGAAAAGTGGAAAACAACTCCAGATGCATTCCCAGACGGAACTAA
>JAQVQA010000031.1 GCA_028701835.1 Candidatus Iainarchaeum sp.
AAATTTAGGCAATATCTTCATCAAGTCCAAATATTCTTTGGTTAGTTTTTTTGTTTTTGTGTTCTTCTTTCAAATTTAATTTTGAGTCAAGTAGTAAAGGTTTTTTTCTAGTGCCTGTGGATGGAATTATGTTTGAAACATAATCGCGTTCTTTACTCCTAATTTCTGTGTGTGTTTTAAATTTAGTTCCAATGAGTTTGCATCTTCTAGGGGTTCTTTGTTTTCTTGAAGGGCCAGTCATAATACTTATTCAATTAGGGGTAGTTTTAAGGTTTATTGTTGTAAAAGAAATTGCATTAATTTTTTAGATTTATTATTGTTTTTTTTTGGTAAGTTTAAATTATTCTAGAATATTATTTATTTTAGGATAGTTCCTTTTGGTTCAATTATTTGTACGGGGTATAGTACTCTTTTACCTTTTTCTTTAGTTGAGTAAATTTCTTGGAGAGCAATTATTTTTGGCCCGTAAAAATTGTGCCAGAATTTTCCTTCTCCAATGTATAGCATTGCGTGGGTCACTCTTCTTTGAGTATGGTTGTATCCACTTTGGGGGTAGTATACTCCAAGAATTGTTCCTGGTTTAATTACTTCTCTTTCAATGAATAAATCTAATTGTCTTTTAGTTAATTCTCCTTTAAGTGTTTTTGGGTTGAATCTACTTTCATAAGTTACTCTATTCTTGTAAGCTAGTTCCCAAGCGTGTGCTCGAACATACTCTTTTTTGAATAATTGTTTAGCTATTCTAGTAGCATATGCTGCGCAGTACTCTGGTTTGTTTGGGTTAAGAACTAATCCATTTTTAATTGATCTAAAAATGTTTTTTACAGGTAGTTGTTCTGCTTGAGCGTAAACTAATTCAACTCCTTTTTTCTTATTCTTGGCATTTGTTCGCTTAATTTTAGAGTTAATTAATCTAGTTTGTATTCTTCCTATTGTTTGCAAAGTTCTTTTTAGCATAACTTAATTTGGTCTTGAAAAGTATTTATTCTTATCCAATTTTTTTAGAGAGTGGTTTTTTTTTAGAAGTGTTTATTAATTATTCCTTTAAGTATTTTTTAGCTAGAGTATTTAATGGATTTAGTCTTTTAAGGTGTTTTTTTATGAAGGATTTAGTAGTTAGGGGGGCTAGGGAGCATAATTTGAAGAATGTTTCTCTTTCAATTCCTAGAGACAAATTTACTGTAATAACTGGTTTATCAGGTTCTGGTAAATCTACTTTAGCATTTGATACTATTTATGCTGAGGGGCAAAGAAGATATGTTGAATCATTAAGTGCTTATGCTCGGCAATTCATTGGTTTAATGAATAAACCTGATGTTGATTCTATTGAGGGTCTTTCTCCTGCAATTTCTATTGAACAAAAATCTACTTCAAATAATCCTAGGTCGACTGTTGGAACTGTTACTGAGATTTATGATTATTTGAGATTGTTGTTTGCAAGAGTTGGTACTCCTTATTGTCCAACGCATGGAGTGAAAATTGAATCCCAATCTCCTGAAAAAATTGCTAAAAGAATTCAAACCCAATTTAAAGGAGAGGTTACTATCCTTGCTCCAATAATTAGGCAAAAAAAAGGAACTTATGAACAATTATTAATTGATTTGAATAAAGATGGTTTTACAAAAGCGAGAGTGGATAAAAAAATAGTGCGGACTGATGAGAAGGTAACTCTCTCAAAGTACCAAATGCATGATATTGAGGTTGTAATTGATTCAGTGAATGCAAGAGAAAAAGCAAGGATGACTGAGTCAATTGAAAGTGCTTTAAAGAAAGGAAACGGTTTAGTAATTGTTCTTGATTCAAAAGATAAAGAGCATTTATTTTCTAGCGCACTTACTTGTCCTATTTGTGGAGTTTCTTTTGAAGAACTTCAGCCAAGAATGTTTTCATTCAATTCTCCTTTTGGAGCATGTGAAGAATGTAAGGGCTTAGGAGTAAAAATTGAATTTGATTCTGACTTAATTATTCCTGATAAATCAAAGAGTATTATTGATGGAGCAATTGAAATTTATGGGAAAATGGATCTCTCTTGGAGGAGTCAGCAACTTCAAGCAGTTGGAAAAGTGCACGGATTTGATTTATTTACTCCAATTGAAAAATTTTCAATAAAACAATTCAAGGTTTTGATGTACGGGGACCCTACTCCAATTAATGCTAAGTGGGATAATGGTTCAACAATGAAGTATAATGATGGTTGGGAAGGATTAATTGGTCAGTCAGACAGATTGTATAAGCAGACAGAGAGTGAATATAGAAGAGAAGAGATGCAAAAGTACATGAAGTCAAGTACTTGTCCTGTTTGTAGAGGAAAAAGATTAAAAGAAAAAATTTTGGCAGTGAAGATTGCAAACAAATCAATTGTTGATATTACCGAAATGTCAATTACAAGTGCTTTAGAATATTTCAATAATATTGATTTAACTGATAAGGAAAAAGAAATTGCGAAATTAATTTTAAAAGAAATTATTTCTAGATTGAAATTCTTAAATGATGTGGGGTTGGGTTATCTTTCTCTCTCAAGACAAGCTGGAACTCTTTCGGGTGGAGAGGCTCAAAGAATTAGGTTAGCCACTCAAATTGGTTCTAACTTAATGGGGGTACTTTATATTCTTGATGAACCTTCAATTGGACTTCACCAAAGAGATAATAATAAATTAATTGAAACTCTTCAAAAACTAAGAGATTTAGGGAATACTTTAATTGTTGTTGAACATGATGAGGATACTATTAGAAGAGCTGATTTTGTGGTTGACATGGGTCCGGGTGCTGGAGTTCATGGAGGGAAAGTAATTGCAATTGGAACTCCGCAAGAAATTGAAAAGAATCCTGAATCAATTACTGGGCAATACTTGTCTAAAAAATTATCTATTCCTACTCCTACTGTAAGAAGAAAGTGGAAGAATAGTGTAATTTTTAAAGGGTGTAAAGAGAATAATTTAAAAGGTATTAATGTTGAACTTCCTCTTGGAGTATTTACTTGTCTTACTGGAGTAAGTGGGTCAGGTAAATCAACTTTGATGGATGAAATAATAAATAAGGGTTTAGTGAAAAAGTTGGAACTTTCAAAAGCAAATATTACTCCGGGTAAATTTGACAGTATTGTAATGAATGGTAGTATTGACAAGGTTGTTGTAATTGATCAATCTCCTATTGGAAGAACTCCAAGAAGTAACCCTGCAACTTACATTAAAGTGTTTGATGAAATTAGAGCTCTTTTTGCACAAACAAGGGAAGCAAAAATGAGGGGTTATGATCAGGGAAGATTTTCTTTTAACTTGCCTGGTGGAAGATGTGAGAAGTGTAGTGGGGACGGTACAATAAAAATTGAAATGAACTTTTTGCCTGATGTTTATGTTGAGTGTGAAGAGTGTAAAGGTAAGAGGTACAATGAAGAAACTTTAATGGTAACTTATAATGGAAAAAATATTTCAGAAGTTTTGAATATGAGTGTAGAGGAAGCAACTAAATTGTTTGATGCGATTCCAAACATTAGGCAAAAATTATCTGTGTTAAATTCTGTTGGATTGGGTTACATAAAATTAGGTCAGAGTGCAACAACTCTTTCAGGTGGAGAAGCTCAAAGAATTAAATTGACAAAAGAACTTGCAAAAAGAGGAACAGGTAAAACTCTTTATTTGTTGGACGAACCTACAACTGGTCTACACTTTCATGATATTAAAAAATTACTTGACGTTCTCCAAGTATTAGTAGATAAAGGAAACACAATTGTAGTAATTGAACACAATTTGGAGGTAATTAAGTGCGCTGATCATATAATTGATTTAGGTCCAGAAGGTGGAGAGGGTGGAGGAAAAATAATTGCACAAGGAACTCCTGAAGAAATTGTAATTAACAAAAATAGTTTCACTGGCCACTTTCTTAAGCAGGTACTAAGAAAGTAAGTTATTTAACAAATTCTTTTCATTAACTTTGTATGATTTCACCTTCAGAAATTAGTTTTCTTCCAAATTCACCTGGTTGTTATATGTTCTTTGACGAAACTGGAACTGTAATTTATGTTGGTAAAGCCAAGGACTTAAAGAAAAGAGTTTCTAGTTACTTTCAAAAAACAACGCAGGATATTAAAACCCGGACTTTGGTTAATAAAATAAAGAGTATTGATTTTGTTTTAACAAAAAATGAAGTAGAAGCATTTCTTTTGGAAAATAATTTAATAAAAAAATATTATCCTTACTTTAATCTTGATTTAAAAGATTCGAGGAGATATGCGTACCTTCACTTCACTGATGATAAAATTCCTATTCTTGAAGTTGCAAGAATTAGAAACAAAACTGGAGAGTACTTTGGGCCATTTGTGAGTGGAATGGTTAGAAAAACAATAATGGATTCACTGAGTTGGCACTTTAAGATATTCACTTACAAACCTTCTATAAAAGTAAAAAAAACAATTGATGTTGAGGATTACAATAAAAAAGTTAATCAAGTGAAAAAGATTTTGAAAGGAAACACTGATGAATTAATTGATGAACTTACAGAAAGCATGAAACTTGCGTCAAAGAATAATAATTTTGAATATGCTTTGACATTAAGAAATCAAATTGAAGCAATTAAAACACTAAAAGAAAAGCAAAATGTTGAATTTTCAAAAAAAGTTGATGCTCATGTAATTAATTATGAAATATCTGCAGGAGAAGTTCACTTATTATTATTTAATATTAGAAATGGGGTAGTTGAAGAGAAACAAGAGTTTGTTTTTAGTGAAAAAGAAGATTTTTTAGAAGAATTTTTACTCCAGTTTTATGATTCAGTAGAAGTTCCTGAAGAAATAATTCTTCCAATTGAACTTTCTGATGCGTTAGTTGAATACCTCTCAAATAAATCAAAAAAGAAAATTAAAATTATTGTTCCAAAAATTGGGGAAAAGAAAGAGGTTTTGGATTTTGTTGCAAAGAATATTACTGCGACATTTTTTGCAGGAAGCGAAAGAGTTACGGAGCTAAAAAAAGCTCTTAATTTAGAAAAACTTCCTCGTGTTATTGAATGCTTTGATATTTCTCACTTAGCTGGAACAAACACAGTTGCTTCAATGAGTAATTTTAAAGATGGTTTTCCTGATAAATCAAATTATAGAAAATTCAAAATTAAAGCAAATGCTAATTCTGATGATCTCTTAGCAATGGAAGAAGTATTAAGAAGAAGATACTCAGGATCCTTATCAAAAACAATGAAAAAACCTGATCTTATTGTAATTGATGGTGGGCCAACTCAATTAGCTGTTTCAGCAAAAGTTCTTGAGGACTTAAAACTTTCAATTCCAATTGTTTCTCTTGCAAAGCAATTTGAAGAAATATATTTTCCTAATAATAATACTCCTTTAAGATTAGATAAAAAGAATAAAGGGCTTCTCTTGCTTCAAGCAGTAAGAGATGAGACTCACAGGTTTGGTAATGCTTATAGAAAAGTATTAAAAAGAAAGGAAGTTTTTGGAAAGTAAAATTAAGTAAAGGCATTTTACTCTCGAAAGTGTTTAAAGTCCTCCTTTTTCTTATCTATTTATGCAAAAAGAGAGTGAGCATAGATTTCAACTTGTTTCAAAGTTTAAACCAGCGGGTTCTCAGCCTGAGGCGATTAAGTCTTTGGTGAATGGAATAAAAAATGGTAAATCTCCTCAAACTCTTTTAGGGGTGACTGGTAGTGGCAAAACATTTTCTGTAGCCTCGGTAATTGCGCAAGTTCAAAAGAAAACTTTAGTTTTGGCTCACAACAAAACTTTAGCAGCTCAATTATTCAATGAATTCAAAGCTTTTTTTCCAAATAACAGAGTAGAGTATTTTGTTTCTTTTTATGATTATTACCAGCCTGAATCTTACATTCCTTCAACTGACCAGTATATAGAAAAAGATTCGCAAATTAATGAGTATATTGAAAGAATGAGATTAAGTGCAACTACTTCTTTACTCTCGAGGGATGATGTTATTGTTGTTGCAAGTGTTTCTTGTATTTATGGTTTAGGAAATCCGAAGAATTATTTAGGAATGGGATTTGAACTTGAAGAAGGGCAAAAAATTGACCGAATGGAGTTAATGACAAAACTCCTTGATGCCCAGTATGAGAGAAATGATTTGGAGTTATTGAGTGGAAGATTTAGGGTGAAGGGGAATGTTATTGATATAGTTCCTGGGTATGAGAGAAATATTTTAAGAATTGAACTTAGTGG
>JAQVQA010000032.1 GCA_028701835.1 Candidatus Iainarchaeum sp.
CTCAAGGCAGGCGCATTTGACCTCTCTGCCATTTCCGCATTTAACCAATTCTTTGACTACCTTTGGTTAGTCAATAATATAAATTGTGGAAAGTTAGTTTTTAAAGGTTGCTTTCTTGAAGAAAAAAGCTTTTTTTTAAGAATAGGTTTTAATTGAGATTGGATTTTATTCTTCTAAGGTGGTTGGAAGTGGATTTTGAAGAGTATCAAAGAGAGTCTATTAAGACTGATTTGAATGTTGTGGTTAAGGAGAGTAATTTAGCTTATTATGCGTTAGGCCTTTGTGATGAGGCGGGGGAAGTTGCGGGTAAAGTAAAGAAGCTTTATAGGGATTATGATGGAGTACTAACTGAAGAGTATAAGAAAGAAATTGCAAAAGAACTTGGGGATGTTGTTTGGTACTTGAGTCAAATGTGCACAAAACTTGGTTTGAGTCTTGAGGAAGTTGCTCAAATGAATTTGGATAAGTTAAAGAGTAGGTTGGATAGGGGAAAGTTAACTGGGAGCGGGGATAATAGGTGAAAGTTTTTTTTAAAAAAATTTTTTTATTTAAAGAATAGTCTTTGGTAATTGAATCGAGCTAAGTCTTTTTCAAGGTCAGCGTATTTTTTTCCACAAATCACTCCGCCTGCAATAAAATCCTCTTGAGTTACATCCGCTAAACAAAAGAAGGGTGGTTTGAATGCTTCTTTCTCTTCGTTTGTTTTGAATTCAAAGTCTATTAGAATTAATCCTGTTAGTGCTTCGCCAAATACATCAACTTCAGCAATTACTCCATTCACTGGGTAATAGTAACGTGTTTTTACTATTCTTTTACCCGAAACTTCTTTTTCTAGCATCAAAAACTCTTCTCGAGTAAGAAGAATGTTTTGTTCAAGCATTTGGGAGTAATCCCCTTGAATTATAGGCGATTTTTTTGTAATTTCATATTTGTCCCCATTCTTCCTAATCCTTATTGGAGCGTGTTTCTCAACCGCTTTTGGGATATAAATGTCCCTAATTTCTTTGAATTTACACTCTTTTAATCCTTGAGGGATTTGTTTTGCTAAAAAAGTTCGTTCAAGTTCAATCATAGTATTAACCTTAAAATAAGTATAATAGAGGCAAACCAGGGATCCGCATGCGGTATGATTTGCCCCCTCTCACTCCACAGCATTAAAGCTATTTCGTGCACTCGTAAAATGTTCGCATTTTACAAAGTGAAACTCCCAACACTATGATTAGTAAAAGAGCATTTAGTTTAAATACCTATTTTAAAAAATCAATTCTTGGACAAAAAGACACTATTTATTGGAAACAATTTTTTTTGATTTCTTGTTAATAGAATTGATTTTAGTAAAGGGATAAAGTATTTAAATACAAAATCCTTTCAATTATTGAATTAACTTAGTTTTAGTGATTAATAATGCCTCAAGAAGATTTTGAAGAAGAAGATTTGTTCGAAGATGCTTTTGGAACTGATGAAGAGAAAGTAGCTGCTAAGAAGAGGCTTGAAGAAAAGAAGCGAAATAGTAGGGTTAGTGAAAATAAAGAGGTAGTTGAAAATTCTAGTGAATCTATTAAAAAGAATAATAATGAGGGTAAGGAATTAGGGAATGATGATGATTTGGAAGATGAGGATGAGGAGCTTGAAGAAGAGGATGAGGATAAAGTAACTGAACCTCAATTGTTTGTTGATTCTAGCGGAGTTGAGTTCGAGTCAAAGGACGAGGCTTTTGAAGCAATGGATGCGGGTGGAAAAAAGAAGACTAACACTAAAAATAATTTTGAGAGTATTGTAGATGATGGATTAAATAAATCTATTCAAAACGTTTCTAGTAAAAAAAATAATTTAAAGAACGAGGGCAAGGGTTATGGAGGAAAATTAGATTTAAAAGTTAGTATTGAGGATGAAGAAGAGGATGTTGAAGTTAATTCAAAAGCTCATCCAATTGAAAGAAATATTATTAAGAGTGTAATTAAGAATAAGGCCGTAATGGCGGCAAAGCAAGAAGTTAAATTAAACAAAGTTAAATTGAGTGAGGATAAACCAAGGGAAGAACAACATGATGAACTCGCTGATGCTTTACTAAGAGAAGAGGGGATTAAAGAGGAAGTTAATGAAATCAAAGAGAAGCCAAAGAGTGAAGATGATGCTAAACCAAAACTACCTAAGGCTAGTATTTTGTTAGACGAAGAGGACGAGGATGATTCTGATAATAAAATAAAACCAAGTCTGGATTTCTTGTTCGCTGATAATGGCCACGCTTATATTGGAAGAAAAAAGAGTGTGCTTGCACAATACGGTGAGACGGGTGGATTGTTTGTTGGTAGAGTGAATGAAAAGGATAGGCAAGGAACTGATATTTACTTGGATGGATTAAATCCTCACGTAGTGTTTGTTTGTGGTGCGAGAGGGAGTGGAAAGTGTGTTAGTGGAGATACTTTAATATCTCTTAGTGATGGGAGTATTCTTCCTATTAGTGAATTAGAAAATAATAAAAATAATGTGTTTGGACTTAATGATGAACTAAAAATAGAGTCTCTACAAAAAGTTGGTTTTTACGAAAGGAGCGTAGACAAAATTCTTCATTTAAAATTGAGGAGTGGTAAGGAAATAAAATTAACTCCCGAACACCCTTTGCTAACAATTAATGGCTGGAAACAAGCAAGTGAATTACCCATTGGAGAAAGAATTGCTACACCCAGAGTAATCAATAATTTTGGCACAGAAGATATGCAAGAGTGTAAAGTAAAGTTATTAGCTTATCTAATTGCTGAGGGCCACTTAGAAAATCAATTCGTTTTATTCACTAATTCGGATAATAAAATAGTTAGTGATTTTACTGATTCTGTAAATAGATTTGATAATAACTTAAAATTATTACCTCACGGAAAATATAGTTATAGGGTTTCTCAAAAGCACAAGTTAACTGATTTAAGTAAAATAATGAGGAATAATAAAGGGCAATTCACTAGCGAGGGCCACATAATTTGTAAAAAGAGTTCTTTAATGGAGTGGCTTGAATCATTAAATCTTTACGAGAAGAAGTCAAATAATAAATTTATTCCAAAAGAGATAATGAAATTAAAGAGGGAGAAATTAGCATTGTTCTTGAATAGATTATTTTCTTGTGATGGTAAGATTCATAGAATAAATAAAAAGACTAATTGGCAGATTTCTTATTGTTCTATTTCAAAAGAAATGAGTAGACAAGTCCAGCATTTATTATTAAGGTTTGGAGTATTATCAAAGCTTAGAACAAAAACAGCAAATTATGGTGAGTTTAAAGAGAAGCAAACTAAAGTGTTTGAACTTGTATTAAATGAAATGAATGTAGAAAAATTTTTGTTAGAAATTGGTTTTTTTGGAGAAAAAGAAAAGAAAGAAGAAATCGCTTTAAATGAATTATTTAATAAGAAAAATAATCCTAACGTTGACACAATTCCTAAAGAAGCTTGGAATTTGTTAGTTAAAAAAAATTGGACTCACTTAGGTAAAGAAATTGGTTACAAAAACCCTAGGTCATTTCACAGTGTAATAAATTATTCCCCCTCTAGAAGGACTCTTCAAAAAGTTGCTTTAATTGAACAAAACAAAACTCTTGATTTGTTAGCTAACTCAGATATTTTTTGGGACGAAATCGAGTCAGTAACAAAAGTGAATCAAGAAACCAAAGTTTATGATATTAGCGTACCTAGCTTTAGTAATTTTGTTGCTAATGACATAATTGTTCACAATTCTTATGTTCTGGGTGTTGTTGCTGAAGAACTTGCGATTAAGAATAAGAATGTAGGAATTGTTGTAGTTGACCCTATTGGAGTTTTTTGGTCAATGAAGCATCCTAACAAAGAAGCTAGGGAACTTGAGATGCTTGCAAAGTGGGATTTGCTTCCAAGGGGACTTGATAATGTTAAAGTGTTTATACCCGTGGGAATGAAGGAGTCTGTACCCAAAAGTACTTTTGATGCAGTGTTCTCTATTCAACCTTCTCTTTTAACTGCAGAGGATTGGTGCTTGACTTTTGGGATTGATAGATTTTCTCCAACTGGATTATTAATGGAGAAGGGAATCTCTAAAGTAAAATCGGGTTACCTCAAGATTGATGGTAAGGAAGTGAGGGGAAAGCAAAACACTTTTTCTTTAGAGGATTTAGTAAAGTGCTTTGAGGATGATGCTGAGTTAAATGATAGGGATAAGGGGTATAAAGCGGATTCTATTAGGGCACTTGTTAGTAGGTTTGATGCAGCAAAGCACTGGGGTATTTTTGATGATAAGGGAACCTCGCTCGGGTTACTTTCAAGAGCGGGTCAAATGACTATTCTTGACACTAGTTTCTTAGATGATTCGGTTAGTGCGCTTGTAGTAGGTATTTTTGCGAGAAGAATTCTTGCTGCAAGAAAACTTGGTACTAGAAGAGAAGCTGCTGGAAAGTTTGAAGAAGAAGCAGATATTACTGAATTAGTAGAGTTAAACATTCCACCAACTTGGTTATTTATTGATGAGGCCCACACTCTAATTCCTGGAGGTAATCAAAAGACTCCTGCTAGTAGTGCACTTGTAGAGTATGTTAAGCAAGGAAGGAGACCGGGTTGTTCATTAGTGTTTGCAACTCAACAACCTAGTGCAATTGATTCAAGAGTACTTAGTCAACTTGATGTAATAATGGCTCACAAATTAGTGTTTGATGATGATATTAAAGCGATTCATAAAAGAACACCTACTATAGTTCCTGGTGCTTACAAGAAATCTAATTTCATTAAGACTCTGCCAATTGGAACTGCATTAACGGGGGATAGGACAGAAACTACTTCAAGAGCTTTTGTAATGAATATTAGACCAAGAATGAGTCAACACGAGGGTAGAGATGCAGAGACTATCCAAACAAATCAAGAGCTTGACACTGATAAAGTAGAAATGCTTGCAGTTAACATAGTTAAAAGACAATTAGAAAAAGATCCAAGCATTAGGCTTGAGAGTGTGCAAGAAACTATTGATACTTTAAACAATACTTACAAAAAATCAATTACTCTTGAAGAGATTTTAAGAATGCTTAATGATAATGGTGTAATTGAAAAAGAAGGAAAATTATTCAATAAAGAAGTTTTAAAAGAAATTGAGGAAGAAGAGAACTTAGTTAAGGAACAAGAAGAAAATGAAGAAGAGAGTGAATCTAATTCAACTGTAGGGGAGGGTAAGGGAAAAACAAAACTTCAAAGAAAACTCTCAAAAGACGTGCTTGAATTTGAAGAAGAATTAAATGATATTGAAGAGAGAATAGAGTTAACTGCTTTAAGATTAAGCGTTGAAGAACAAAGAGCAAGAAAAATTTTAGCTGGTTTTGCTGAAAAAAAATTTTTATTCATAGAAAACGAGATTTTGGATAGACTTACTTTAAAACATGCTCAAATATACAAAGTTAGGTACAAGTATTTTAGTCACAAAGATGCATTCCACGAAGGAGAAGCTTTTATTAATTCTTTAACAGGAGAATTTATTCATGATGACAGAGGAAACCTAAGAGAAAGTAAAGGATTACCAATTCTTTTAGATTTAAATGAAGCAGAAACAAATATTTTAAAACTAATTGCTGAAAAAAAGAGAACTGCTAAAGAAACTGCAGAGTTAATGCGAATGGAAGAAGGAAATGCTAAGAGAGTACTTGACACCCTGGTAAAAAAGAAATTATTAATTAAATTAATCGACGAGAAAAAAAATGAGTTATACACTCATGGCAAAATAGAAATGGAACTTCCACCCACTCCACTGCACGAGATTCTCCCCAGCATTGGGAAAAGACAAATCACTGAAGTCGATTCAGCAATAATAATACAACCAATTCTAAGCGAAAAAGAAATACCTGAACTCTTAAAAAAATTATGGGGCAGTGTTATTGTAAAAGAAATAACTCACTTATTCTTGCCTATTTGGGAAGGGGTTTTAAAGAAAAGAACAGGTGAAGAAAAAATAATTTTAATTGACGGTATAAACGGTGGACGAATCAATCCTCTTCAAGCACAATAAATACAATAAAAAACTAAATAAAATAAGTTATTTAAAAAAGCATATTAAAGAAGAATACTAAACTATAATCAAATCAATTAAATATAATCAAAT
>JAQVQA010000033.1 GCA_028701835.1 Candidatus Iainarchaeum sp.
TAATTGAAGGAATTTTTTTCTTAGGTTTATTGAATCCAGTTTCATTCTTTAAGTAATCAAAAATACCAGGGTTTTTTAGGGCTCCTCGAGCAATCATTACTCCGCTAGCCCCTATTTTTTTTAATTCAACTACTTCTTTTGGAGTAGTTATTCCTCCATTAGCAATAATTCCAACACCCTTTTTTTTAGCGGATTCTATGCACTCTAAATAAATTTCATTCCCTTGTGTAGGTTCATCACTATTTTGCATTCCGTGCTTTGCATGAACTATAAAGTAATTAGCATCAACGTTTTCAATTAACCTCAAATAAACTTTGTAATCTTGTTCTCTTTTATTTACTCCAAGCCTCATTTTAATTGAAACAGGGTAATTGTATTTTTGAATTATTTTAACCAAGTTTTGGGCTTTAGTTAAACGCTTAACCATTCCCGCTCCCCTCCCTGCTTTCATTATATCAAAACTTGGACAACTCATGTTCAAATTAAATCCTTTAAACCCTTCAAATGGTTTGAAAGAAGAAATGTACTTTTTGAGTTGTTCTTCGTTTGAAGCAAGTAATTGGATTTCAATTGGAGTAGAATCAAGGCAAAGGGTTTTTGCTAGAGTTGGTTTATTATTTCTAATAATTCCCTCCACCCTAGTCATTTCAGTAAAAGTAAGATCTGCTCCATGGTTAAAGCAAAGACTTCTTAATGCAGAATCAGAGTAATCCTCAATTGGGGCAAACATGAAACGAAACATAAAAAATTAGTAGTTGAATCAAAATAAAAACAGATAGATTCACTATTCTCTTTATGGGCAGAGTTCTTGATAATACAAAATTACTTGTGAGGAGAGCAAAGCAAAGCGAAATGGAGTGGCTTGCAAAAAACACTTCTTTTTTTGAAGTTGGTTATAATATGCCTCAAGGAGTATTAAAAAAAGAGTGGCCTTGTTTTGTGTTGCTAAAGGATAAAGATATTATTGGTTATAGGAGTTTTGAGTTTCATGAAGTTAATGGAAAAAGATTTGCTTGGATTGGAAGCACTTCTTTAAAAAAAGGTTATGAAGGAAAAAAATTGGGTCCATTTTTAGTAGGTAGGGCAAACTCGGCTCTTCACGCGTTAAAATTCAATGAATTTGGTACTTGGGCTCACAATCCGCGAGCCAAAAAATTTTGGTTAAAACAAGGATTTATTCCCAAAAGTGGAGCTAAACTAACTCAAGAAGGAAACACTCAATTCTCTTTTAACTTAAAAAAACAAAGAGAAGAAGCTAAAATGAAAACACTTGCAAGAAGTGGATTGAAAATAAAATAAATCCTATTTTGAATTATTTCTTTATTTTAATTTTATACATCCTTTCCTTGTATTAGATTCACTTTTTTCTTTTAATTGCTACAAAATGCCTAATTGACATTTGTAAATTAAAGAGATTCACTCTTTTCTCTTTATTGCTTCAAATGCAACACAGCATTTGTAATGTAAAAAGATTCATTTTTTTCTCTTTATCGCTTCAGTTACAAAGAATAGTTTTTCAAAAGAAAACTCTGCTTCGAACTTGTGCTTCTCAAGCTCTGCTAGTATATAATTGTCTTGAGGGGGAGCTATTTTTGCTTCTTCACAAACTTTTTTCTTTAATTCTTCCCAATCCTTAATTGCATAAGAACCTGTTTGTTTCTCTAATTCACTTAAGTGCCACATTAATTGTTTAGCGAATTTCTCTACAGGAGTTAGTTGAATAACTATTTTTGGTTCTTCCTTCTCTTCTCTCCACCTACTCAAACCAAAGTCCTCTGGGTAAGAGAATTTTCTTGAGAGTTGCTTGGTTAAGAAAATATCTTTACCAATTGTTATAAAGAACTTGCTTTCATTAGTTGACTTGTTTTTTACAATCTCTGAAAGATCAAGTTCATCAAGGAAAAGTGATTGAATATCAAAGAAACTCTTTGAAATACGCATCATTGCATTAATCCTTTCTTTCTCTTGTTCCTCTTCCTTTAATTCTTTATTAGCTTTATCAATTAATTCTCTCGCAGAAGAAATTGAATTCAAGCACTTCTCGAGTTGTTTTGATTTATTGCAAAAATCACTAAGTTCAGCACTAATCGCATGTTTAAGCATTTCTTGTTCAGAAAGAGATAAAACCGATTTTTCTTTCTCAATCTCTTCAAGCTCGTGACCAAACTTGATTTTAGTTATAATGTTTTGTTTCAAACCCAATTTAACAAAAGATTTTATGGAATCAAGTTCCTCAAAACTCTTTTTTTGAAACTTTTTTTGAAGAGTTAAAATATTTTTTAAATTAGATTCAAAATTAATTGTACAATTATACATAAGTTTATTGTTTTTTGCAATTTCTTTTCTTAAAGGAGTAAAATCAATTGGATGCTCTTTTTTAACCTTCTCAATACTCTCTAAATCATTAATATTCTTCTTCAATTTTTTAATCTCTTTCTCTTGATCCTCAACTTGACTCTCGTAAAGCTTCTTCCACTCCTTAACCCGCTCTGGGTAGATTCGTTTAAAGAAACGCATTATTGAGTCAAGGTCATGAGGAACCTTTATTCGTTTAACATCCTCGTTCCTATCATAAGCAGAACCTTGGGTTAAGAGTTCGGAGAGAGTTCCTTTTTGTTCATGAAGAGACTCTCTATCAACAAAATACAAATCACTATTTTGATCCGCTATTTTTATTACTGATTTAAAATAATTGGGTTCAATCCTCTCATCAGTTAATAACCTCGAAATCAATTCAGAAGGAACATAATAGTAAATAACAGCTTTTCGATGATCCTTATAAGATCTTAACAATCTCCCAACTTTTTGAACAAAAGAAGTGGGGTTATAAATTGGGGAAGCGATTATTCCATGAGAAGCATAAGGAAAATCAATTCCTTCTCCTAGGGTTCCAACAGAAATTAGTACATTAAATTTTCCTTCAGAAAATTGTTTCTTTAAATCATTGAAATAATTTTTTTGAGAATAATTATCAGATTTCGAGTGGTAAGAGTGAGAAACACTCTCTGAAAAAGTTTTAGCAAGAATTTGGTTCAATAAATCCGCTTTCTTTATTCTATTCACAAAAACAAGTGATTGAACAGAATCCTTCATTCCTATGTGAAATTGTTCTTTTAATAATCTAATAATTCCTAAAAAATCAGTGCTCTTTGAAGAAAAAACATCACTAGCTTCATCTTTATTAGTCTCTTTAGCCCCCTCTAGTTCTTGATTCTTTTGAAGTTGCGCCTCTTGAGCTTTAGTTAACTTCTTTTCTTTTTTATTAATTGGGGAAAGCATAATACTTTCAAGTGCATCAGCATCATCAGGCAAAAAATCATTATAAGCAGATTCTACTAAATCAACAGTAGAATCACTCTCGTTTTGAATCTTTTTGAATAATTGCTTATTCACTGAATAGAAAACAATTTTGATTACAGGATCAAGAATAATTTTGTCTTGAAGAGCCTGGGTGAAAGAATAAGTGTATACAATTCCTCCCAAGTTAAAATCCGCGTTCTTCCCCTTCTTTTTTGGGGTAGCAGATAAACCTAATTTGTATTTAATTGGTTGATTAGGGAACTTATAATTCTCAGTAGTATTATGCATTTCATCTACAATCAAAAACCAATTCTGGTTCTTCCAATTACACTCGTTAAAGAATTGTTTAATTTGGTGAAAAGTGCAAATAAATACTTTATACTTATCTAACTTATTTTGTGCACAAACATAAGCCTTTGACTCATTATTACTAGAAATCTCATAAATATCCTTGTCTTTTAGAGTAGAGTACTCTTTAATTGAATCCACCCATTGTTGAATTAAAGTAAGTCTAGGACAAACAATCAAAATTTTGAGGTTTGGTTCTTCTTCAAGTTTTTTGGTTAGCATTCTAACAGCTAGGATAGTTTTACCTGCACCAGGAACCGCTTGAATAATTCCATACCTATGCTTCTCCCAAGCACTAATAGCTTCAGTTTGCCACTGCCTTAAAGTAGGTCCTCTAAATAAAGAATTCAATTACTCACCAGAAGTAAATACTCTAATGGAAAAATTTAAGAATGTAGCGAGTGGCAAAACAAAATTAATTAATTTAAGGATTTGAAGGGTTATAAATTGATTAAAGGAAGTTTGTTTTGAAGAGATTTGTTTTAATATAAGTTAAAAGAAAGTTATTTGTATGATTAAGAGGTATTTTAAGAGTAAACTAAATGGTTCTAAGTGGATTAATCATTCTGTTAATCCTAAAGCAACTAAAGTAAGGGGATTGTTTGTTCCAACCTCTGTAGCTATAGTTGACGAGTTAAGAAAAAGTGAATTTACTAGGAATAGTAAAATTGATTCGATTAAAAGAACTTCAAGAACAAAGTTAAGTACTCAAAGAAAAGGGGTTAAGTTGATTCAAAAACCAATTAATTTTATGATTGATAATAAGATTAATTCAAAAACAATGGTTTTGTTATTAGAAGCGTTTCTTAAAGAATTCTCCTTTAAAGACAAATTCACTACTCCAAGAAACGCTGAACATGTTTTAATGAAAATAAGAGCGGGGCTTGGGAGGGTTCCTGAACAATTAATTCAAAAATATTCTAACTGGGTTTATGAATTCACGCTAATGAAAACAAATAAAAGAAAATTAGAAGAGTTCAAAGAGAGTTTGGTGAATCAATTAAATTGACTCACTTCTTACCCGCTTCAAGAATACTTTGGTCAGTTGAACCCAAAATATTTTTCTTCCACTTAGCCTCATTATAAAGCTTCTTTTTTAATTGATCCTTTTCCAGTTCAATTAAATAATTTTTTTTTGAATTCTTTTTATTATTAGTCATAACTAATATAACTGCTTTAGAGTATAAAAACAGAAGGGGGTTAACAAAAAATTTTTTATTCAATCTTTAAGAAAGGTTGACGAAAACTATCCTTCCTTTTTTAAGATTCAATTGAGTCCTTTGTTGCATTACACTGGTTTGCATACAACTCTTACTTATTGGGGGAGGGAAAGTTTAATGAGTTTAGTTGGTAAAGGAAGAAGTTAAAATAAATAATTCTCTTTAATTCTTTTTTAAGAGACTAAGTTTTTCTTTCCTTGAAAATTGTTTAATCTCGTACTCTCGCTTCAAAGCAATTGACTTAGAAGAATACTCTTCTACATAAATTAATTTTATTGGGGTTCTTCCTCTAGTATATTTACTCCCCTTTCCTTGATTATGAACACTTATTCTTTTTTCTAAATTATTAGTATAACCACAATAAAGAGTATTGTCACTGCATTTTAACAAATAAACAAAGTGAAGGGGTTTCATAGTTATTAAAACAGTTAAACGAGTATTTAATTTTTAGTTACAAGCGACATTACAAAAGTTTTTAAACTTAAAAAACTTACAAACTAACTAATGGTTGATTTTAATGGTAGTAATTAATTTAGATAAAAAAGAATTTGATTTTAAGAAATTAATGCAACTCATCCTCTCAAGCGTTGCACTAGCACTAGTAATATTTATAATAATTTGGATTCTTGACTACTTTTTAATAGAGTTTCCTAACATAATCTTGCAAAACCTAAAGATTTTCTTGAATGATAATTGGTTCATTTTAGTTGGATTCGTACTATTAAAACTAATTTGGGACTATATTTACGGGTTATACTACAAAAACAAGATTCTAAATTACACAAACCCCTTAATTGACTCAATTGAATTAATATTTGGTTTCTGGCTAATAATAGTTTTTTTAAGTGGATTAACTGTACTAAGCATAAGCGAACAACTCAATGTATTCCTAAACTTCTTCAGTGATTTATTCTTTACTCAATTCTTAATAATAGCATTACTTGTTCTAGTGGTAAAGTACTCTCAATTCTTTTTTTACGAATCAAAAA
>JAQVQA010000034.1 GCA_028701835.1 Candidatus Iainarchaeum sp.
ACATCCAAAAACCCTTTGTTATTTAAAAATTCTTTCCACGCTTGAATTATTTTTGTCCTCTTAACAAAAACTTCTCTCACTTCAGGATTCATAATTAAATCCAAATACCTTTGTCTTTGACGAATCTCAATATCCTGCAATCCATGAAATTTTTCAGGGAGAGGCAAAATACTTTTACACAAAACTTCCAATTTATTAACCATTATAGAAAGTTCTCCTCTTTGAGTTCGGTAAACCTTTCCTTTAGTTCCAACAATATCCCCTAAATCGATTGCTTCAAGAAGTTTGAATACACTATCAGGAGTATCTCCTTTTTTTAAGAAAAATTGAATTGTTCCTTTAGCATCCGCAACTTTCAAAAAAGCAATTGCTCCAAAAGAACGTTTAGCCATTACTCTTCCCGCAACATTAAATTCAGGACCAAATTCTTCATTCTTTAAAGAAGAAAATTTTTCTAATAATTCTGTCGAATAAGCATTAACATCAAAACTATAAGGGTAAGGATTGATTCCCGCATCAATTAATTTTTGCAAATTATCTTTTTTTGCTTTAACTAAATCATTATCCATACTAATATTTCTAAAAGAATAAATTAAAAAAGACCACCTTATGAAAAGCGAAGGATAACTTTTTAATGAGAATTAAAATTAAAGATGATATGAATCACCAAAATAAAGCAAGACAAGCAATTCTCCAAAGATTTGATGCTAAAAGAAAAGCAACTAGAAAACCTAATTTTTATGACCCACCAATTATTCTTGGTAAAAAAGGAGGACTAACTAGAAAAAAAATTAATCAAATCGAGGAGAGGTTAAGAAAAAAAGTGATGGAAAAAGAAGGAAAAGAAATTAACAAATTAAAATCAACTGACAATGTTTTAATGCGAAAAGGATTAAAAGTTACTTCAACTGATTTAGTCGCAAGAATGCTAACAAAATACTTTATGAGACCATTTCTTATTCAAAACAAACTCTCACACAATCAAATAAAAGCTCTTGAAGCAATAATAAGAAATAGAACCAGAGTAATTAAAGGAACCAACATACGACTATCCCCAAACTTAACTTTATTGTTACTAAAATTTTCAAATACTTTAGGTGAAAATGGCTACAAAAAAGCAAAAGAACTTTCAAAATTACTTACAGAAAGAGGCAAAAGTTTATCAAAAATGATTAAAAAATCAAGAACAATAAGTGACATGTTTTACAATGTTTACCCAAGAGTAGCAACAACAGAACAATTTCTAAACCAACCACCCGAAATATTTGCAAAAGACATTCGAGAAAGCATAATTCAAAGAATGAAAGACTTAGAACAATTAAACAAAATTAATCTACCCCAAAAAGAAAGGTATGTTAAACAAATAGAAACAGAAATAAAAGAAGCTAAAGAAAATTATATTCTATTTAGACAAAATAATTTTTTCTAACACTGTACAAAATGTTACACTTATTCTCTAAAAGTATTTAATAATGTACAGTGCTGTATTTCTATTATGAAAGTTAATTTGGTTGAAGAAATTGTCTGGAGTCCTTTCATCTAATTATAGGCTCACCAGAAGAAGAGGAATCCAGACAATCAACCAAATAAAAATTAATTACACTTACTTCTCTAATTTAAGAATTAGAATTTATTCTTGGCAACTATTTTTAACCTACTTTTAAAAAAAATCAAGTAATTAAGAATAATTAAAAACACTAAAGGAATTGATATATATGAAAGAACGTGAAAAAATGAGTGATAAAATAATTGTTGACCCATGGGGAAAAGAACTCGTGGAAGATTATTCAAGGTTAATAAAAGAATTTGGAATGAAGGAATTTGATGCCAAAATGTTGCCTAACCCTAATTTGCAAATGAGGAGAGGAGTAAATTTTGGTGGAACTGACTTAGAACAAATCGCGAGTGCAATTCAAAACAAAAAACCGTTTTATGCACTAAGCGGAATAATGCCTTCAAGCGAAAAAATACACTTAGGAACAGAAACAGTTATTCAAAACATTAAATACTTTCAAGAACAAGGGGCAAAAACATTTGTTCTAATAGCTGATGTAGAATCCCAAGCAACTAGAGGAATTCCTATTGAAGAAGGGAAAAAAAGGGCGCTTGAATTTCACATCCCTGCATACATTGCACTAGGACTTGATCCAAATAAAACAAATTTTTATTTACAAAGCGAGAACAAAAAAGTGAGTAACTTAGCAGTAATAGCATCACAAAAAATAACTGAAAACGAATTCAGGGCAATTTATGGTTCACTTCACCCTTCAAAAATAATGAGTGCATTCACTCAAGTTGGAGACATATTATATCCTCAACTTGAAGAAAGAATGCCAGGAGTAATTCCTGTAGGAATAGACCAAGCCCCACACATTAGAATGGTAAGAGATGTTGCAAGAAGATTAAAAGCGAATTACGAATTCTTTTTGCCTAGCGCATTATACAACAAATACACTAGTGCTTTAGATGGTTCATTTAAAATGAGTAAAAGTGGGGAAGAAAAAGCAAAAATAGAGATTCCTGAAAAAGATTTGAATCTATTAGCAAAAAAAATTAATAAAGCACTAACAGGAGGGAGAGTTACAATAGAAGAACAAAGAACAAAAGGCGGAGAAATAACAAAGTGTGTAGTTTATGAGTACTGCAAGAATCATTTTATTAAAGATGATAAAATACTAAAACAAATGTTTGAGGAATGTATTAGTGGCAAGAATTTGTGTAAAGAATGCAAAGCAAAATATGGAATACCTTACGCAACAAAGTTTTATGAAGATTTTAATGAAAAGTTTATTAAAGCAAAGAAACAAATAAATTTGGGTAAAATAAATTTCGTAGAGTGATTTAAAATGCAATACAAAAGCAAAACAAAAAAACCAAACAAAGTCCCTCAAAAATTTTGGGCAAATAACACTAAAAATAATGAACAAGCATTCAAAAATGAGCAAACAAAAATACTAAAAATAGTTGACTCCTTAATGCCAAGAGAAGCAAAACCAGTTAATGATAGACACACTGGAGTAGATTATAAATTCTTTGAAACAACTATTGACAGAAAATTTGGTTTCTTTAAAGAAGGAACTGATTCAATAAAAGTAAGAGTGAATAAAGGAGAACTAATTAATGCTTCAGATTATACAATGGTTATGCACCAAGATAGAATAGAAGTATTTCCCACTCAAAAAATAAGAGATTATATGAGAAAACACTCTGAAAAGATAATGTTTGATTCAAATCTACCTCCCAGAACAAAAAAGAACCAAGTTCTTTTTGAACAAGCAAGAATAAAATTAAGTGATTTATACAAACAAGAAAAAGTAAGTCCCGCAACAATAGTAATTCCTTTAGAGAAAATAGCTCAAGGAAAAGCAAGGTTAAAACTAAACGAAGCAGCAAAAATGCAATTAATAATGAAAAGAGCCCTTGAAAGAATACAAATACTTAATAGAATAAAAAATCTTAGAAACAAAACTCAAAGAAAAAAATTTTTTGAAAGTTTGGTAATAAAGAAAAAAGTTAAATTAAAAATTAAACCAGGTAGAATTAACAACAATCACACTAATCACTCTACAAGTCTTAGAAGAAGATAAAAATCAAAAAAAGAAATTATTATAAACCTTAAAAATCTTAAAGAACTTGGTGAAATTAAATAAGTGGAATAAATTTCTCTTGCTTTTTGCCGATTGAAGTTGAAGTTAATGAGAAGATACCACGCAAAAAATCTTATTTAATTAAATTCAGACAACAAAAAATAAACCCTAATTGTTTAAAACAAAACGAGATTAGAAAAGAATTCACAAAAACCCTTCCAAAAGAAATGACTCCCTTTGAGGATAGTGAGTACGGGATTGATTATTATTATAACGGAATTTCAATAGATCAAAAATTTTGTTTTGGCGACCTTGGAAAAAACACTATTAAAATAAGAGTCAGAAAAAAACAATTATTAAACAAATCAGATTGGACAATGATAATTAATGAAAATAAAGAAATAATATTCTTTGATACCCAAAAACTAAAAGAATTTGTTAAAAAGAATTGGTCTTTGGTTCAAAAAAATTTTGTTTCAAAAAAACTTAATTACTCCGAACACTTTATTAAAATAAAAGATTTTTGTAGGATAGAAAAAACAGAATTGATTAAAACAAAAATGAATAAAGAAGAAATCAAAAACACTCTAAAAGAATTATCTATCATAAAAGAAAAGTACTTTATCGAAGAAAGCTTAACTAAAAATAAAACTGTTCTTAATTACTCAAAAAAGATTTGCTTTGAACCATTTTTAGTGAATTTTGCAAAACAAAACAATTATTCTTAAAAGACAAAAGAATAAGAATATAATATAACAAAGAATTGTTATGAAAAAAAATTGTTTAAAACTAGTGCCTGTTAGTGAAGATGATGCAGAATTCATTTTTGAGATGATGCAAGATAAAAAATATCAAGAACATTATTTGGAAAGATTGATTCCAAAAAACTTAAACGAAGCAAAAAATAGTGTTAAAAAAAGCATTAAAGAAATGGAAAAAAAATTTGCATATAATTTCATACTAAAAGAAGGAAAAACAAAAATAGGTGTAATAGATATTTACAAAATAATGCAAAAAGATAAACGCTGTTCTATAGGGTATGGAATAAAAAGAGATTATTGGAGAAAAGGGTATGGGACAATTGCGTGCAAGTTAGGTGCAAATTTTATTAAAACAAAACTCAAACTTCATTCAATTGAAGCTACTGCAGAACCAAATAACAAAGCAAGTTGCAGAGTACTTGAAAAAAACGGGTTTAGGAAAATAGGAGTAATAGAAGATTATTATTTAAATAAAGGAAAATATGTAAATAGAGTATTGTACTGGAAAATTTTGGAAGGGAAAAAAAATGGGTTTTGATTTAATCACTAATATAACCCTTGTATCTTACGACACTATTGATGGGATAACACTTCATGGAGCTCTAATTAAATCAAATAAAAAAAATAAAACTATTGTAATTCACGAACACGGCATGGGGTCTAGTTTTTATAGAGGGAGCTCTGTTAACGCATTAATTACATTAGCAAAAAAAGGAGAGTTTGATTTATTTAGCACAAACAATAGGGGCACAGGAATAATAACAAAATTCTTTAAAAAAAATAAAAAAATTATTGCAGGAACTGCCCACGAAAAATTCAAAGAAAGCATTTATGATATAGATGCCGCAATAAAATTAGTAAAAAAATTGGGTTACAAAAAAATAATTCTTTCAGGACATAGCACAGGTTGTCAAAAAATAACTTATTACCAATCAATAAAAAAATATAATCTCATAAAAGGATTAATCTTATTAGCCCCTGCTGATGATTATTCAACAAATAAAAAAATTCTTGGAAAAAATTTTAAAAAAGCTATAACCCTAGCAAAAAAAATGGTTGAAAAAGGAAAAGGAGATGAAATAATGACTAAATATGTGGCTCATTCAGCAAATAGATTCCTAAGTTACGCTAAAAAAGGAATGATTGAAGCAGAACTATTTAATTATGAAGGAAATCTCAAATTATTTTCAACAATAAAAACACCAATTCTTGCAATTTTTGGAAGCAAAGAAGAGTATGTTTATAAAAAGAGTCCAAAACAAATGCTTGACACTTTAAA
>JAQVQA010000011.1:0-5344 GCA_028701835.1 Candidatus Iainarchaeum sp.
TTGTTGAAGAAAAAGTTGGTGCAATAATTATTGGGGGTAGTGTTCCTAAGCACTTTATTATGAATAGTTGTATGGTTAGAGAGGGTGCTGATTATACTGTTTATATTAATACGGGTTATGAGGCTGAGGGTAGTAATGCTGGAGCGAATCCTGAAGAAGCTAAGAGTTGGGGTAAGGCAGCTCATAATGACAATAATGTTAAAGTGTGGGGTGAAGCTAGCATTATTTTTCCTATTCTTGTAGCAGCCGCTTTTAAATTAAAATAATTTGTTTTATATTATATTTAGTTTATTATTTTTATTAATTTGTATTTTGTTTTTCCAAGACCAATTTTTTGGGCATAGTTGAATATATCTTCTCCTTTAAACATTTTTTTTCCTTTATTTCTTTTTGTAATTAAATCAAAGCTTGCTTTGTCTATTGCAACGGGGTCTGTTGAAGCAAGTACTCCAATATCTTTTGTTATTATTTTTTGTTTGCCTGAGTGGCAGTCGCAGTCTTTAGTAATATTTAATAAAAAGTTTATGTAAATAATTTTTTTGTTTTGTTGAGTTGCGAGAGCATATTCAGCGAGTTTTTCTCTGAATTCTTTTGGAAGAGTACTTATCCAATTTACTTGTACTGCTCCAAATGGGCAGACAGCTATGCACTTTGCACACCCAATACATTTTGAGTAATCAATGTAGGGAATTAATGTGTCAATTATGCATGCGTTAACAGAACAATTTTTTTCACAAGTGTGGCATTTTTTGCATTTTATTGGGTTTAGAATTGGTTTTGATTGTGCGTGCATTGCAAGTTTTCCTCCTCTTGAAGCGCAACCCATAGAGAGTTGTTTTATAGCCCCTCCAAATCCTGCAAGTATGTGTCCCTTAAAGTGGGCTAGTACAATCATTTGTTTTTGTTCTGCAATTTTTTTTCCTATTTTACATTTAGTAAAATGTTTTGTTTTGTGTTTAGTAATATCAATTTCTTTATAATTCTCTCCTGTATTTCCATCAGCAATAACTATCGGAATTTGAGTGAATGCGTGTTCTTTTGCTAGTTTTAAATGATCTTTTTTTATGGTTCTTCGTCCTTTGTATAATACGTTTGTTTCAATGTAAAATGTTTTGGATTTGTTTTTTTTAAGATATTTAATTATTTCAATAAAATTTTTTGGTTCTATGAATGTATTGTTTTTGTCTTCACCAAAGTGCACTTTTAAGGGAGTGTTTTTTCTAAAATCAAGTATCTTTTCTTGATTTTGTATTTTTTCAATTAATTTTTTTGAAGCAGAATTTATTTCTTTTGTATTGGAATAAGAATTTATTGGGGTGAAATAAACTTTTGACATCTAACTCACTATTTGTTTAATTTGTTTCTTTTTTGTATTCTATGTATGAATAAATTGTTATTGTTATGGAGGATATTATTATTGGGACTAGCATAAAAAAGAATGATATGTTTGGAGCAATAAATCCAATTAGTGCGAGTATTGCACTTGCTTTAAATAATTTGCTTGCTTTATTATGGGTTTTTTCCCAAACAAAGTCGCTGTTTAGAGTCCAGGGTGTTCTTATTCCTATGAAAAAGTTTCGTTTGGCTTTTTTCATTAAAATTCCTATTGAGTAAAATATTAGTGCGAATCCTGGTGCTATTAGTTGTCTTATGTCTAAATTAAATCCAAGGTTTAAAATTAGTGTTATTATGTGGAGGTATGTCAGGAATATTGTGAAGGTTAATATTGTTAAGTGGTATTCTTTTTTAAAAGAGTCAATATTTGCTCTTAATGGATCTATTGAGGGTAGATAGTATAATAGTAATAGTATTGCTGTGTTTAGAATTGGTATTATTAATACCCCTATTTCTTTTGGAGTAAATCCATCAGCTATTCCTTCTAAACCCCAGTGAGTGGCCATTAGGTTGGGTAAGTTATTGAAGAATAATAAACTTAATGCGAATGATATTATGATTAGACTTATTGAGTAGAGTATGTTGTAGTTTAATTTGTTTTTTGAAGAGTTTGTTTTTATGATTTTATTTTTTGTAGATGCTTTACTTGTTTTTGTTTTTTCTTTTCTAGTAATAGTTTTTTTCATGATGAGTTAAATTAGTGGTTTGTTGTATTTAATAAATTGCTTTTTTGTTTTTGTAGAAAAGCTTTTATTGTGTTGATTCTTTTTATTCATTAATGTATCCTGAAAATAATTTTTCTAATGGAGTTACTCAAAAAAATGGTTCTCTTACTCGTAGTGTTGTGGGTGTAATTGCTTTTGATGGTGAAAAGTTTTTGCTTTTGCATAGAGTACTTAATTGGAGTGGTTGGGAGTTTGCTAAGGGTGGTATTGAAAAAGGAGAGGGTATTGAATCTGCGATTAAGAGAGAGTTGTTTGAAGAAACAGGTATTCCAAAGTTTGAATTGGTTTCAAAAATTGATGAGTATCATTTTTTGAATAAATTAACTAATGTTATGGTTCATGTTCAAAATTATTTGGTTAGAGTTTCTAGTAATAATAAAATTACTTTTGAAAATCAGCCAGTGGTTGATGGTAAAATAGTTTATGAGCATGATGATTATAAGTGGTGTTTTCCAAAAGAGGCTGTTAAGTTAATTACTCATGATAATTCTAGAAGAAGTTTAAAAAAAGCAATTAAAGTATTAGGGTTAAGCATGGAAAAATAGCGTCTTTTGTTGGACAAATTATGGGTTTTTTGGGATTTTGTGAAATAAGTTTTATTTTAGTTTATTTTTTTGGTGGTTTGGATGGATTTGCCTTTTATTGGAAAGAAAGATAATGAAGAAAAGAAAGAGGTTAATGAAGTGGATAGTGTTCTTGAAGGTAAATATAATGAACCTTGTGCTTTGTGTGGTAAAGCTCCTACTGATAAGAAGTGGGGTGGACAATTTTTTCATAAAAAATGTTTTAGAAAAATAAAGAAAGGAGCTAGAGGAATGCTGTAATTTAGCATTTCTTATTCAAAATCCAATTATTAAAAAACCGAATTTTTTGATTTCTTTTTTACTCCAAAACTTTTGGTCTTTTGTTTTGAAAACAAATTTAGCTTTCTTTTTTATTTCTCTCCCAGTGTATTTTTTTGTCTTAGGGTTCCATTCTTTGAGAATTAAAGTGTCTCCTTTTTTTACTTTAAAATCAGCTAACCTTAACTCATAATTTTTAGTTCCTTTTTTTATTGCATCAAAGTATTTTGGCCAAATCTTTTTTTCTATTGTGTTCATTGTTTTAGCCTTTTATAATTAGTATTTCTTTTTTTAATAATTCGCTTAGTATTTTTCCGTCCACTCCTTTGAGCTTACTTTCTTTCATCAAATCCCCCATTAAAGGTCCAATTGCACCCATTCCTTTTACTTTAACAAGTCCTTCGTTCTTTTTTACAATTGCAATAATTATTTTTTCAATTTCTTTTGTGTCAATTTTATTATTTTCTTTTGATGCAATTATTTCTTCTAAAGTTTTTCCTTTTGAAATATTTATGACTGCGTTACTCAAATCATTTTTAGATATTTTTCCTTTGCTTTCAGAAATTAATAATTGTCTCAAATCTTCGTTAGTTATTTTTTCGATAGCGACATTGTTTCGCTTTAGTTCAGTTAGGGTTTGAAGTAAAAGTCCTGCACTAACTTTTGGATTTGCTCCTTGTGCAACTAATTCTTCAAAGAATCTTGCAAAATTATTTAGTTTCATTTCTTCAATGTGGTTGGTGCTTAATCCTAATTTTGCGTAATATTCTTCTCTTTCTTTTACACTCTTAGGTAATCCTTTCTCTAAAACTTTAATATATTTTGAATCAATATTTTTGAATGGTATGTCAGTTTCTGGGTACATTCTTGCTTCTCCTGCAATTGGTCGCTGGTATTCACTTGAACCGTCTTCTAGTGCTCCTCTTGTTTCGGATGGAATTTTTTCAAACGCAATTAAGGTTCTTGCTTTTATTGCTTCAAATGCTTTCTCTGCTCTTTCTTTTTCTGCAACAATTAAAATAAAATTATCTTCTTCATTGCATTTTAGTGTTTTTAGTATTTCGTTAACTTCATTTTGTGTGATTCCATAATTTGGGAGTTCATCTCGGTGAAGTAATCCGCTTACTCCTGTAGCTTTTGCGTATGCACTTAATTCTGAACCGAATCTCTTTGCTCCAACTTTTTCTCCTAGTATTTCTTTCATTTTGTTTAGTTTGATTCCAAAAACAGTGTGTCCTTTTACAAATTTGCATTCAGTGTTTTTGAATATGTTTGTTAGTTCTGTTTGGTTTTGAAATATTTCTTCTTTTTCTTTCTCATTAAATTTTTTGTTTAAAATTTCTTTAACTTTTAGTAAATCGACTTGTCTTTCTGCTTCTTTTTCTACAACTGTTTTTATTTGTTCGAGATCTTGACATCCCTTAATTTCGCATCTATTTCCTTCTGCTATTGAAACATTAACATCTTGTCTAATAGTTCCTTTTCCTCTTTTAGTGTTGCAAGTTAGTCTCATTATTTCCCCAATTTTTTTAGCAGTTTCTACAGCCTCTTTTGGTGTTTTAATATCTGGGTCGGTTGCTAGTTCAATTAATGGAATTCCTAATCTGTCTAAATTGTAGTATATTTTTCCTTGCTCTTTTTTAATTGGTCTTGCGGCATCTTCTTCAAGAACAATTGTTTGTACTCTTATTTTCTTTTGTCCTTCTATTGTTTTTATTTCTAGTTCTCCTCCTAGGGATACTAGTGTTGTTCTCTGAAATGCGCTTGTGTTTGAACCATCAATTACAGTTTTTCTCATAGTAATTAGTTTGTCCACTGGATTTGATTTACAAAGGAGTGATACTTCAAGAATAGTTTTCAAAGCATTTTCGTCCATTTCTTGGGGTGGTTCTTCGTCAAGTTCTATTAGGGAAATGTTTTCTTTTTTTCCAGAGTAATAGAATGTCTCATTTCTTTTGAATGCATCAAGAGCGGTTTTGTCATATTCTCCTAGTTCACTTGCAACTGGTCTTAGTTTTCTTTCTATTGTAAAATCAAGTTCATCACTTAATAGGCTTGGTGTTCGCATGAATAATTTTCCAGTATCAAGTTGTTGGTGAACTTCTAGTCCTGCTTTTAGTCCAAGTTTTTTATAATCCATTTTAAATCATCTTTGTGTGAGTGTTAGCAACTAGTAAAGTATTGCTTTGTGTGGTTTGTAAAATAGTAGTTTTGTTTGGGTACAGACGCGAGCCGGCTGGGCGGCTCTGGTGGAGTTCTAGTCCTGCTTTTAGTCCAAGTTTTTTATAATCCATTTTAATTTTCCTATTTTTTTTATATAAAAATTAGGATGAGAAAGAATTAAAAAATAGTTAAAGTGGCTTTTATTAGCCACTTTGTTTT
>JAQVQA010000011.1:5444-20661 GCA_028701835.1 Candidatus Iainarchaeum sp.
TTCTAGTCCTGCTTTTAGTCCAAGTTTTTTATAATCCATTTTAATTTTCCTATTTTTTTTATATAAAAATTAGGATGAGAAAGAATTAAAAAATAGTTAAAGTGGCTTTTATTAGCCACTTTGTTTTGATTTAAAATTTTAGCAGTAACCGTAGTATCCGCATACTGACCCGTATCCTACTGATATTCCCCATCCGTCTGAATCGTAGTAGGAAACGCTTCCACTATATCCTCTATAAGGGTTAACATATGCGGCGGGAGCGACGTAAGTATATCCATATGTGGGGTAAACTGTTGGGATTGAATAGTATGTTGGGTAGTAGTAGGAAGTGTAGTATGTAGGGTAGGTGTATGCTGTGTAGGGAGTGTATGCTGGTGTAGGGTAATAAACGCTAGAACCGTATGTGTCTGTATAGTAGTATCTATTGAAACCTGAGTATGCTACTGCGGTGTTCAAAAGCAAAACCAGTACTAATAATATTGATAATATGTTTACAAATTTCATTTTCGTTCTCACCATATATATTACTCCAAACCAAGTATATAAACCTTACCCCTAATTAACTGTAATGAGTTATTAAGGGTGATTTGGTTTGTAATTTTTATTCTTCATTGTAAGTGTCTGTTCTTGTGAATGTAGTTATTTCTCCTCTCAAATTTTTTGAAAGCATTTTTATTGTTTCTTCTTTTGAATAATTTCCAAGGAGCCAAGAGAGTTTCATTAAAGCAGTTTCGGGTAGCATATCTTCGCAGTAAATTGCTCCAATTGATGCAACTTTTCGCAGGTTTGTATATACTGTTGAATTTACTCTTCCGTGTAAGCATTGTGAAGTTATTCCTATGATACACTCGCTTTCAATTAACTCTTTTAGTGCTTTAATGAATGAATCATTTTCTCTAATAGGGGTGTGTCCAAGTCCAGTTCCTTCAATAATTAGTCCTTTGTACTTCTCTTTTTTGTAATAATTAATTTCTTTTTCAGTAATAAATGGATGCATTTTTATTAAACCAACTTTTTCTTCAAAATTATTTCTTAACTTAAATTCTCCTTTTTGTTTTTCAAAATCAATTTTTTCTTTAATCCATTTTATTTCTTTTGTTCTGTAATCAATTAGAGCTATGGGTGTATCATTTATTGGTTTGAATGCATCTCTTCTTGAAGTGTGCATTTTTCTTACTTTTGTAGCATCAACTATTGCACAATAATCATCATTTGTTGAGTTGTGCATGCATACAGCCACTCCTTTGAAATTTGTTTTTGTAATAAAAGTACTTGCACAAATCAAGTTCATTGCAGCGTCTGAGCTTCCTCTATCAGAGCTTCTTTGGGAACCAACTATTATAATGGGTATTGGGCAGTTCTCAAGTTCAAATGCAAGTGCAGCTGCACTGTACCCAAGCATGTCAGTTCCGTGCCCGATTATTATTCCTCTTATCCCTTTTTTTATTTGTTCACTAACTACTTGAGAAATTTTTTTAATGTGTTGTGTTTGTATATCTTCTGACATCATGTTTGTGACAAAAACCGATTCAATATTTGCTATGGTTGCAAGTTCAGGGAACATAGTAATTAAATCTTCTAAATCAAATGAAGCCATTACTCCTCCAACTGAATAATTAACTCTTGAAGCAATTGTTCCTCCAGTGTGTAGTATTGAGATGGTTGGTAGATTGGGGTTCTTTTTTATTTCCATGATTTTTGCTTTTCCTACGCTCTTCACTTCTCCTAGGGATTTAATATTATTTATTTTTGTAGTCAAAAAACCAGCGTTGTAACCTGACTCTAATTTAATCATTATAATTTCTTCTTGTAAGTTTGATGGAATAATTGTACCCTTGACTTTATTTTCCTCAAAATTAAATTCAATTAGTTGTCCTTCTTTAAGGTTATTTTTTTTATAAAATTCATTTAGCTTCATTTTAAACTCACTCTTCTATTATTTATTATTAGTGTGTTTTGTTTTAAAATCCCTTGTTTTTAACAGCTTTCAACAAGAGAGTTTTTTATGCAATAAGCATAATCTCTGCTTTTTGGGTAATAAGTTATTTTTGGGTTTTTGGTACTCCAAGCGTTTGCACATTCGTGTGCATAGTTGCATCCTTCACAATGATATAGTTCTTCATAATTATCATTTTGTGCATTGTAAATTGTTTCTCCTTGTATTGTCCCTTTACAAAAAGTGTTTTGAGTTTTATTAAATTCAATTGAGTTTTGGTCAAAGCCTCCATTGTTTGCTTCAAATATTATTGTTGCTTGGTAATTTCCTGGGTTTTGTATCTTTATTTCCCAATACAAAATCTTTTCTTCACCTGGTTGGAGCATTTGGATTTCTTGTGAATCAACTTCATAATCTGCTTGAACCCAATGCGAATTAATTTCTTTGAATAGTTTTAATTGGGCAATTGCATTTGTAAGAATTGTTTTTCCAGAGTTTGTTAAAGTTGTTTTTATTTCAGTGTTTCCTTGATTGTTTTCTCCAATATTCTCTACATTCATTACTCTTGCTTGGGCTGGCATTAATCCAATATAAACTTTGCAAGTATTTATTTTATCAACATCCACGCATCTAACAAAAGTATTTACTTTTCTTGATTCTATTGACTTAAGGTAATCATAATCCCATTCAAAAGCTTTTTCGCACTCGTTTTTTTCACCTTGCTCGCTTTTTCTAATACAACAAATCTCAGGATTAGTGCATTCAATTAATGTTAGTGTTCCTTGAGGAGTTAATCCGGTGGAAGTAATTAAATCATCTTTTTTGTAATTTAGGGTACCTACTAAAAATAATTTTCCAAGATTTGGATCTAATCTTGCAACATCAAGGTTTTGTTTAATCATTGTTGATGCATCTTCAATTGGAGGAAAGTTTTGAGCTATTGTCAAAAAAACTGTTACTAACACAATTGCTACAATTGCATAAATAAATAAATCAAAAATATTCATTTTAATGAACCTCGTTTTTGAGTGTCAAGATTTTTTTTCATTTAATTACCTTCAATTCTGTTGTTAGAACCCATGAAGCAATTTTTTTTGCAATAATTGCAAAAATAATTAAACCTATGAATAGTATCCAATTATCATAATAAAAGAATAAATCTTTCCATTCTTTAGCCCATATTTCTAAACCAAAAAGCAACCATATTATTACTCCAAATGTGATGAGAATTATTATCCATTTTGTTATTTTCATTTAATCACTTTAACTAATTTTTTTGAAATACTTAAACTTTCCTAAATTCTTTTTAATTAATTTCTTCTTCCATTTGTACTCTTTTTTGAATTTTGAACATTTGTTTAACTTCGATTGTTGTAGTTGCTTCTTCTGCTTTTTTATCTGAACGGAGTTTAATCATTCTTGGGAATCTAAGTGCGTATCCTTTTCCTTCTTCTTTTCCGCATGCATGCATTGGGCTTAGAGTAATTTCATCAGCTCTTGTTTCTACCACGAATTTTGGTTCTACCCAATAATCTGGTTTTATTTCACTGATTACTCTAGCGTGTTTTTTTTCTATTTTGTCTTTGAATAGCATTTCTTGTAATTGTGTTAGTGTGTTTTCAGTTAACCCTGTTCCTATTTTTGCTACGCTCTCAAAAGTATCTTCTTTCTCATTATAAGTTGCAACTAGTAGTGCTCCGAGTCCAAATTCGGTTCTTTTCCCTTTTCCTAAATAGTATCCAATTATTACTAAATCAAGTGTATCGCTTAGAGTTCCTTTGTAGGATCTTTTGAGTTTTATCCAAGCAAATTTTCTTGCACCTGCAATGTATGGTGCGTTTAAGTCTTTTGCAATTATTCCTTCAAGTCCTCTTGATATTGCATCCTCAAAGAAGTCTTCTAAATCTTTTGGGTTATCAATTATTCTTTGTTCACTTAATTTAATCAACCCCCCTTCTTTTACTATGCTAGAGAGTTTTTCTCTTCTTTTAGTTAGGGGTTTATCTAAATAGCTTTCGCCATTAACGTACATTACATCAAATAAAAACAAGTTGAGTGGGTATTCTTTTGCTTTTTTTTCAACCTCGTACTTTCTTTTTCTTTGTATTGTGACTTGGAAGGGGTAGTATTCTTGGGTGTCTTCATTGTAAGCGAGGGCTTCTCCTTCTACAATGCATTTCTCTGGAATTAAGTATTCTTTTACAGCAGATATTATTTCAGGGAACATGTTAGTCATTTCTTCGCTTTGTCTAGAAAAAATTTTAACATTATCTTTATCTTTTGATATTTGTAATCTGAATCCATCATATTTTGCTTCAACTGCACACTTACCTAGTTTTTCAATTATTTCTTTTGCGCTAGGCAATCTCTCTGCAGCGGTTGGTCTAATTGGAGTCCCTGGCTTGATTTTTATTTCCTTTAATCCTTCGAGTCCTTTTTCTTTTAGTATTTGCGCAATTTCTCCTAAATCAGAGTCAATATTGTAAATTGCTTCAATTTGTTCTCTTACATTCACTTTTATTCTTCTAGCTTCGTCATCAATTTCTTTCTCTTCTTTTTTTGTTACAGCACTTGATTTTTTTAGCATTATTTTTTCTTGTTCTTCTTCTGTTAAAATTGTTGCAAACGCATCCATTATAGTAGGGTCGCCTACTCCTAACCTAATATTTCCTAGAGGTATTCTTGCAATGTACCTTGCTTCTAAGGGTGTAGCGTAATTGAATAATTCTGTTAGAGTTTTGATTTTTAATTCTTGGCTTCCTTCTCCTTCTGATTGTGACATTTTTTTTAAATTAGTAAAAACTTTTTCCACTGTTAGGTCTTGTGTTTGTAAAGATAATTGTTTTTTTTTCTTTACAAATTCCTCTGCAGTGTTACCAAGATCGCCAATTTTGTTGAACACTTTATCAACTTCTTCTCTTTCAAATCCACTCGCTTTTGCAATTCCTTGAGTAATTAGTTTTTCCCCAAAACCAATTTCGCTTCCCTCAAATTGGGGAGATATTCGTCCTTGGAGTAAGTAAACTACTCTTTTAGCATCCTTGAAAGGAGTTTTTTTGAATAATTCTGCGAGGTGTTTTGTCATTACTAATCTTGAAGAAGAATTCTCTATTTCGTTGAAGAGGTTAGCTACTTCCCTAAAAAACATTTCACTCACTTTTTCCTTAATTTATAATAGTTCAATTAATCTTTTATATTGCATTAGGGGTTGTTTATATAGTGAATTTAAAATGGCTTGGGGACTTGAATTTTTAGCATATCTTGATCCTTTTTATTGGGGTGCTGGCGGAGTAATTTTTAATTTTTTTATTTGGTCTGCTTTTGCTTATCTTGGTTCAAGGGGGGATGCAAGTAAGCCTTTGGAACAAGCCATGCAAATAATTGGTTATGTTTTTGGTTTGGGCTTGTTAATGGATTTTATGATGTTGCCCTCAATGTGGGTTGGAGTTGGAATGGTTCTTTCTTATGTTTATTCTACAAAGTATGTTTTGAAATGGGATTGGAGAAGAACTTTTTTTATTCTATTAATTGTTTTATTGAGTGTTGGTTTGGCTGCATTTGTATCTGAACCAGTTAGATGGGTTTTTTTGATTATAATAATGCTTGGATCTTTTTGGGTTATTGGTCAGTCAAAATTTAGGTCAAAGAAGATTCTTGCTCAAGAGAAGAGTGAGAAGTAATTAAAGCATGCAAACTTTTTTGTCTTCTAAAGAGTTTTTTTCACCCCATTTTGTAGGGTATTTTCCGTTAATGCATGCGAGGCACAAATCGTCTTTATTTAATCCGATTGCATTAATTAGTCCTTCTATTTTTTGATACCTTACGCTAGTTGCTCCAATTATTTTTGCAATCTCTTCCTCACTCTTATTTGCTCCAATTAGTTCTCTTCTAGTACTCATGTCAATTCCATAGTAGCATGGAGAAATTATTTTTGGACAAGATACTCTAACATGAATTTCTTTTGGTTTACCATATTTGTTAATGTAATTAACTATATTTTTTAGGGTTGTTCCTCTAACAATGCTGTCTTCAATTAAAAAAACTTTTTTTCCTTCAAATATTTTGTTTATAATCATAAATTTTTCTTTTACTTTTTCTCCTCTATTAGTTGATTGAATGAATGTTCTTCCAATATATCTATTTCTTATTAATCCTTCTAGAAAAGGAGCGTTAATTGCTTCACTAAAACCGTGTCCTGCAGGAGTACTTGAATCAGGGACTGATACAACAATAGTGTTTTCATCAACAAGTTCAGTTTCTCCTTTAGCAAGTTCTTTTCCTAAATTGTATCTAACATCATAAACTAATTTCTCTTCAATAGTACTTGCTGGGTGGGAAAAATAAACCCACTCAAAAAAACAATGCGCTCTTTTTTTGCTTTCAGTGTATTGAATTAAATTGTAAGAATCTTTTTCAATTACAAGTGCTTCTCCTGCTTTAATATCAATTGGGTTCTCAAACCCAATACTTTCAAGTGCAACGCTTTCTGAAGCAAAAGCTACTTCACCCTCTTTTATTGCATAACAAAGGGGTTTGATTCCAAGGGGATCGCGTGCTGCAACGAGTGTCCCTTCTGCATTAATTATTGCAAGGTTGTATGCTCCGTCAAGTTTTTCACTAATTTTTTTTAAAGCATCAGGAATTGTTTTATTGTCTTTTAATTCTTTTGCAATTAATAATAGAATTGCTTCTGTATCAGTTTTTCTCATTAAGTGGTAATTTTGTTTTTCAAGCTCTTTTTTTATCTTCTCATAATTTGCAATGTTCCCGTTGAATGCGAGTGAGAACCACCTGTTTTTCTTGCCGTGTAAGTGTTCGAATGGTTGAGCGTAAGTTTCATCGTCTCCCCCACAAGTAGCGTACCTAACGTGCCCTATTCCTTTTCTTGACTCTAATTTTTTCATTATTGAATTGAATTTAGCGTTGTGTTCTGCACAAAAAACAGTGTTAACTAAACCAATTTTTTTGTGTGTTTTTAAAATTAGGTTCTCGTTTGGTTGAAAAGTAGTTATTCCTGCAGAGAGTTGTCCTCGGTGTTGCATTTGTACAAGCATTTTGTAAATTTCTATTTCAGAGTTCTTCTTTAAACTAGCTCCACAAATTCCACACTCTTCTTTCATACAACTAATTGAGTTATCCATTCAAAATAAATACTAATCCTTGTTAAATTATTTTTTTAAAGAATGGAAAGTATTAATACTCTTTCATTCTTTGGTTTGTTATGTCTTCGAAAGTTTTAGTTGCTGGTAGTATTAGTCTTGATGATGTTAGGACTCCGTTTGGGGAAGTTAGGGAAGAGATTGGGGGTTCAGGGACTTTTGCTGCACTAGCTTGTTCTTTGTTCTCAAAAACCGCTTTAATGGGGGCTATTGGTAGTGATTTTCCTCAAAGCAAAATTGATTTGCTAGAAAGTAAGGGAATTGATTTGAGTGCGGTTATGAAGAGTAGTAAACCAACTATGAGGTGGGTTGCTCATTATGACTTTGATATTAACATTGCTCACACTGATTCATTCACTGCAAATTCTTTAGAGGATATGCCTCTTGAGGTTCCAATTAATTTAAGAAACACTAAATATGCTTTTCTTGGTAATTTTTCGCCTAGTGTACAAAAATCTATTCTCTCTTCTTTTGAAAAAAAACCTCTTTTAGCGGTTTCGGATACTATGAATTATTATATTGAATCCGAGAAGAGTAGTGTTCTTGAAATGGTGAAATTTGCTGACATTGCTTTAATGAATGATGCTGAAGCTAGGGAATTATTTAATACTCCAAATTTAGTATTAGCTGCAAGAGAAATTTTGAAGTTGGATTCAAAGTTTGCTATAATTAAAAAAGGAGAGCATGGGTGTGTTTTATTCTCAGAAAAGAATTACTTTTCTTGTCCTGGTTATCCTTTAGAGAATGTAAAAGATCCAACTGGTTGCGGGGATAGTTTTGCGGGAGCACTAATCGGTTATTTTGCAAGCACAGAAGATTTCTCTGAAAAGAATGTAAGGAAAGCTATTGTAGTTGCTAGTGCAGTTGCTTCGTTTAATGCAGAATCATTCTCTTTTTACAAATTAACAGAGATTACTAAAAAAGATGTGATGAATAGGGTTAAGGAATTAAAAGAATTTGGGAGATTTTGAGTTAATCTCCTTATTTTTTTCCTTTTACTAGATTAAGCATTATTTTAAAGCTTTGTAATTAATTTTTTTATATTAATAGGTGTGAGTAAAATGGATTATGAAGTGAAAGATATTAATTTAGCAGAGCAAGGTTTAATGAACATAGAGTACGCAGAATCCCAAATGGGTGCGCTTCTTGAAATTAGAAAAAGGTTTGTAAAAGAATTGCCTCTTAAAGGACTTAGAGTGGGGATGGCTCTTCATGTTACTAAAGAAACTGCTGTTTTGGTTAGAACTTTGATTGCTGGTGGGGCAGAAGTTGCTATCACTGGTTGTAATCCTTTAAGTACTCAGGATGATGTAGCAGCTGCTCTAGCTAAGGAAGGTGTAAGAGTTTTTGCTTATAAGGGTGAGTCAAAAGAAGATTATTACAAGTACTTAAACGCGGTTTTAGATTTTAAACCAAATGCAACTATTGATGATGGTTGTGATTTGATTAGCGAGATTCACACTAAGAGACAAGAATTATTAAGTGAATTAATTGTTGGTACTGAAGAAACTACTACTGGGGTTATTAGAGTTCATGCAATGGAAAAAGATAATGCATTAAAGTACCCAGTAATTGCAGTTAATGATAATAAGACAAAGCACTTGTTTGATAATTATTATGGGACTGGACAAAGTACTCTTGATGGAGTAATGCGTGCTACTAACGTTTTGTTTGCAGGAAAAACCGTTGTTATAGTTGGTTACGGTTCTTGCGGTAAAGGAGTTGCTTTAAGATCAAAAGGACTTGGTGCTAATGTTATAGTAACTGAAGTTGATGCAGTTAAAGCTCTTCAAGCACAAACTGATGGTAATAGATTAATGAAGATGGAGGATGCTTGTAAAATTGGAGACATTTTTATTACAGTTACTGGAGATAAGCATGTTATATCAACCGAACACATGTTGAACATGAAGAATGGTGCAATAATGGCTAACTCGGGTCACTTTGATATCGAGATTGATGTAGTTGGTCTTGATAAAATGGCTGAGTCAAAGAGAAGAATAAGGTGGCAACTTGACGAGTATCTTCTTAAGAATGGTAAAAAGATTTATTTGTGTGGTGAAGGTAGGTTAGTGAATCTAGCTGCTGCAGAAGGACATCCTAGTGAAGTAATGGATTTGTCTTTTTGTGGACAAGCTTTAGCACTTGAATTTGGAGTAAAACACAAGGGTGAACTTGGGAACAAAGTTCATGTTCTTCCTGAAGAAGTTGATGCGAACATTGCTGAATTAAAACTAAAAGCTCTTGGACTTCACATGGACGAATTAACTGATGAACAAAAAATGTATTTAGGTTCTTGGAAAGAAGGAACCTAAAATTTTTTTAGTGTTTGAATAAATTTAAAAACAGTTCAAACAGGGTTTTAATTATTCTTTTAGCCAAGCTAAAAGATATTTTTGGGGGATTGGTCTAGTGGTATGATTGGCGCTTTGGGAGCGTCAGACAGGGGTTCAATTCCCTTATCCCCCATAAAATTAATAATTTTGTCAATATTTTTATTAAAAATTCTTTTCGCTTTTAACCGAACTTTATATAATTCTTTTTAAATGAGTTTAGTGTTAGTTATTGTAGTATTAATCCTTAAAAAATATGGAGGGGATTTTGAATGAATAGATTTAGTGATTCTAATGAGAGTCGCTTAATGCCTATTTTAGCAATTCTAGTTGCTGCAATTTTGATTGTAGTTGCTTTTAATGCTGGTAGTGCATCGAGTGATAGAGTTGTTGTGACAAGTGATCCTGCAGCGGATGTAAAAACATTAAGTGTTTCAGGTAGTGTGACTAAAATGGTTACTCCTGATAAAGTTGATATAGTGTTAAGTGTTGAGACTCTTGATGATTTAGCTAATAAGAGTCAGAGTGATAATGCAATTCTAGCTGATAAAGTTAGAACAGCTTTACTAAACGCAGGAGTTGCTTCTAGTGAAGTTAAAACAATTTCTTACTCTGTTAATGAAGAATATGAATGGAATGATATTTTAAGAAAATCAGAGCCAAAGGGTTATAAAACAATTAATCAAATTCAAGTTACTCTAAAAGACATTACTAAAGCAGGTAGTGTTGTTGACGTTGCTGTGAACGCAGGCGCTAATAGAGTTTCAAGTATTTCATTTGGTTTGAGTAAAGAGAAAGAACTTGAGGTTAGGAAAACTGCTTTGAGTGAAGCAAGTAGTACTGCTAAAGCAAAAGCCGATTCGATTGTTCAAGGGCTTAATGTAACTCTAGGAAAAGTTTATAGTATTAGTGAAAACTCTTACTATTATACTCCAGTAAATTACAGGGATTACGATATGGCTGTTGGCGCGGTTGAAGAAAAAGCAAGTACTCCAATAACCGCAGGAGACGTTGAAGTAACTGCAAGTGTTGCAGTACAATTCGAACTAAACTAAATTCTTTAGATTGCTAGGGGTTAATCCCTTAGCAGTTAATCTTTTTTCTTTCAAAGTAATTCTTTAAATTCAGAACAAGCGTATATATTTTAAGTGATTTAAAGTGCCAGTTACATTAAGGAGACATTTAGCAACAAAAAAAATTAATGGAGTAAGAACGGTTTTGCCAAGCGGTTTTAGGGCTTCAATTGCAGAAGCAAGAAAACTCAAAGCACAAACAAGAGCAACTTCTATTAAAAGTTATTCGAGTCCAGTAGAAAGAGCTGTTGCTGCTGCAAGAGCGGGTCAGAGAGCTTTTGGATCAAAAGAAAGAATTTCTCTAAGAAAAGAAATTGGTTTGAATCATGTGTTGTTAAATGAAGAGACTTATGTTAATTTATTAATGAGTTCTAAGTATAAGGGTAATGAAGTAAGAATGGTTGCAGATTGGATTAAAGGAAATAATTTGGGTGGGTCTTTGATTCCTGCTGAGAAACATTTTGGCGAAGTAATCAGAAAAAGACTTGGACTTGGGCTTGCAGCAGAAGCTGGGAAAGCAGGAGCGGGAGTTAAAGGAGTGCCAAGAAGAGGACTTTTGATAGATAATGTTACTCACAGCGGACTTGTTGAACCTGTTGTTGCAATGTTAACAAAGGGTCTTCCTAATGCTTTTCAAATAAGAAGACTCGTTAAAGAAAATAAGGGGCTTGTTGTTAAGTATTTGCCTCAAGAAAATGGGAAGTTTAGAGCTCAATTAACTTATGGCGAAAAAAAGTGGGATGTTACAAAGAATTTGAAAGGATATATGCTTCCAAGTATTCAAAAGTATTTGGACGCGTAAACAAAATTTTATTCTAAAAGGGATTTTTCCTTTTTAGAAATATTTAATAAATGAATTTTAATATAATTCTGGTAGTGTTTTGAAATGAATAAACCTTTATTATTAAAGTGGTTCAAAGATTTGTCAAAAGAGAGTGTTGGCGAAGCGGGAGGAAAAGGAGCTTCTTTAGGGGAAATGACTAACGCAGGTATTCCTGTTCCAAATGGTTATGTGATTTTAGCTTCTTCTTTTGAAAAGTTTTTAGAGGAAACGGATTTGAATGTTGAAATTGATTCTATTTTAGAGAAAGTAAATCATAAAGAAATGCAGTCAATTGAAAATGCTTCTGAAGAAATCAAAGCACTCATAATGAATGCGAAAATGCCAAAAGACATTGAAAAAGAAATTGTTGCAAGTTTTAAGGAATTAAATTCTGTTTTTGTGGCTGTGCGTTCAAGCGCAACTAGTGAAGATTCATCAAGCGCGGCTTGGGCAGGACAGCTTGATAGTTTCCTTAACACTAAATCAAATACTCTCCTTGAGAATGTAAAAAGATGCTGGGCATCTTTATTCACTCCTAGAGCAATTTTTTACAGATTTGAGAAGGGTTTACATGATACAAAAATAAGTGTTGCGGTTGTTGTACAAAAAATGGTTAACTCTGAAATCAGTGGAATTGCTTTTTCAGTTCACCCAGTAACTCAGGATAGAAACCAACTTATTATTGAAGCTGGTTTAGGTTTAGGTGAAGCAATAGTTTCAGGGCAAATCACTCCTGATTCTTATGTTATTGAAAAAAATCCAAAGAAAATAATTGACAAGAATATTAGTGAACAAGAGAGAGGATTATTTAAAGTTGAAACTGGTGGAAGCGAGTGGAGAGAAAATCTTCCAAGAGGAAAAGAACAAAAACTCACTGATAAACAAATAATGGAACTTGCTGAAATAATTTTAGGAATAGAAAAACACTACGGTTTTCCTTGCGATATCGAGTGGGCATTTGAGAATGGAAAATTTTTCATCGTTCAATCAAGACCAATTACTACATTAACTGATAAATCAAACGATAAAGAAATGCCTAGTGTAGTTGAGGCTAAAAAAGTTAAAGAAAAAATTAGTGAAAAAAAGGTTTTTGAAAAATATTCAATTGATTGGGCAAAGAATTATTTAGAATCAAATGAATTTGACATTAAGGAAGCAAGATTTTCAATTCCTGTCGGAGAGATCCTTTTTACAGTTTATTCCAAACCCAATTGTTTTGGGGATGATTATGATCCTATATTTATTCCTTACTCAAATCAAAAAGGAAAGCAGATTCTTCCTCTTGAAAAATACAAGAACCTTGAGAGACATTCTTGGATTGAAGCGATTAAGAATAGAAAAAAATTCATGAAAGTTTTAAGAGAAGCTACAAAGATTCAAAAGAAAATTAATTCAATTTCAATTCCTCAAAGTAAATTGTACAAGTTAAATCAAAAGAAACTTCATTCATACTATAAATCTTTAGTGAAACTTACTTGTAAATGGTGGAAGTATGGTTCAATTGCAGAGGATAAGGGACTTGTTGTTGAAGAAAAATTAATTCCTCTAATTGTAAAGAATCATGCAGTTTCCAAAGAAGTTGCTTTAGATTATGTTTCAGACATGACTATGCCTCTTGAGCTTTCAATTTTTAGTAAAGAAAGAATATCTTTTTTGGATCTTTGCATGAAAGTAAAGAAGAATCCAAAACTTATTGAAAAAAGAGATAAGAAGTTTTTCAAAGAGTTAAACAATTATTCAAAGAAGTACTTTTATGCAAGAACCTCTTTTTATGAAGCGGTTACACTAAATGAAGGGACTTTAGTAAATCTAATTAAAGAAAATATTGAAAAAAATTCTTTTGAATCTCTAAAAAGCGAATTCACTAAACTTTCTAGTGGAGTTAAGCACTTAAAGGAAAAACAAAAAAATTTCAAAAAATTGTTTACTCCAACAAAAGAGGAGAAGGATTACTTGTGGTATTTTACAATAATGCACTCTTGGCAGGATGAGAGAAAAGTTAGTATGATGACTCACTTTAATTATCTTGCTGAATTATTAAGAGAAGTTTCAAACAGAACAAAAGTTGATTATGATACAATTGCTTTAATGACTCTAAAAGAAGTTGAAGATTTGATTCTTGGAAAGAAAATAGATTTGAATGAAGTTGCTTCAAGAAAGAATGGATTATTTTTTATTTATACTAAGGAAAAAGTTTTGAGATTTTATAAAGAAGAAGCAAAAGAATTATTCAAATCAATTCCTTCTGCAGTAAAATCAACTGAAATAATTAAAGGTGCAGTTGCGTGCAAAGGGAATGGAAAGAGAATAATTGGTAAAGTTAGAATAGTTCACAATCCTGCAAAAGATATTTTCAACGATGGAGAAATTTTAGTTACAACAATGACTCGTCCCGAGTTTGTTCCAATAATGCAAAAAGCTTTGGCAATTGTAACAGATGAAGGTGGATTGACTTCTCACGCAGCAATTGTTTCAAGAGAACTTGGGACACCTTGTGTAATTGGTACTAAGGTTGCAACACAAGTACTCAAAGATGGGGATTTGGTTGAGGTTGATGCGAATAAAGGAATTGTAAAGAAACTAAATTCTTTTTCAAATTAGGTTTTTCTCTAACCTTTATTGTTTTTAACTCCTTTTGTTCTATTTTTTTGTATTGATTGTTATGTCTGAAAGCAAAAAATTACCTGATTATACTAATCAGCCAAGTGAATGGTATACTCAAATAATAAAAGAAGCAGAGCTTGCTGATATTAGATATGGTGTTAAGGGTTGTTTAGTTTTTCAACCTTGGTCAGTTGAAGCAATGGAATTAATGTATGATTTTCTAGAAAAGGATTTGAAGAAAAGAGGGCACAAAAATTATTGGTACCCAACTTTGATTCCTGAGAGTTATTTTTACAAAGAAGCTGAGCACATCCAAGGTTTTTCTCCTGAAGTATTTTGGGTAGAGAAGGGAGGAGATGATAAACTAGAAGAGAGGTTAGCTTTAAGACCAACTAGTGAAACTGCTTTTTACACAATGTTCTCTTTATGGATTCGTTCCTACAAGGATTTGCCATTTAGAACTTATCAAAGAGCAAATGTTTTTAGGTATGAATCAAAAGCAACTAGACCATTTTTGAGGAGTAGAGAATTTCATTGGATTGAGACTCACTGTGCTTTTGCTACACAAGAAGAAGCATTTCAAAATGTAATGGATGATATGGAGTCAACAAAAAGAGTTGTGTTTGGAATTTATGGTGTTCCAACTATTGTATTTGAAAGACCTGCTTGGGATAAATTTGCAGGGGCTCATAGAACTTTTGGGGCAGATGCTTTTACTCCTAGTGGTAGAGTAGTTCAACAACCAAGCACTCACATGATTAATCAACATTTTGTAGAATCATTTGGAGTAAAATATACTGATAAGGATGAATTGGAAAAAACTCCTTGGACTACTTGTTATGGCCCAGCTATTTCAAGAATATTTGCATCCGTTGTTTTAACTCACGGGGATAATAAAGGATTAAAATTTCCTTTCGAGATTGCTCCAAAGCAAGTAATAATTGTTCCAATAATGATGGAGAAGGAACCAAAAGTTTTAGTAAAAGCAAAAGAAATTTACAATAAATTAGAAAGTGCAGGGTATAGGGTTGAAATTGATGTAACTGATAAGCGTCCTGGTGAAAAATATTATTATTGGGAAATGAAGGGTGTTCCGCTGAGAATTGAAGTTGGCCCAAGGGATTTAGCAGAAAATAAATTAATGCTTTATAGAAGGGATACAGAAGCTAAAATAACAATTGATGAGAAAGATTTGCTTAGTGAAGTTGCAAAAAATGGAAAAGAATTGAGTGCAAGTTTAAAAGCTAAAGCGAGTTCTGACTTTGAAGGATTGATTAAGGATGTTAATA
>JAQVQA010000035.1 GCA_028701835.1 Candidatus Iainarchaeum sp.
ATCCAAATGTTGTTTTGAATGTAAGTAGTTTGCGGTTTCTACTAGGAAATCAAAGTCTTTGTTTGATAAATTATTGTAAGCTTTTCTAAGTAATCTTTCTTGAAAATTATTAAAAATAGATTTTTTCATTTCTTTTTCGTATTCAAATAACGCTTTTTCACTCAAATTATATTTCTTCAATTTTTTAGCTAACAAATACCCTGATCTTATTGCGGGATTTACCCCGTATGCAAATATTGGACTCATTGTTCTTGCTGAGTCACCACAAAAAGCTACATTTCCACTTATTATTTTAGAGATATTAGAAATTGTTCTTTCCCCGTAATTGAATTCAATTGTTTCTGCACCTAGCATTACCCCGTATAATTCAGGATTGTTTTTTATAAATTCATAAAAATAGTCTTTAATTGGTTTTCTTAATTTTGATTTGTTTGCTACTATCATTGCTATTCCTATTTCTTTAGATACTCTCCCTGTGAAAAAATACCCTCCGGGAGAATAATCTGCATCAAAAAATATGTTAGTTGAGTTGTTTTCCATACTTAGATTTGACATTAGTGCCCCAAATCCAACTATTTTTGTGACATCATTTTCGCTAATATCTAAATTTTTGTAAAAGAACTTATCTTCACCAATAGCCACTATAATAATCTTTGATTTTACTAAAATTTGTTTATTCTTTTTCTTAATTAAGATTGAATCAACTTTATCAAATACTTTGTTTAATTTAATCGGTTTTGAATCAAACCAAATATCAACTCCATTCTCTTTCATGGATAAAAATAATGAATAATCAAGAGAATCTTTGGATTTTCCTCTTAAAAAGAATAAATCTTTAATTTTTGAAACAAAAGTAAATTTATCCTTTGGGGAGAACCAAATAGATTTATTTGTTTTTGAAAGGTAATCTAATTTTAACTCATTAATTATTTTTTCAATCCCTTTGTTTTCAGTTATATCTATCTTTGATGTATGGTATGCCCCAGGGCGTTTTGCTGAATCAACACAAATTACTTCAAATCCTTCTTTTGAGAGTTTTGAAGCACAAACTCCTCCAGATGGACCCGCCCCAAAAACGAGTACATCACAATTCATTTCAGTGATCATAACTAACAACTTTTTTAAACAGTGCTTGAGACAACTTCGTCTTTTCTATCCAATATTACTTTTATCTTTCTTTTAGTGTTCTCAATTTCTACATCAATTAAACCCATGTTTGCTAATGAAGGGATTATTGCCATTAAAGAGTAGGTTTGAGTAATTGGCGCAAATATTATCATGTATTCGCCTAACTCTAAATTTATTCTCTCAACTTTGTATAAAAAGAATTTTTCAATTATTGGAAATACTTGTCCTGTTGATTCTTTTACAATATTCCAAAAAGAAGTGTCTTTTAATTTCATTTTATCTGGAACTACTCCGCCCAAATCTTTTCTTGCAAGCATGCAAGCAAGAACATCATCTAATTGAAGTAAATCATTTAGCACAACTAAAGCTTCTTCTTTTTTACCCATTTTAATCAGTAATTACTAGCTTTTTTATCATAATAAAACTTTCGTTTTCGTAAAACGTATTTACCGTAGTGCATTATTATCTCGTATCCTAGGTCCCAAAGGAAGAATGCGATAAAGAATATCATAGAGTATGTTCCAAATAGAGCAAATGAGAGTACGAATATCTTCATTATGAAACGGTACTCAAAGAACCAGTGAACTAGTTTACCAAAGAATCCTTTCTTGTACAAGTGTTTTTTGTCAACAAAATCGTTACCTATTTCGTCAAGAACCCCCCCCACAGTTATTATTATTAAAGGCATTAAGTACATTGGCTCTAGAATGAATTTCCAATCCCCTATAAAAAAGTATATAACATAAATACACAAAACAGCCATTACAAACGCAATGTTATCAATTTTTCCTTTTATTAACACTCCCAGAGTTATTGCAGTTAACAATAATGCTGCTGCGGGGTGGAGAGCCATTACTACTGCCCAAAGAATCGCTGTAAGTGGAGAAAGAATTAAAGCAATTTTCCTTGAGTGAGCTTTCTCATCAAAAGCATCATCAATGAATTTAACTGAAGCCCCCATTAGAAAAAATGTTGCTGTAAAGAATATTGCGAACATTAATGGATCCTGCATTAGGGCCTGTTCGAAGGGCAAAGGAAATAAAATACCCATAAGTTTAAATCTCAGATTCTTTAATCGCTATTCCGCTTGGTTCTATTGCATATGCAAGAGTTGATTTTGCGTGGTCAGTGTAACGCATTTTTCTTATGGCCATACTTCTAAAATCAACTGAACCTACTCCCACGTAGTGGAGTACTAGTACACCATCTGCAACGAATTCACTAACCCCATCAGCACTAAGAGTTTTTCCATCTTCAGGCATTTCTGTGGTTAAGAGAGTAGTTATTTTGAATGCTTTTAAAACTTTAAACAAACTATACAAAACATGTTTAGTAACTATTTGGTCTGTTCTTGGAATAGGGTTAACGGTTTCAGCTATTTGAACTAAAGAAAACCCTTTATCATCAGAAATGCCCGATATTAACAAAGAGTCTATTAATGTAGTTAATGAATCAACTACTATCCTCTTTGGTTTGAATTGTTCAACAGCATCGTTAAATGTTTGAGGAAATCCTTCGCCAGTAGTAGGATCATAATAAATTATCTTAATTAATCCCCTTTGTTCAAGTTCCTGCAACTTCCAATTAAAAACAGAAGCTTGTTTGTATAGTTCTTCTCGATTTTGTTCAGTTGATAAATACAAACCTTTCTCGCCAAAAACAGAAGCCCCATTAATAATAAATTGTAAGCAAAAAGTTGATTTACCTGTTCCTGCTCCACCAGAAACTAGAACCATATTCCCATTAGGAAATCCACCATTCAAAGCTTTGTCAAGCCCTTGGATTCCTGTCTTTGTTCGAATAATTTCTTCAGCCATTTTGAATCTGAATATAGAACGTTGAAGAGGTATTTAAATTTAGGGGGTGGATTAATTTTAGCGAGTTTGTGGCCTAAAAATAGGTTTAACTAAAAATAATAATGACAAATAATTATGACAATTAACTTGACTTTGCCTCAATTGAATGCAGATTCACTAAAAGACCAAATAATTACACTTCTTGTCGATGAAAAAGAACTTAGCGCAAAAGAGATTCATACAAAGCTTTGCAAAAATAAGAGTTTCTCTTACCAATCTACTCACAAAGCTTTGCAAGAATTAACTTCAAATGGAGTTATTGAAAAAAATGGAGCTAAGTATAAAATAAATCTTAAATGGATTAGTGAATTAAAACAATTTGCAGAAAAGTTTGAAAATAAAAGCAAAGCAAATCTTATTGCACCCCAAACTGAACAAACTATTGTATTTGACAAATTATACTATTTTTTAGAAAATATGCTTCATTTGTTTTCAAGCGATGTGCTATTCAAAGATTGCGACCATAGTTATGGCGGAGGAATACTAACACATTTATGGTGGCCCCTTTCTTTTGATGATGAAAATTACAAACGATTCATCCACATGGCTAGTACACATGATTCATACCTATTAATTCCAAGCAACAGCCCTGTTGACCATTGGCTAAAAACATATTATGAAAAAGTAGGATTCAAAGGAGTAATACTAAACGCGGATTACAAAATCGAAGATGATTTGGCAATAGTTGGAGACTATTTAATTTACGTTTTTCTTCCTCTTGAGTTAAAGAAAAGACTTGATGAATTATATTCAAACCCAAATATGTCTGATGCAATTCATAGCGGGATACTTGAAACAATACTAATGGAAAAAACAAATATCAAAGTAACAATAGTAAAAAACAAAACATTAGTAAAAAAATATTGGGAAAGAATTTTACCCTACTTTGGCAAAAAGCTAAATTTCAAGTAACTACTAATCACGCCGGCAAATTGGTTCAAAAAAGATTTTAAACTATTCAACAGAACTAATAATTACCAATAAAAGCTTTTCTTACTAATAAGATTTGTAAGATTGGTGGTTTAAGGTGCTTTTGGGAATGAAAACAATAACTATTACAGATAAAGGGCAAATTGCTTTGCCGAAAGAATTAAGACAAGGAAAATTCTCTAACGGAAAAAAAATTGTTGTCTTAGCTTTTGAGGACAAAATAGAATTAAGGCCAATTGAGCACATTAATGAAAAACTACTAAACACTCTTCTTAGTGAAAAGTCCTTAATGAAGGATTGGAATACTAAAGAAGAGGATAAAGCATGGAAAAAACTACAGAAATAATCACTTGAACCTAATCTCTATTGAATCAATTTTTGGTTCAATGAATACTTTTCTTCCTTTTTTGTTTTTTTGAATCATCCCTTGACTTTCAAGGATTGAAATATCTCTGCTGATTGCTTCTTGTTTTCTTCCTGTTGATTCAACTAAATCTGATACACAAGCTGGTGAAGAGTAAGTCATTATGTGTTTCATTAAGTCAAGTCTTTCTTCTGAAAGAATTTGGTGTGCCAAAATTGCGTTTTTTAGATAAACTGTTGTAGTGCCATTTAGTTCTTTTGAAGGTTTTGACCAAGCTTCACGTAAATCCTTATCAGAATCTGCACCAATTTTAATAATTAATTTTTTCATACAATCCATAAATATAACTCCTGATGTTATATATAAATTTATCCCTCATTAAACTTAATTAAGAATTTCTGCCAATTTGCTTCTAAATTATTTTTCAATTCAAATAAAGTATCAATTGTTGGAGGAAAATCCAAATACTCTTTTCTTGAATGTTTTTTATAGTAGTAATGCACGTGAAGAGTTTCTCTTTCTGAATAATCATATTTTACAACTTCTTCAAAAACTTCATTTACTTTTGTTAAATAAATTATTACAAAAGCATTTACAATAAAATCTTCAGAGTATTCAAACTTAATGTAAATTTCATTTTCCATTTTCAAATCAAGGAAAATAAAAAATTCTCTAAAATTTTCATTCATTTATAAGAATTTAAAAAAAGAGATATATAAAGAAAACTACTTTTTCGTCAATTGTACTTATTCTTTTTTAGGAGTTTCTTCTTCTTTTCTTTCTGGC
>JAQVQA010000012.1 GCA_028701835.1 Candidatus Iainarchaeum sp.
TTTTGTTTGAATAAATTTTTTTGTTTGAATAGAAATTAACCTTAATTCTTTTTTTTACCCAAAAAAAGCTTTTTTTTAAACCTTTGATACTAAATTAAATGGTATGAGTGAGGTCGAAAAAGAGGTTAAATTGTGTAGGTACTTGTTAGGTAAATACGCGGAGGTAATTAATGAGCACGAGCGTAGAACTATTGGGGAAATCAAGGCTTTGGTTGATGGAACTGATTTGAGTATTCAATCAATAATTAGTGATTTTAAGGACCCTTCTTATTCTTTTCAAGAAGATTATTTAATTGTGTTAAAAAAAGTTTTTGATTATGTTCAAAAAGAAATTGAATTTGTGGATGTTGATTTGAATGTTAGTTACTGGTTTTCTCCAAAAGAAATTATTGAAGCCAAAGTTGCTGATGATGAAGATTTAGCTATTTTTCTTTGTGCTTTAATGAAGGCTTTGGGTGATTCTCGTGCAGAAGTAATTATTGCAGAATTGGATGATTTAAAGACTCATGCTTTTGTGATAACTGAATTCAAAGAAGATTTTATTCTTCTTGACCCTGCTCAAAAAAATCTTTTTGAAAATTATTTTGGAAAAAAAGCCGAGGTGTTAAAGAATTACTCTTTTAAAAACCAGAAAATTAAAAGATTCTTATACAGATTTAATTCTGAAAAATATGAACAATTTTTAGAATAAAATTATTGTTAGTGAGTTAAAATGATTTTTAAAAAAAAATACCAAAAAAGTAAGAAAGAAAAGCACACTAAAAAAAAGGTTGAAAGTAGGGCTGAATTATTTGCAAAATATTTTATTGAGCATGCTAGAAGCGAGAAACAATTTGATAAGTATAAAAGTGGATTAACTTTTTTAAAAAAATTTAGAGCTTCTTTATACAAAGCTGAAAAAAACACTTTTTTAGTTTCTTTAACTAGAAATTATTCACAAAACCCTATTTCTCTTTCTATTTCAACGAACATTAACAGGAAACAAACCCCTATTTATTCTGCTAATATAAGGTTTTTAGAAGGGAGAGTAATTATTGAGACTCTTCAAGGAACTCCTTGGTTAAAAGAGATTAGGGAGTTTGAGCGAGCAGTTAATACCCATGCTTCAAGGTATTTAGTGAGTGAGATAACTAGTCACGCAAAAAAACTAGGTTTTAGTAAAGCAATGCTAATTGATCCAACCGCACACCCTTCTTACTTTGAACCTTATTTATTCTCTCTTTTTGATGCTAAAACAAAAGAAATTCACAGAAGAATTGCTTTTGGAGAAGCAAGTAAAGAGGAGAAAGAAGAGTATAAACAAAAAAAGAAGGAAGTTATTTTGTTACACCAAACTAGAATGAAGAAGCTTTACACTAATGTTGCTAAAGGAGAGGGTTTTGTAAAAAAAGGAAATTATTTTGTTAAAAATCTTAAAGAAGCTAAAAACTAGATTTTTTTAAAAAATAAACCCTAATTAACTTCAAAACAAGGGTTTTTGGAGAGGTTTTTAAACTAAACTAACGAGGATTAAATTAATCAAGTAAGGAAGGATATTTATGAGTGCAAAGAATAATTCTAATAAGTGTTTGTATTGTGGTGCATGCGTGGGTGTTTGCCCTGTAGGTGCAATTACTTTAAAAGACACTAGAATATTCATTGATGAAAAAAAGTGCATTAATTGTGGTGCGTGCGTCACTATTTGTCCAGTAGGAGCAATGAAACTTGAAAAAAAAATTTAGGGTGAAAAAATGGATTCAAACGAAGTACTTTATGATGTAATTGTTGTTGGAGCTGGGCCAAGTGGACTCGCCGCTGGACTTGAACTTGCTAAAGGAAATGCAAGTGTTTTGATTTTGGATAGAAAACAAGAAATTGGTTGCCCAAAGAGGTGCGCTGAAGGACTAAGTAATAGATGGTTTGATATAATGAATTTAAAACCAAAACCAGAGTGGGCTGTTCAAGAAATAAAAGGAGCTGTTCTTTACGGGCCAAATGGAAAAGATGTAAAAATGAAGAGTGAAAACGCTTTGGGTTATGTTCTTGAAAGGAAAATGTTTGAAAAAGAACTTGCAATTAATGCAGTAAAGCTTGGGGCTAAGATTCTTTTAAAGCACCAAGTAATTAATGCTAAGAGAGAAAATGGGTTAGTTAAGCTTGAAGTTGAGGTTAATAATGAAGTTAAAGAGTTTAAAGGAAAATTAGTTATTGCTTGTGATGGAATTGATTCACTAATAGCAAGAATGCTTGGACTCAACACAAAAAACAATCTCAATGACACTGACTCGGGTTATCAATACGAAATGACTGGGATAAGTGGCTATGATGAGAATTGTTTACACCTTTATTTTGGAACCCAAGTGGCTCCAAGAGGATATATTTGGATTTTCCCTAAAAGAGAAGGAACAGCAAATGTAGGAATAGGAATAGGAGCTTATGTTTCAAACGAAACAAAATTAAATGCTAAAGAATATTTGGATAGATGGATTCAATCACAACCAGGATTAAAAAATGGTTCAATAATTGAAGTTAATGCAGGAGGAATCCCGGTAGGGGGTTTTCTTGAAAAAATGACTGCTGATAATTTACTAGTAGCTGGAGATGCAGGACACATGGTTGATCCAATTCACGGCGGAGGAATAGGTATAGCAATGGAGGGAGGACGACTAGCTGCAAAAAATGCTTTAAGAGCATTAAAAGAAAATGATTACACTGATAAAAACTTAAACCAATACACTCAAGAATGGTTTGATACAAGGGGAAATGAGTTAAAGAGAAGATTAAAATCAAGGCACTTGCTTGAACAACTAAGTGATGATGATTTTAATTATTTAGCAGAATCAATTACAATGGATGAAGCTCTAGCTATAGGAAACGGAACGCTTAGTAAAACTGACATGGCTATTTTATTCACAAAAAAGCTAGTTAAAAGACCAGGCCTAGTTGCAATAATGATGAAGTATTTTCAATAAAATGTAAATATTTTAATCATTGTTTATTAAAAAAACAAAAAAAAACTTTGCATATTAATACATAAGACTATTTAATCTTTTTTAAACAAATAATTAATGAATGGATTTGCAATTAAGTAACTTGGCTATGCACCAATTAGTAGAAGAATTACAATACTTAAAAAATGGTTTTGTAAATAATGTACAAACTCTTGAAAATAATTGGATAAAAATGAAGATACATACAAAAGAATTTGGAGACAAGCAATTAATACTCACTCCCAATTCTTTTTTTGTTTCAAAAAAATCCCTGTCAGCAAAACAAAGCCCCGGAGGATTCAGTTCATTTTTAAAAAAATTTATTTATAATCAAAGAATTGTTGATTTAACACAACAAGAACTTGACAGAATAATAAAAATAGAGTTTCCTAACAACATATTAATTGTTGAATTATTTGCAAAAGGAAATCTCATTCTGTGTGAAAAAGATTACAAAATAATAAGAGCTTTTAGAAAAGAAGAGTGGAAAGATAGAAAGTTAGAACAAGGAGAATTTTATAAATTTCCTTCCTCAAAAGGAATTAACCCTTTAATTGAAACCAACGAAGAATTCTTTAAAAAAATAAATCAAAACAAAAAAACTATTTTTGGAGCAATAATTGATATTCTAAACGTATCCCCCCAAATACTTGAACATATTTTCAACAAAGAAAATCTAAACAAAACACAAAATGCTGTCGAAACTCAAAAAGAAACAACAATTTTTATTTTAAATAAATTAAAAGATGTTTATTCAAAAAAAAATTCAAAAATATATCTCATAAACAATGTTTTATTTACAATAAATTTAGATAATAAAGAAAAAGGGGAAGAATTTGAGTCCATGAACAGCGCACTAAACAAATTACTTTTAGAGAAATTAAGTGAAGAAACTAAACCAGAGGATAAAATAAAGAAAAAAGAAGATAAAGATTTAAAAAATTTAAGAATGAGAGAAACTCAAATAGAAGGAATATTAAATAAAGGAGAAGATTTACAAAAAAAAGGAGAAAAAATTTACAATAATTACACTAAAATAGATGAAATAATTAAGGCAATTAAAAAAGCTCAAGATAAAGGATTAAATGAAAAAGAGATAAAAGAAAAAATAAATTTAGTAATACCTTCAATAATAAAAGAAATTGATTTGAAGAAAAACAAGATTATTATAAATTTATAACAAAACTAATACCTTAATTAATTCTTAAAAATAATCAAGAAAAAAATTAAAAAGCCAATTTCAATTAAAAGGCAAAACAAATTAAAAAGTCAATTCCAAGCTAAATTAAATTAACAAATAATCAAATGCTAATCATTTATTTAATGAAAAGCATTTAACTTCTTTGAATCAAATTTAATTTTTACCTGAAACATCTTCTAGAATTTCTCTCTCGTCAACAATGAATACATCACTTACAGCAGTAACTGACGCATATGGTATCTCAACCAATTTATCTATCTTGCCGAGCTTATTCAAAAGCCTAGAATTTCTATCAACTTCAACTACCAAGTACTCTACGTCCCCACCAACTTCAGAAACGATTATGTCAACTAATTTTCCAACCTCGTCCCCTCTATTAGTAATTACTCTCTTGGAAGCCAATTGCCTTGCTATCGTGTACTTATACATTTTCACACCCAAAAAACTTAATTTAACAAATAGAAAGTCTAACTGCTTTATAAAGGTTTGTATAACAAAAAACAAACCAAAAACAGTTATGTAAAAGAGATTAATTAATAAAATATTTTTTTAAAAAAGAGGATAAAACTAAAAAAATTATGTATAAGCAATAGTTTTTTTTTAAAAAAACCTTTTTTAAAAATCAAAAAAAAACAATTTTTTTTAAAAATATTTTTGAAAATAAATTAAAAATTAATTTTTAAAATTTATCCTTTAAAAAGAAATGAAAACTGTTGAACAAAGCTTTTTATTAACTAAAAACTTAAATTATTAATGTCTTTAAAAGATCCTGATGACGAATATGATGAAATCATCAAAGAAAAACACATTATACCAAAAAATATTATAAAAAAGAATAAATTAATATTATTTACATTAATTATTGGTTTAATTATAGGCTCTTTTTTGCAATACTCTCTAATAAACCCTTTAATGATTGATATGAGTAGCAATGATTGTACTACAATTAAAAACACTAACAAAATGCTTAATGAAGAAAATGATTGTCTTTATTATATATTAGATTCCCAAGCAAAAACAGCAAGTGAAAAATGTGCAACTAGAAATTGGATTCAAAATAACCAAGAAGAAGAATAATAATTTTTAAAATAACCTAATCAAAAACCCGAAAAGGGCAATTCTTGAAAGATTAGTAATTCTTTATGTCAATCAAAAGAGATTTTATCTTGTTGATGTATTACAAAATAGGTAAATCTAACACCCCAAGGGATAGGATATTAAACCCATTTTGTTTTAATAAAAACTTTTAAAGACAATTGTCGAAAAACTAAAAAGATTTTTAAACAACAAATTAACGAACCTATTTCATGAAAAAAAAAATATTTGTGATAATAATTTTATTAACAACATTAATCCTTTTGGGTTGTGTGGAAATGACCCGAAGCGAAAAAAATCTTTGTACAAAACTTGCAAGCAAAAGTTATGCATTTATTCCAAATTGCACTACCGAAACCTCATGTTTTGAAAAAGTAGATTTGTTATTTAAAACAAACTTAAATTATTCTGACGAAAGTTACTTATATGAAATAAAAAATCACGTTGCAAGAAGCTGGTATTTTTATAATGAATCTTTATTAGAACAAAAACAAATAGTCAAATATTGTAATGAATCAGATGCTATTAGTGCTGCAGGAAAAATTAATCAAGCACAATCATTAATTAGTGATTCTTTCGCCGAATTAGACCAAGCAATGAAAAAAACTTTTATTTTAATAGCAAAAAAAGAAAGTGAATTCACAAAAAACGAAATTGATCAAATAAAAGAAGAAAAAATATACTTAGATTTAATTGAATTAAGACAAATATTGTCTGAATTAAATTCAGGAGCAACAAATTCAGATACTTATGTATCTTATTATTCAAAAAAAGCAGATTCTTTTGCAAAATCAAGCGCATCAAAAGGATTTGAAATTTTGATTGAAAAAAATCCTTTTTGGATAGAACACTTTGACAGTATTAACAACACAATTCTTGAAGAATTAGGGCTTGAAAAAAAAGCCTATTTCCCCTTTATTCAAGACACTATCCCTTTTTTAATTTATCAAGCCGAAAAAGCTTTTTATAAAAAACAGAGTTTACTAGCATTACAAAATTTTCCAATATATGAATTTATGAAACTATATTCTGATTTAGGAGGAAATAATAATTCTGCTTTCAAAAGATTCGCTGACCTAATTAACAGAATTAGTGAAAATGAAAAAGAACTAAACAAAAAAATTGAAGACCTTTGGATTACAACAAATAAAAAAATTACAAAAACAAATGAACTAATTGAAACAGAAAACAAAATAAAAACTTTTTCAATAATTTCAGAAAAACTAACACTAAAAACAATCAACACTAACACTGATTTAAAAGAAATTTTTGAGAATATTAAAAAAGAATATATTATTTTGAGAGAAAAAAAAGCTAGTTCTAATTTAAAAAAAGGAGAAGAATTAAATAAACTTTTTTCTTTTGATGAAGATTTATCAGAAATTTTGTTTCAACTAGAATTTAACCAAAAAGGGTTTGAAGAAAAATTAATTGAAGCATGCAAAAACGAAGCAGAAAAGAAAGATTTTGAAAAAGAAAGTTACTCTACTAAAACTGACAAACTAATAGAAGAAATCAAATACTTTTCTTCACGAGTTAAAAATACTTCAGGAAGAGAATGCTTACTAGCTTGCACTGAACTAATTCAAAAAAAAGAATTACTAATAAGTGCATTAAATGATTATAATCTTTTTGAATCACAAAAAAAAGAAGTTGCAAAAGACTGTTTAATATTCCTTGAAAAAATTTTTCAAACAGAAAATTTTTATGAATTAAAAATAATGTATGAAGAATTAAAAGAAACTCAAATAACTAAAGAAAACATTGATGATTTTGCATCAAAATGCACTTCTATTCAAGAAAAAATAAAAAAACAATTAAATGAAGAAAACATTTATAAAAAAATATTGGAAGAATATTTAAAATCAAAAAATAACTTAGAGAAATTACAAAAAATTTATTTTTATTCCAATAACAGTAAAATACTTGAACAAATTAATTCGTTTGAGAAAAATATGGATAGCTTTGACGAGTATTTTTTTGAAGATGCTCTTTTATTTGAAAAAATTGTTTTAATAAAAGAAACTTTATTAGAAAAATTAGAACTTCTAAATAAAGACTTTTCTAAAAATATTATGGATGAAACAATAAATTATATTGAACAAAACATACAAATCAAAAAAATAAATGAATCCATTATTTTATTAAATGAACCTAATTATTCAGAAAACATTTTAATTATTGAAAATCCTTTTGAGAAAATAAACGAAGAAATTTATTTAAAAATAAACTATAAAATTAATTTATTTTCAACAAAAGATGATTGCATTGATTCAATCCAAAACAATTTGTTAAAATTAAATTGTTTACCGAAAGGAAAAATTATAGCAACTTTTTTTGAAGAAACACTTTTTTATTCAACTGAAAAAGATTCTATCAAATATGCTTCAAACGAATTAAGCCTTTTAAAAAGAGAAATTGATATTGAACCAAAAATTCAAACAAAAAAAATTTTAGTTAAAACAAGCCCCCCAAAAGATGTTTCTTTAACATCAGTTTTAATAAATTCAAAAGAAACTATTTTTTCAAACGAAAATAATTATACAAAATTTTTAATTGAAGATTTAAAAAAAGATACAACAATAGAAGTTAATTATTATGTAAAAAACGGTATTACTGTTTCAAAAGAACTTGTTGAAACAAAAAATACTGATTTGGATGAAACTTTAATTTATAAAATCCAAGCAAAAAACAACTTTTCATCAAAAGTTAATGCAACCATAATGATTTCTTTACCCTCCACAAATGCAGAAATAATAATTTATTCAAATAATTATACTAAAAAAGAATTCAAAAAAATTGAAGAAAAAATAATTTTACAAAATCAAGTAATAGAAGCAAATGAAATACAATATTATGAGATTTGGGTAAAAACTAGTAATGCTCTTGATTATTATAAAGAAGGATTAGAAAGACAAGAATCATTCTTTAATTTAAGAAACTTACTCGAAAAAGAAAATACTACAAAAAAAGCAAGAGAAAGTGAAAATTTGATTTTAATGAAAAAAATTTTTGAATCAAACGTTGAAGAAATAAAATTAATTGAACTTAACGAAAAAGAAAAAACAGATTTAGCTTTAATGAAACAAAAATTACTTGAAAAAATAGATGAGTTGAGAAAAAAACAAGAAGAACTTCTTGCAATAGGGTTAGTTTCTCAAAGCGAAAAAATCAAAACAACACTCGATACAATAATTAATGAAAAATTAGATGATGAAAAATCAATTGCAAAGGCATTTGATTTACTAATCAACTTAATTTATAGTAGTGACAACAAAATAAAAAGTGAAGTCGAAAAAATGTGGAATGATATCCTAAAAAAAACACAAAACGATGAAGAATTATCTTTAATAAAAAATGATTTTTTTGAATCAAAATTAGAATTTGAAGAAATATTTAATCTTAACGCTAGTGAAGCAAATAATGTTTTTTTAAAACTTAAGGAAGAATATGATTTATTCATTAAAAAGTCAAAAGAAGTTGAAAAATTAAAAAATAACGAACAAAAAGAATTAGAAAAAAAATTTGATTATTATATAGAATATTGCAAAATCACTTTAAATTATATTGAAGATCATTTAATAACAAATAATTCTGAATTAATTAAGTCAAAGTTCATTATTCCTCTCACACAAACACGAATTGAAAAAATTAGGTTTTTATTAAATGAAATATGTGCTTCGGATGATTTAATTCTTAACAAACTAAAAAAAATCGAACCTTTATTCGATGAAGTGTGGCTAGCAAATGAAAATATTAAAAGACAAGCAATTAATTCATTTAACACCGCTATTGATAATCATTCTCCAAAAGAAACTCTTTCCCAAGGAAAAAAATTACTTGATGAAAATAATTTTATTGAAGCATATCTCGTGTTAAAAGATACTAATAATCAAAAATTTAACTTAGAAGGGATAGGTATTTTTCTCCCTATTTTAATAATCATAATAGCTGCCCTTGTACTAAAAAATAATTTTTCAAAAAAAGAAAAAGAAGAATCTGAAAGAAAAAAAATAATTAGTGAAGAATGGGAAAAAATTTAATAAAACTATTCACTTTTTAGAATAATAAATCCAAACAAAAATTAATCCGCTTGCTAAAATACCACAAATTGCTATGATTATTAAAAAAGAAAAATTATTTGATTTATTTTCAACTTCTAAAGTGTTTGAATAATATATTTCATTGCCATCTATTATTGACACAAAAAACTCTTCTTTTCCTTCAAAAGGAATTGAATTAAAAATAACTTCTTGTTCCCCATTTGCTGAAACAAATACTTCTTTTACAGAATCAATTATTTTTGTTTGAGGATATAATCTTAATTCACCAGTAAAAGAAGAAGGAAAATTGTTTTTTATAATTACTTTAAAGGTTTGACTCTTTTCATCATTTTCATTAGAAACAATTAAAGACAAATCTAATTTTTTAGGACTAATCACACTTAAAGTAGGGTGATTACTGATCAAAACCTGTTCTTCTCCAAAATTGTTTGTAAAAAACAATGCTGCTGAAGGCAAATTATAAGAACTAATTAAAGTTGGCTTAATATAATAATCAAATTTTTTGATTTCACCAGGAATTAAAGAAGTTGTTGCACTTGAGTCCCCTTCAACGATATCAAAACTAGAAATATTTACTTTTGCACGAGTATCGGGATGTACAAATTGAACATATATTGTAGCTAGTTCTGTCCCTTCATTTGAAACAATAATACTCATTTTTGCTCTATCACCCAAAAATATTTGAGAAGGAACTTCATTTCTTATTTTTAATAAAGGAATATCATAAATTCCAAAAAAAGAATCTTCAGTAACTTTTACTATAGAAGTATTTCCTCCAAGAATTGCACAAATCTTTAAATTAGTGCTTCCTTCAGATAGTTGAGGTAAATATATTCTAGCCCAACAATTTTCTTTTGTACAATGAAAAAACTCTTTCCAAAAAATCATTTCTTCTCCTTCATTAATAGAAATAGATATATAAGTATTATCCAAATCCATTCCGCCAAAAAAAGAATTTAATGAAAGCAACCCAACTCCTTCTTTATTCAAATCAGATTCATTTAAATTCAAAACAATTGTTTGACAAATTTTTTCAGAAACAATACTTGTTTGAATTTCCTTAAAACCAAATTCAGTTAAGGGGGACGTAAAAGCAAAAACCGAACCTAAAAGCAATACAAAAACAAACAAAAATAATAATCTATTCATAAATTATCCCTAAACCAATACTAATTCATTTTATTTAAAACAAGTTTTAAAACCATTTGTAATGCCTTTTTTCATTTTTTTATTACAAAATTCTGTCTTTTTTCAAGTTCAACTAGACAATTAGCAACTGTTATTTTGTAATTATTATTTGAATTTACTACAATAATTTGTTTATTAGAAAAATTTTTTTTAACGTGTTTAAGACAATAATCAATTCCTTCACAAAAAACATTATCCATTATTTTTTCAGGAGAATAATTCCTTCCCTCAAGTCTACTTTCAATTTCTTCAGGAGAAACTTTTAACACAATTACAAAATCTATTTTTAATTTAGTTTCGCAAAAAACGTGTCCCTCAAAAAGAATATTTTTTTTATTTTTTAAAAAAGAATTTGCTTTTTTTTCTAACATGTTTAAAGGTATTTCAAGTTCATTATCCTCACTAAAAGAACCAATCTTGTTTTTTAGTGCAAAATCTTTTTCATTAATGTAAATTAAACCCAATAAGCTAGACAACTCTTTTGACACTTTTGTTTTTCCAACACCAGGAGTGCCTGTAATTAACAGATTCATACTAAATATAATACAAAAACACTTAAAAAACACTAATTTTTTTTAAAAATATTACTTTAAATTTTTAGAAGGGGCAAAACAATCATCAGCCAAGCATTTCCCCCTGGATTCAAGTAATTTACATAAAACAATTTCTCTTTGACAACCTTCATCTACCATTATTATCATTCCAAATAAGTTCTTGAAGTTTAAATACTTTATCTTTCAATTTAATAAATTTTAAAAAAGGAGTAATAAATTAAAAAAAACAAATTTATTTTAAAAAAAATTTTAACTAATTTTTAATGTAAAAAAGTTTGTAATAAACTTTGATATAATAATTCAAAAGTAAATTCTTCAGTACAATATTTAATTATTTTATCATAATCTTTTTTTAAATAAAACTTTGAAACATCCTTTCCTGTTGCTTCTTTAATAGGAATCTCAAAATAAGAATTAATTACTTTTTGAGAAATTGTTCTAAAATCTTCATCCCTTTTAGTCGCTTTAGAAACAGCCATCCCCAATTGAGCTAAATCAACATGTTTTGAGTTAGTAAAAAGAAGGTTAAATAATTCTCTTTGAGGAGCAATTTTATAAAAACTCATTCTACAAAAAAGATAATTTAAATCATAAGCTAATTGATTAAAACCAACTATCTTCAAAAAAACATCCCCATTATTAAATTCTTTTTTTTCAATCAATTTTAAAACATCATAAAATTTTTTTAATAATTTTTCTTCAGATCCCTCAACCCATTCAAAAATAAAAGAAGGTTCTTTTATTTGACCTTCCTTTGGGGCAACCAAAAGAGAATAATAATTATAGGATATTACAAGAACCTTACTGTTTTTACAAAAAGGATTCAACCCTGATTTTTCTTCCTCTGGATCAACAAAAGATTCTATATCTAAAAATAAAAAACCCATTTAAATCAAACAATATTATAAAGAAAATACATAAAAAGGCAACAACATTATTAAAAAAAATCTGACAACTGCTTTTTTAATGATTTTGTATTTTTTTAGTAGTAAGGTGTTTCGATGAAAATAAAAGAATTAAGACCAAATACATCATTTGATGAAATAATTGTTGAGGTTGTAACTAAAGGAGAACCAAGAGCTTTTGCAAGTGCAAGTGGACAAGGAACTGTCTGTAATGCAGCTGTAAAAGATGAAGATGGTGAAGAAATTTCGTTAACTTTATGGAATGATGATTATAAAAAAGTCAATGATGGAGATAAATTAAAAATTACTAATGGGTGGGTCACTGAATATAAAGGAAGAATTCAAATAAGTTCTGGAAAAAAAGGCACTCTTGAAGTAATAAAATAAAATTGTTTTTAAATATACTAAAGAATATAACAACTAGAACAAACCCCTAAACTTAGAAAGGGGTTTATTCTCTATTCAAACAAATTTTGATTACCTGTCAAAAACAGTCATTTCTTTATCATACCACAAAAAGAGTAAATTAAATTATTTAAAGTAAAGCATGTTAATGTGTTTTAATTGAAAAATTAATAAAAAAAATAAATTAATATTTATCTTATTTTTAAAAAAATAGTTAATGAAGAAGATTTACTTCTTCAAAACTTTACTTGATTTTGGTTCTGCATTTAATATTTCTTCAGCAGTCTTGTTCCTATTCCTTCCAAAGTTAGCATATTTTCTAAACTTTGTTTTTGTCCAAGCTTCTGGCTGTTTTGATCTCATTTTCATTTCCTGTGAAAGAAGATTTAATCTCATCTCCTCGTCGACATCCATTTTTAACAATATATGACTCATAGACCCACCTTTGATTTATTAGGAAACTTAAAAAAATAGCTCCAATACATAACTGTGTTGAGGTTATATATAAACTTATTTATACTAATATATTTGATATAAATGGCAAAATACCCTATTTTAACAAAAAAAGATGTTGATAAAATAATTTCCTTTAAAAAAATTAATTTAAATAAGAAAAACAACCACAAAACACCATTTCCTGGACACTTTTCTTTTTTAATGAGTTTAGATTTAGGATTAACAAAAGAATTGATTGAAATTAAAACACAAGAATTTGTTATTATTAGAAATAATAAAATATTTTTTGAAGAATTTAATAAAATTAAAGAAAATACTTTTTATGCAATTATTAATAATAAGCTTTTTGCAATTGAATTATTTTCTAACGAGACTAATCTTTATTATAAATTAAAACCAACTAATGATTGGCCTTCTTTAATGCTTTCAAGTGTGCCTATGCACCGATTCAAAAGTTCTACTCCAAAAATAAGCGCTGAATTAATGGTTAAAGAAATTTCTCCTATTAAGGGAATTGTTTTGGATTGTTGTGCAGGATTGGGGTATACTTCAGTTATTGAAGCTAATCAACCTAATTGTAAAGAGGTTATTTCTTTTGAAAAAGATAATAATGTGTTAGAACTTGCTTCTTACAACCCATATTCAAATGATTTTTTTCTAAATAAAAAAATTAAATTGTATAAGGAATCTGTTTTTGAGGGAATAAAAAAATTTGAAAATAATTATTTTGATAGAATTTTACATGACCCTCCCACTGTTTCTTTTGCAAAAGAACTATATTCAATCCACTTTTATAAAGAACTTTATAGGGTTTTAAAAAAAGAAGGGCTTCTTTATCATTATTGTCCTAATCCAAAAAAAACAAAAGGAAATGAATTCTTTAAAATTGTTGAAAAATTACTTAAACAAGTTGGTTTTATTAATGTTAAATATAATCCAAACAGTTCTGGAATAAGAGCAACTAAAAAGTAAATTCATTTTTTTACTTTCTTTTTTATAGACTTATCTTCTTCAATAACACCAAATTCATCTTCTAACTTTATTTTTCCTTTTTTTAAATCTTTAAATTCATCCAAATCTTCATCATCAAGCCCTAATTCTTTTAATTTATCTAAATGATCCTCTGTTTTCATTTTTTCAAATTCTTTTCTCCATGCAAGCATATCTGCAGTTTCCTTCATCTTTGCCCCTTCAGGGGGTTTAGTTGGTTTTCTAAGCATATAATAACATTATTCCTTTCTCGTTTAAAAACCTTACTTTTTTAAAAAAAAATAATTTAACTACCCCTCCCCTTTGCCAACTAAATTTAATGTATTCTTATACAATAAAAAAAAATTGGGTGTATAACAAGGCAATACAACATTATACATATCCTCGCCCTAAAAGAGGATCCTTTTTCACCAACTTTTCTTAAAATTTTAATAAAAATAGAATGAGTAGTTATTTAAATAAAAAAATCAAATAATCTGTTGATTTAAAATGCAGGATAATTCAAATCAAGAAGAGGAGTTGAAGAATCAAAAAAAAATAGATTCCCCCTTCCCCTCTTATTCCACTAAAAATAAAGAAATTTTAAATATAAATAATTCTTTAGAAAATCCTCTTTTTGAAAATATTTTTATTCAAATAAAACAAGAACTAATTGTTGAAGGTTATTCCTTAAAAACCATTAAAATGTATTTAATATACATAAAAGATTTTTTTCATTTTACAAAAAAAGAAATAAAGGATTTAACTAAAAATGATATTATTTCGTTTCTTGCTTATAAAAAGGAAGAGGGGTGTAATAATGCAACTCTTTCATTAATTCATGCTTCTTTAAAATATTTATTTAAAAAAAATAAAGTTCTTTTTTTGCTTGAAGAAATTAAAATTCCAAAAAAGTCAAAAACTCTTCCAAAAGTTTTGACTAGGGATGAAATAAAAATTATTTTTAATAATACTAGGTTTGGTAGGAATAGATTAATGTTACAATTTATGTATGGTTCCGGTTGTAGAGTTAGTGAAGTCACTAAAATCAAAGTTGATGATCTTAATTTAAAAGAAAAAACAGCAATGATTAAAGGAGGAAAGGGAGATAAAGATAGAATTATTATTCTTTCAAAAGAATGGATTCATGGAATCAAAAAATATTTAAATAAAAAAAAGATTAAATCAGAATTTGTTTTTTCAAAAAAAAATGGAAAACCCCTTACAACGGATACAATTCAAAGAATAGTTAGAGAAGCTTCAAAAAGAGCTGGTTTAACTAAACATGTTACTCCACATTGTTTTAGACACTCTTATGCTACTCATTTACTTGAAACAGGTACAAATATTAGATATATTCAAACTCTTTTAGGACATAGTAATTTGAATACTACTCAAATTTATACTAATGTTGCAAATCAACAATTAAAAAAGGTTCAAAGTCCACTTGATAAATTATAATACCCTCCCCCCTTTCTTCCACTAATAAAAGATATCTTTTAAATTAAATTAAAAATCTAAAAAAATAAGACAATTTCCTAAAAAATTATGTATATTATAAATTTGTTTGTTTTTCAAACTTAATTTTATTTTTTTGTTTTTAAGAATAGATTTAAATACTTCATAGTCTTTCTTAGCTTAGTATTAATTAAAAGGGAGGATTAATTATGAGCGTTAAATTATCAAAACTTTTTGGTATGGATGTTTATGACTTTGAAGCAGGATATAAAGGAAAGGTGTATGATATTATCATTAACCTTGAAAAAGGGAAACTTGAAACTATCACAACTGAACCTTTAAAAGTTAAAACTAAATCTGATGCTAAAAAAATTTTGGCTGAAAAAAGTATTCCTTATAGAAATGTAAAATCAGTTAAGGATATAATAATTGTTTCAAGTAGAGAAATTCCTTTTACTGAACAACCAAAGGAAGAAGAAAAAGAAAATACTGCTAGTTCTCAATTAAGATATAAATATTCTAGAAGGTAAGGCCTCCCCTTACTTTCTTTTTTTAATTTAAATTTACTTTAACTTAAGAAGCTATTTTTTTAAAATTTATTATTTTTAAATCTTTTTTAAAATCATAAAAAAATACTTTAAATCTTGGACACCCTTTCTTTTTAAACAAAAATTTAAAAAAAGAAAGAAATAAATAATAACAATATGTATATATAATATACATAAGAATATTTTATTATATTATTATAAGGTATTAATGGAAGTGTGGGGTGTGTGTTTTGGTTATAAGAGCTTATTTTGTTCAATATAGATTTATCCTTCCCGATTCAATAAAACATTCTTCTTATACTTATCAAAAACTCTTTAGAGGAATTTATGGTTATACTCAAGCAGTGTATAAAGGAGGGGGTAAAAATTATCATTATCACCGCGCAGGTATTCTTTCAAATTATCCCTTTATTAGGCCAGGAAAGAATTGTGTTATAATTCCCCAAATTGCATTTCAAACCCTTCAAGAATTTTTTAAAACAGGAAAAAATCCTACTCATTATTGGCAAGAAAAAGGGGAGTGGAAATGTACTTATTTTTTGAATGAAAAAGATTTATCTGAATTAGAGGTGGCTAAATCAGTTGAAAATCTTTTAAATAGAAAATTTGTTGAAGGAATTGAAGGAAAGGCTCTTTTATTTAATGAAATGAAAAGAATTGTTCAAAATAATGTTGAAGAGGGGTATAAATTAGCATTATTAAAAGAAGCTCAAAATATAGTTGATCTTGATTGGTTTAAACAAACTTACCAACAATCTCTCCTTTTAATAGATTTTTATGATTTATTTAAAAAATTAAAAAATAATCTTTAAAAATAATAATTTAATTTATTAAATCTTCTTTCTTTTTAATTATAGTGTCTTTAATCAACAAAATAAATTTTTTAGGTTATAATAAAATGTGTCCAAGAAATAAAGATATTCAATAATATTTTTTTTAATAAAAAAATATGTAAAATAGAGGGGTTTGAACATTTTTATTAAATTTAAGCTTGAATTAATGCTTCTTTTTCAATTTCCTTTTCTTTTTCTTCTTCTTTTTTCTTTTTTTCTAATTTTATTAATAAATCTTTCTTTCGCCATTTTCTTTTTCCCCCAATATTGTTGCTTTCAATAAGGCCTACATCAACCATGGTTTTAAGATAAGGGTATAAACTCCTTTCATTTTCATAATCTACTTGAAAGAGGTCAAAAATTCTTCGTCTCACTTCATCCATTGTAACCCATTCATCAAATCTAATAACACTAGCTAAGTGAAATGCTTGGGTGTGTTCATTAAACTGAAGAAAATCCCAAATTGATCTAACTTCAAATTCTTTTTTATTATTACTCACTTCTTGGTTTTGAGTGGGTTTTGGGTTGGTTTTTTGTTTTATTCCAAGTATTTGTTTTATTGTATCTATTATTCCCATCATTACCACTTTTATTTTAGTCATTAATATAATGACCGTAATGATTTAAAAACATTACTGTAATGATTAGTTATTATTATCATTACTCTTCATTACTTGTAATTACTGGTAATTACTATATTTCTTTGTTTTTTTAATTGTGACTTATTTTTTTTAGTTTTATTATTTATTTTTGTCTTATTTTATTTTAAGTGAGGTATCTTATATTGTTATTTTTTTAAGAATTATAAAAAATTATTTTTTTAGTTTGTTTTGAGTGGTTTGTTTTTATGTTTTTTTTAATGATTTTTTAAAAGATTAAAAAAAGATTATTTTAGAGTCCTTTTAAAAAATTAAATAAATAAGTCATTTGTCGTATTTTTTGTTAATTTAATAGTGGAAGTTAAGGGGTTATTTTTTTAATAATAAATAGTTTTAATAGCGGAGAGAGGATTTGAACCTCCGACCTCCGGGTTATGAGCCCGGCGAGCACTCCAGGCTGCTCTACCCCGCTAGTTTTAAATTCAAAAAAGACTTTATTTATTAAAAAAAGGGTTTTTTGAACTTCTTTTTTTAATATTTTTTTAATTTTGCTTTTTTGTTTTTTTTAAAGACTATTTTAGTCTTTTTTATTATTCTGTTACTAACTGTAATATATGTCCAGGTTTTTGAGATTTTATTTAATTTTGTTTAATAATATAATTTCTTGCTCTATATTTTTTATTTTTATTGTTAACTCTTTTTGCCTGTTTGGGTCATTAGCCGAGGTCATATTTCCTCCGCACAATGGACAAATGAAGTTGTATTCTGCAGCAACTTCAAAAACCTCTCTATGATTGCACTTTGTACAATCAAATAAACTATAATCTGCCTCTAAATTCATTTTGTTGTTTAATTTCTCGAGATTTTCTTTTTGTTGTTCTTCAATTATTTCTGCTATTCTGTCTTTTTTTATTTCCCAAGTATAATTATACCAACCTGTTTTTTGATTCCTTGCTTTCTGATAACATGCAATTCCTCTAAAATGTAATTTGTTTAATATTGCTCTAACCTCTGTTACTTTTTTCTTCATTTTTTTACTTAGTTCTTCGTCTGTAGTCATCTTTCTTTTTTTTTCACATAATTTCACTAACAATATTGCATCTTCTCCTCCCACTGTATCAAGTAACTCTTTTACAAGCACAAGATCAGTTAAAGATTTTGAAGGCATAAAATATTTTCCTTACTAATGGTTTTTAAACTCTATAGAAATCCTTTATTATTTTATTTTTTTGTATTAATTACCTTTTTTCCTTTTTCTTGGGGAATAATTTTTAATTTTGATTTTAAAAATTTTTTATCTAATTCTTTTCCTTGTTGTGTCCTGTCAAGAAAAACGGCTAATGCAGCTATTTCGCTGTGGGGTTGGTTAGTAATTGAAACATTATAATCTGCTATTTCATATACTTCTCTTTCTACTTTTTGGGATCCAATTAACACGGCTATTTTATTTAATTTATTTATTTTTTTTTCAACTTCTTGAACCTTTAACCCATACATAGTTAAGTGTACTATAATATATCCTCTTTTTTTTAATTTAGTAATAGCTTCTTTCCAGTCTTGAATAAATTCTACTTTAAAATTTCCTCCCCACCTTTCATTAACTCCTTTAATTGTATTTTCTGCTATCTCATCTTTTGATTCACAAACAATCATTTTGTTTGCTCCAAAGGCACGTGATACTAATGCGCAGTGGCTAGTTACACGATAATCTCTCACGTCTCTATGACCATATCTTATTATAATAAAATCTTTTTTTTTCATTATTATCGCCGTTAAAATGTTTTTTCAGCACCTTTAAAAATCTTTTTAGGGCAATTTCTTTTAAAGGAATGTAATTGGATGGGCCCGTAGCTCAGTCGGTAGAGCACCGGCCTTTTAAGCCGGGTGTCTAGGGTTCGATTCCCTACGGGCTCGCTCATCTTTACTTTTCTTTTATAAATTGGTAATTACTTAACAGAGTTGGTAATTACTGTAATTTTTAGGGCCCGTAGCTCAGTCGGTAGAGCACCAGACTCTTAATCTGGGTGTCTAGGGTTCGATTCCCTACGGGCTCGTTTTGTTTTTGTGTTTTTGTTTTGGGGATGCAATACCTTTTCTAAAGGGATTGCGGTGTTAGATTCCCTACGGGCTCGCTTATTTTTATTTAAATTTATTTATTTTTTTTTATTTTCTATTTTTTTTAAAATTTTTTTTTAAATCTCCTGAAATAAAAACTAATTCTCTATTAGATTTTATTCCAATTGAATTATACTATTTTGAAGGAAATTTAATGTTGCTAAATGTAGATGCTTCAAAAATAGCTACTTTATATTTTTTAATAGCTTTTGTAAAAAGAGTAATTATTAGTTGCACCCCAATTTCTTGTTTTTGATATTTAGGGTCAACAAAAATCTCTCCGTCAAACAAGCGATTTGCTCCCCATCAAGGTTTTATTCCTAAAACAAAAGTCCCAACTAATTTATTATCAAGTTCTGCAACAA
>JAQVQA010000036.1 GCA_028701835.1 Candidatus Iainarchaeum sp.
GTTGCACCAAGTGCACTTTCAGTAAAGGATATTGGTATTTCTGTGTAAATATCTTCCTCGTCTCTTTTGAATACATCGTGTGCTTCAACCATTATTAGAATGAATAAGTCTCCGCTTGCGTGCATTCCTTCGTTTCCTTTGCCTGCAAGTCTTAAGTGGTTGCCTGTGTTTATTCCTGCAGGTATTTTTACACTTAACTTTGTTTTGTTTGAGATAAATCCGTTTCCGTTACAATTCTTACACTTTTTTTCAGCTATTCTTCCTTTACCGTGACAAGTTGGGCATACGCCTTGTGTTTGGAATACTCCAAATGGGGTTCGCTGTTGGTGGAGAACTTGTCCTCTTCCTTTGCAAGTAGAGCAAGTTTTCAATTCCCCTTCTGCCCCAGTACCTTTGCATTTCTCGCATTTTTGTATTCTTTCATAATTGATTTCTTTTGTTGCACCAAATACCGCTTCTTCAAATTTTAGTCTTAACTCTACTTTGAGGTTTGAACCATTATCTTTTCTTCCTCTTCCTCTAGAGCTTCTTCCTCCGCCAAACATTTCGTTCAAATCAGAGAATGAACCGAATCCAAATTGGTTGAATATGTCTTCAAAGTCAAAGTCCATTCCTTGGCCAAATCCTTGTTGTTGGTAGCCAGAGAATCCCTTGTAATTGTCTCCGAATTTATCATAATTCTCTTTTTTTTCGGGGTCGTTTAGTACAGAGTATGCTTCGTTAATTTCTTTGAATTTTTTTTCAGCATCCTCTTCTTTTGAAACATCTGGGTGGTATTGCTTAGCTTTTTCTTTATAAGCTTTTTTTATTTCTTCAAGAGTTGCCCCTTTTTTGAGTCCTAAAACTTCATAGTAATCCAAAGCTAATCCCACCAAAATCATAAATTTTTTTTATTGTTTTTACAAATGAAGAGAAAAGAAAGGGATTTTTAATTAGTTGTTTTGAATTTTTTTTTTAAAAAAAAATATTAAATCAAAATGCTTGCAAACCAACCTAACTCTATTTGGTTTTTTTGAACACTTTGAATTAATTTTTCTTTTGAAGAGATTTTTTTCCTAGAATCTTTTTTTAGGAGAGTCTCTTCTTTTTTTGTTTTTAATTCATTCATCTAAATAACCTTTTCTTTTCTTCTTATTAATTGTTTCTATTTCTTTTTGTCTTTTTCTTCAAACTCTGCGTCAACTACTTTTTCATCCCCTTCTTTAGAATTTTCTTCGTTGCTTGAAGTGTTTGAATCAGCAGAGTTGTTCTGCTGGTTCATTGCTCCATAAACTTGGGAACCTATTTCTTGGAGTGCTTTGTTTAATTCATCCATTTTTTGTTTTACTTCACTAGCACTCTTGTTTTCTTTTGTTATTGACTCTTTTAGTTGAGTTAGGTGTGAATTAACTTTTGTTTTTTGTTCTTCAGTTATCTTGTCTTTTAGTTCTTCAAGCATTTTTTCTGTAGAACTAATAGTCATGTCTGCTGTGTTGAATGTTTCTATCTCTTCTTTTGCTTTCTTGTCTTCTTCAGCGTGGCTTTCTGCATCTTTCTTCATTTTCTCAATTTCTTCTTCGTTGAGTTTTTGTGATGCAACTATTTTTATGCTTGTTTCTTTTCCTGTTCCATTGTCTTTTGCTGTTACGTGCACTATTCCGTTTGCATCAATATCAAAAGTCACTTCTATTTGAGGCATTCCTCTTGGAGCAGGTAGTATTCCTGTTAATTGGAATCTTCCTAAAGACTTGTTGTCCTTTGCTAATGGTCTTTCTCCTTGTAGCACGTGTATATCAACTGCTGTTTGGTTGTCTTGTGCTGTTGAGAATACTTGTGATTTTTTTGTTGGAATTGTGGTGTTTCTGTCGATTAGTTTAGTGAATACTCCTCCTAAAGTTTCTATTCCTAAACTTAGTGGAGTTACGTCTAAGAGTAGAACGTCTTTTACTTCTCCTGCTAGTACTCCTCCTTGGACAGCTGCTCCCATCGCAACGCATTCCATTGGGTCAATTCCTCTCTCTGGTTCTATTCCAGTAATTTTTTTCACGAACTCGTAAATTACTGGCATTCTTGTTGGGCCCCCAACTAGAATTACTTTATCTAGTTCTGTTGCAGTTAGCTTTGCATCGGCCAATGCTTGTGTAACTGGTTTTTCGCATCTTTTTACTAATGATAGTACTAGGTCTTCTAATTTTGCTCTATTTAGTTTCATTACTAAGTGTTTTGGTCCTTCTGGTGTTGCTGTAATGTAGGGTAAGTTAATGTCTGTTTCAATTACTGTTGAGAGTTCTATTTTTGCTTTTTCAGCTGCTTCTCTTACTCTTTGCATTGCCATTGAGTCTTTAGTTAAGTCAACTCCTTGGTCTTTCTTGAATTCGTCTATAATGTATTTTAGTAATGCTTCGTCCATGTCTGTTCCACCGAGTTGAGTGTCTCCTGAAGTTGATTTTACTTCAAACACTCCCCCACCTAGTTCCATTATAGTTACGTCCAGTGTTCCTCCTCCAAGGTCAAAAACCATTATTTTTGCGTCTTTGCCTTTCTTGTCAACTCCGTATGCTAGTGATGCTGCTGTTGGTTCGTTAATTATTCTAACTACTTCAAGGCCAGCAATGCTTCCTGCGTCTTTAGTTGCTTGTCTTTGGTTATCATCAAAGTAAGCTGGTACTGTTATTACTGCTTTATCAACTTTTTCGCCTAAGAAACTTTCTGCATCCCTCTTTATTTTTTGCAGAATAAATGCACTTATTTGTTGTGGAGTGTATTCTTTATCATTAATTTTGTATTTATGATCCGTCCCCATTTTTCTTTTTGCTTTAGTTATAGTATTGTCGGGGTTTGTTACTGATTGTCTTCTTGCGGGTTCACCCACTAACAATTTACCTTCTTTTGAAAACGCAACATAGGAAGGGAATGCTTTTCCATATAATGTGTTTCCTTCTGCTGAAGGAATTATTCTTGATTTTCCTCCTTCAAGAACCGCTGCTGCACTATTACTTGTACCTAAATCAATTCCTATTATTTTACCCATATTTACACTCTCCAAAATTTATTTTTTTGCTTGAAAATAAACCCAAAAAAATTTGTTTTTTTTTTGAATTTATTATAAATTTAATCACTTTCAATAATGTCTATCTTGAAGTCACTTTTAGTCATTCCTTCAAACTCATTTTTTTCTTTTTTTTCACCACACTCTTTTTCTTCTCTTAATTCATTTTCTTTTAATTCATCTTTTTTCAACTCTTCTTTATTAGCATCATTATTTTTTTGTTCAACGTTTTCTGTTTTTGATAAACTAATTTCTTCTTTATTTTTTTTGTTTGATTCACCTACACTTACTTTTGTTGCTCTAAGAATTTTTCCGTTCAATTTGTATCCGTTCATTAAAACATTAACTATTTCATCATCCAAAACCCCTTCTTCATTTTCACACATCAAGCACTCCATTTCGTCGTGATTGAATTTATCCTTTTTTTTCACAATTATTTTTTCGAGTCCGTTTTTCTTTAGTATGCTTATTAACTGTTCATGAATCATTACTAAGTCTTTATTGTGGTTCATTCCTTGTTCAAGAGAATCAATTACAGGGAGTAATTCTTCAATGAGTTTTGCGTTTGCAAAAATTTTGAATTCATTATTTTGTTTTAAACTTCTTTTTTGGTAGTTTTCAAACTCGGCTTGGAGTCTTTGAAGAGAATCTGTTAGTTCTTTTACTTTTTTTTCTAAATCCAATTCCCCTTTCTCTTTACCTTTTTTATCCCCAAAAATACCTTCCAAAAATGGTTTTTTACCCTCTTTTTCACTATTTTCTGCACTATTTTCACTCATTTTAGCTGGGTTTTCACCCAATTTATTCATGTTTTTTGATTCAACTTGAGTCATTTTAAACCACAATCCCTTAAAAAAATCACTTTTTGTCCAAACTGTTTGGACAATAATCAAATTATTTAAACAAAGTGTTTTTAAAGCTTTCTTCTTATAACCTTAAGTATTGCTTAATTAGCGTTTTGGGTGAATTAATTTAATTCAAAGGGTTGTGAATTGATTAATATGATTAAATCAATTGATAGTAGGAAATTTATTCTAATTAAACCTCTTTCTACTCAACGAATTGTAGTGAATAAGTCTTCTGTCACTAAAGATGATTTTCCTTCTTCTTTGCCTATAATAAAGGGCGTAGTTAGACATATTCCTACAAGAAGAGCTAGGTTCAAGATTGTTGTTCGTAAAGTTGAACGTCCTTTTAACCCTGATTTTGAGCATCAATTAGCTTGGATTTGTTCTTCCCTTGGTTTTTTTGAACCAATTGATAAGGATAAGAATGCAGCAGCTGTGTTCAAAGAAATTGTTCTTGCAACAGAGAAGGGAGAAGCATTAAGTAGTACTGCAATTGCCGAGAGAGTAGGAATGAGTAGAGGCGCAGTAATTAACCACTTGAATAACTTGCAACGCTCTGGCTTAATTGAGAAGAACAAAAAGTATTATTCTGCAAGGAGCAAGAGTATGAAGAGAACTATTGAAGAAATTGAGGATGATGTTAATAGAGTATTTTCTCAACTCAAAAAAACTGCTGAAGAACTTGATAAACAAATTGGTTTTGATGAAAAGGATTAAAAAAAATTATTTTATTTTTTAATATTATATTTTTTGTTTAGTAAAAAAACTACGCTTAACAAAACCACTATTGTGAAAATTAAGGAATTATCAGGAACACTAGTTGGATTAACCAAATCCTCAACCACTAAATAATCTGTTTTAGTACAAACTTTACAAAGTGGTTGAATTTTTGCTATTGCTGTATAAATAATTTTTTCTTCAACTGAATCTAAAATCAAACCATTTTTTTCTTCAACCCCACAAACATCATTAAC
>JAQVQA010000013.1:0-10363 GCA_028701835.1 Candidatus Iainarchaeum sp.
TGTTGCAGACTTAGGTTAGATAATAGAATGTTGAATAAGAGGGGAGGGGGTTTGTTTGGTGCTAATCCTTTAACTGGGTCTATTGGGGTTGTGACTATTAATATGCCTCGTCTTGGGTTTTTATCAAAATCAGAGGAAGAGTTTTTTGAGAGGTTGGGCAAGTTAATGGACCTTGCTAAGGAGTCTTTAATAATTAAGCGTAAGACTATTGAGCAATTAACTAATCAGGGACTTTACCCTTATTCTAAATTTTATTTGAGGGGTATTAAGGAGCAGACTGGGGGTTATTGGACTAATCACTTTTCGACTATTGGTTTGCTTGGGATGAATGAGGCTTTACTTAATTTTTTGGGTAAGGATATTACTACTAAAGAGGGTCTTGCTTTTTCAGTTAAGGTTCTTGATTTTATGAGGGATAAGTTGCAAGTGTATCAAAACGAAACGGGGGATATTTTTAATTTAGAAGCTACTCCTGGTGAGGGTACTTCAAGGAGGTTTGCTTGGGCTGATAAAAAGATTTACCCTAATATTATTGTTGCTAATGAGAAGCAGTTTAAAGAGCATAAAGTTGCTCCATATTATACTAACTCTACTCAACTCCCTGTGGGGAAGTCTCTTGAGTTGTTTGATGCGCTTGACTTGCAGGATCCTCTTCAAACAAAGTATACTGGTGGGACGGTGTTTCACGTGTTTTTAGGAGAGAGGATTGCTTCTAAGGATGCAACAAAGAATTTGGTGAGAAAAATTTCGGCGAATTATAAAATGCCTTATTTTTCAATTACTCCTACTTTTAGTATTTGTCCGATTCATGGGTATATTTCAGGAGAGCATGAGTATTGTCCGATTTGTGAGAGAGAGGGTTAGTTTTTTTGGTTTAAATTTATAGAGTTAGTTTCACTTGGAGGTGAATGTTATGGTTAAGACAAAGTGTGAAGTGTATAGTAGAGTTGTTGGATATATTAGGCCTGTGAGTAATTGGAATGATTCTAAGCAAGCAGAGTTTAGTGATAGAAAAAAGTTTGATTCTGCAGTTGAATCGTGTTCAACTTGTTAGTTTTTTGTTATATGAAAAAAAGACTTTTTTTTATAGTCTTTTTTTTTAATTATATTTTTTTTTAATTAATTTTTTGTGGTTGTAATTTTGGTTTTGTTTTATTTTGTTTAATTTTTTGTTTTTTGGTGATTTGTTTGTTTATTGGGGGTTTGCAAAAAACTACTTTAACTGATTTTCCAGGCAAAGTTGCTTGTATAGTTTTTTTAGTTAATTGTAATTTTAAATGTAAATTTTGTTATAATAAGGAGTTAACTTCTCATAAATATTTTAAAAAATCAAAAAGAGAATTAATTGAAGAGAAAGATTTTTTTACTTTTTTGGATTCTAAAAAAAAGATGCTTGATGGGGTTGTTATTACTGGTGGAGAACCAACTGTTTCTCCTGGGTTAATTGATTTCATAAAAAAAATTAAGGATAGGGGGTTTAGTGTAAAACTTGATACTAATGGAACGAATCCTTCTGTTTTGAAAAAAATATTTTCAGAGAATTTAGTTGATTATGTTGCAATGGATTTTAAGGCACCGTTGGGGAAGTTTCATGAAATTACTCAGTCAAGTATTCCTTTTGAAACAATTTTAGATTCTGTTTCTTTATTGAAAGCAAGTGGTGTTGCTCATGAGTTTAGAACAACTCTTTATCCTAAACTTACAAAAGAGGATTTAATTGAAATGTCTTCTTTTTTAAGGGGGGAGAATTGGTTTTGGCAGCTTTTTGAAGGAAAGAATGCTCTTGATCCTAAATCAAGAAAATTAAAATCAATGAAGCTTTCAGAGGTCAAAAAAATTGTTATGGATCTAAAAAAAGTTGCGAATGTTTCTTTGAGGGGAGATTAATTTTATTTATTGTTTTTTTTATAAAAACCCACTGTTTAAATGTTTTTTTCTACTATTCTTTTTAGGTGGTTTGTTTTTGAATAAACTTGTTTGTATTGTTGGTATGACTGGTTCTGGTAAGAGTGTTGTTTCTGATTATTTAGTAAATAAAGGTTATTCTTATTTGAGGTTTGGTCAAATTACTATGGATTTAATTAAAAAGAGGGGTCTTGAACCAACTGAAGTTAATGAGAAAATTATTAGGGAGAGTGTTAGAAAAGAACATGGTATGGGGGCTTATGCACTACTCAATATTCCTAAATTTGATGAATTATTAAAAAAAGGTAATGTAGTGGGGGATGGGTTGTATTCTTGGAGTGAATATAAAATATTGCGTGAAAAGTATGGTAATCAATTAGTAGTGTTAGCTGTTTTTGCTCCGCCTGAATTAAGATATTCTCGTCTTGTAAATAGAACTCTTTTATCAACTGATGTTAGTTTAAAAAATAGGCCTGCTACTTTGGAATCGGCTATGTCAAGGGATTTTGCAGAGATTGAAAATATTGAAAAGGGTGGGCCAATTGCTATGAGTGACTTTACTCTAATTAATACTGGTTCTGTTAGTGAATTGATTTTGCAGTTAGAAAAAGTTTTATTTTTAATTAAAGGGGAGTGAGTTTTAATGGTTGAGGATTATAGGCCTAGTAAGAATGAGTATTATTGGAGTATTGCTAAAGAGGTTGCAAGCAGGGGGACTTGTCTTAATGTTTTGGGTGGGGCTGTTATTGTTAAGGATGATCAAATAATTGCAACTGGTTATATTGGTGCTCCTAGGGGAACTATGGATTGTTTTCAGAGAGGGGTTTGTATGAGGAGGCAACTTGGGATTCCTTCTGGACAGAGGTATGAGATTTGTCGTTCTGTTCATGCGGAGCAAAATGCATTGATTAATGCAGCAAGAGCGGGGGTGAGTGTTCTTGGTTCTACTATTTATTTGTATTTTGTTAAACGTCAACCTAACGGGGGAGTAAAATTTGTTAATGCTCAACCTTGTTTTATGTGTAAAAAGATGTTAATTAATTCGGGTGTTAAAACTTTTGTAGGAAATAAAGAGGATGGGGAACTTGCTTCTTTTGATGTTGGAAATTGGGCTAGTGAGTGGAAGGAGAGGGACATGCTTGATGATAAGTATGTTTATGATAGTAAATATACTAAGGAAGAAATTGATGCATTAAAAAAGTTCGAGAAGTGATTTAAAGAAATGGCTTCTTATAAAAAGAATTCTGTTAAGAAAGTTATTCCTAGAGAGTCTAGTCCTAAACTTATTGAACTTTTATTAAAACACAGAGGAGAGAATAGGGGTAGAGAATTTTCTAGGGCAAGAGGATTGAAGGTTCTTGTTGACAAAAAAATTGTTAAGAGTAGTTTAGTAACAAGAAAGTTTTTAGCTGTTTCTCCTGTTTTTATGCGTAAATATAGTAAAGTGATTTCGTCAGCATCTCATTTAATTAGTTCTAATTATAAAAAATTATTGATGGGGGAAATTATTAATGAGAAAGGTTTTGTTATTAAAAAAGAATCTACTGGGAAAAGTCATAAGGGTACTAATACTTATTTGGCTTTGAGCGTTTCTTTTAAAGAAAAAGTTTTTTTTGTTAAAATTGGGTCTGATTGTGGTGAGAGAAACTTTTTAGCTTATCAAAAAGCAAATGCTTTTTTTAAGGACATTGGTAATGAGTTTAATGGTTTTAGAATTGAATCAGTACCTTATCATCTTTTGTATCAAAAATCTTCTTTTACAGGTAAATTAAGAGGGTTTTTGGTTTCTGATTTTTTTCCTCAAAGCAAAGTTACATTAGTACTTGATATTGAACGTTCTTTAGGCGAGGAGAGATTTTTTAAGACAAGGCTTGGTTCTACTTTAGATAGTTTAAGAACAAAAATGAATGAAAAAGGTTTTAGAGATAATGGTCCTCATAATTGTTTTTTTGATGAGGTTAAAAACACAATTTACTTTTTTGATTTACAGTTAAATAAATAAAAAAACTTTTTTAAATTTTTTTTATTCAATTAGTTCTCTTGCAATAAATTCTTTATTTCCGCTGAAGGAATTAATTTTAGTGTATCCGAAAATCTTTAATTTTTTTTCAAAAATATTTTCATTTAATTCCTCAATTACTTTTTCTGCACCTATTAAATTTATTTTTTCTTCTAGAATATTTTCTTCTATTCCGATTGCTTTTAATACATTTTTTCCAAAGAAACTTACTTTTATGCTCGCGCTATCGTCTTTAAGTATTATTGAAAGAACAGGATTTTTCTTTGGAGTGGTTTCGCCACAATTATCACACAAATACCCTTCTGTTGTGCTAGTTATTTTTTTTCCACACTTTGAGCAAACAGTGTAAAACAAATTTCCTTTTTCGATTGAAATTATTTTTCCTTCAATTACTGCATTTTCCCCTTCGTTAGTATCTGTAATTTTTTTTAGTTCTGTTTGGTCTTTTAATAATTCTATTTGGCTTGGAACGCTTTTAGTAGTTTCTTTAATATCTGCACTGTATCCTAAATGTAGTTCTACTCCAAATCTTCCTTCTTTAGTATAAGCGTTTTCAATTTCAATTACATCTCCTTCATTATATTTTTCAATTTCGTCTGCTTTTTCATTCCAAGCAGTTGCTCTAATTATTGCACTCTCATCAGCCAGTTGAAATGAACATAATTTTCCTTTCCTTTCTCCACTTTCAAAGTCTTTGCAAGGAAATTTTCTCATTATTCTTCCCAAAACCCCAACACTACTCATCGCACTTTTTAATTCAGCGAGTTTTGTTGGCATAATTTCTTTTTTGTTTTTTATTTCTATTTTGCCGTTGAATCCTAAAGTTACTTGTTTAGTATCATTATAAAGTTTTACAAATATATTTGTAATAATAATTTCATTGCCTCTTGTAACTGGGAATTGATCTACTTGTTCATTCCAAAGAGTAACCCTTACTTCGCCAGTTGAATCATTTAAAATGAATGATCTTAATTTTCCTTTTTTACCATTCTTATCAAATTCCTTTACTGGAAATACTGCTGTTATTTCGCCTTTAATTTCAATTCCTTTCATTCCTTCTTTTAAATCATTGATTGCGATTTGTTCCATAGTCTCTTGTTTTAACCCTAGTTCTTTTTGAACCATATAAATTGCGCCTTGTTCTGTTAAGAGTCCTGAAAATTTTTGTACTTTTGCATCAATTAGGGACTTGATTTCTTCAGGAGTTTTTCCAGTTTGTCCAGCAATTTGAGAAATTAATTCAGTAGTATTTAGGTCAATCATTTTTTCAAGTCCTTCTATAATTAGTAAAATCCACCAAACCTTTTTTAAGTGTTCTTCAAGGATTTTGCCGAAAAGAGAGTGTTATTATTTTGGAATTATTTTTTTCTTTTTTAGTTCTTTGATTGTTATTAAGCCTTGTTTTTTTCCTTCGAAGAAGCCTTTTTATACTTCTTTTTCTACAATTTTGTTATGAATGACGGGAAAGTTTATTCTAAATTATTGACTCAATTAAAGGAAGAAGCGGGGCAACTTTTTTTAGTTATTGATCCTCCTAATCAATCTCCTCAAGTAGCGGGGAAGGTTTGTTCTATTGCAGAGAAAGTAGGTGTTAGTGCTATTGCTGTTGGTGGTTCGCTTGGGGCGCAAGGTAAGCTTCTTGACGATACTTTGGATGCAATTAAGGATAAATGTAAGCTTCCAACCATTCTTTTTCCTGGAAATATTGCGACTTTGTCAAATAAGGCGGATGCAATTTACTTTTTATCAATGTTAAACAGTAACGATCCTTATTATATTAGTGGGGCTCAGACTGCTAGTGCTTTTCCAATAAAGAAAATGGGTCTTGAAGTTATTCCTACTTCTTATATTATAGTTGAACCTGGTAGAGCAGTTGGTTTTATGGGTAGGGCTCAATTGATTCCAAGAAACTTAGGTTATTTAGCTGCAGCTAATGCATTAGCAGGGCAATATATGGGTGCTAGAATGGTGATATTAGAGTCTGGTGGGGGTGCACCTGAACCAGTTACAAAGGAAATGATTGCACAGACTAAAGCGTCAATTGAAGTTCCTTTAGTTATTGCTGGGGGGGTTAGGACTCCGGAGTATGCTTTTGATTGTATTTCTAGTGGAGCGGATATAGTTCATGTTGGGTCAGCCATAGAAAAAACTAAGTTAGAGGCTGAAGTAAAATTAAAGTTAGAGAAAATGGTTGAAGCGGTTAAGAAGGGAGCAAAAGCAAAAAAATAATTATTGGTGTTTGTAATGGGTTTAGTTATTAAAAGAAATTTACAAAAGGCGCCAAACCAAGGTAAGAAAAAAGTTGAGGGTGTTTTGAGAAGTGGTCTTAAAAACAAGGTGAGTGTTTCAAGAATTAAAAAAGTGGATAAAGAGGCAATAGCTCGTGCAGAATTACTCCTCAAAAAAGCTAAGGCTCAAGTGCGAAAAAATGTTCAAAGAAGTGGTGAGAAAATTAGTTATATTGAATTTTTGCATAGGACTCACGAGTTAATGAGTGAGTGGTCAAAGAATAGTTCAAAAAAACCAGTTGTGGTAAAAAGAAAAAATTAACTTTTTTTTAATATAATTTAATTCAAATTTTATAATTATTTTTTTTAATTATTTTTTATAACTATTTTATTATTTTAATTAATTAAATTCAGAAGCTATTTTTTGCACAGCTTCTTTTAAAGAGTATTTTTGTTTCCAACCTAATTTTTTTATTTTTGAGATATTATAATTTCTTTCTTTTGCTAAGTGGTGAACATTTTCTTTAGTTAAGAGTTTTATTTTAAATAATTTTCCAAAAATTAAGCCCACTCCTAAAGGAATGTGTGTTAAATTGTTTTCTATTCCAAGCTCTTTTTGAACTAAACTACAAAATTCGTTTAAAGATTTTTTTTCTTGCCCTGCAGCCAAATAAATTTCTCCTTTCTTTCCTTTCTTTATAACAAGTTCTATTATTCTTGCAAGTTCCTTTGAGTAAATTATTTGAAAAGTGTTTTTTCCATTTAATGGTAAAGGGTATTTTTTCTTTAACAGATTAAACATTTTCTTCCAGTAATCATTTGCTCCCAAAATAATTGCGCTTCTAATAATATTAACCTCTATTTTGTTTTCCTCTTTTAAAATAATTTCTTCTGCTCTAGCTTTGCTTTTCTCATAAATTGTTTTTGGATTTAAAACAGTTTTTTCGCTAGTGACTCCGCTAGTAATCCCGTAAACTCCAGTTGAACTTAAAAAAACAATTTTTTTTGCTTTTGCTTTAATCGCTTCTTGTAAAACTTTTTTTGTTCCATTAACATTAACTTCCCATAATTGATTTGATGAATCATTAATCACTCCTGCTAAATGAATTATTATTTCAACACCTTTCATTTTTTTTCTTAATTTTTTCTCGTTTAAAATGTCGTCCCCAAGGGCATAATCAAATTCAATTATTTTATTTCTCTTGTTTTTTGAGAGTAAGGTAATCAATTCTTTTCCAACCATTCCTCTTGAACCAGTTATTAAAATATTCATTTTTTCACCATTTTTTATTAAATTAAAAAGAATTTTACTAACTCTGGGCTGATTGTTGCTATAATTACTCCTATTGCAATGAATGGGCCAAAAGGGGGTAAGTTTCTTAATACAAAAATTTCTTTTATCCCTTGTTTTTTTAATAAAAGAGCTTCTTTTTGACTAATTATTTTTTTGCCTTTAAGTAAAAGCAAGATTTTTTTTGAATTATTTTCCTCTGCTATTACTTCATCTTCTTCTATTTTGTTTAAATTAATTTTTTTCTCAAAAAAGTTTTTAGTTATTCCTTTTTGCAATGCAATAAAAATTAATCCAAATAAACTAATTAATAGGAGTAGTAGACCTGTTTTGAAGGGGATTAAACCAGTGTGTGTTATTATTAAGAAATAAATTGTAATAATTAATCCAAAAAAAATTGATTTTTTGATTCCTTTTCTGTTTTCTTCTATTTTGATTCCTTTATTAAAATATTTTATTCCGTAGTATGTTGTATAAAAGATTATTGAGCTAACGCAAGCAACCATTATTCCTGTAAGTAAAAAATAGATGTTATTAGTTGGGTTTAGTAGAGCTATTGCGGTGAATAGTTTAACATCTCCTCCGCCGATTTTTCCGTAATTATATATTAAAAAAAAGCTTACAAATATTATTGTTCCTAAGATCAAATTAATCCATTGTTGGAGAAAAATGCTAATCATTATCCCAAAAAGTATCATGGGTAGAGTTATCCAATCATAAATATACCCTGTTTTAGCGTCTATTGCTCCGCTTAGAATTGTTCCTAAAAGCAATATTATTTGTTGGAGGATAGTAATCATTTTATTCAAAGAATATTGTTTTTTTATTGTTTTAAATAGTATGTTTTTTTGGTTAAAAGGGGAAACTCTTTCTTTCCCCCTTTATTTAAATTATTGTTTTTTTTTAAATTACGCTTCCTACATCAATGACTTCGTTTTCATTAACCCAGTTAGTGTTGATTTCTTGTTCAAAAACTTCTGTTTCATTAGTTAGGTTTGTGTCAGGCGTATCTTCTTTTTCATCTAGTTCATTTGTAATAGTGTCTTGAGTGCACCCTAATAACAGCATTGTTACAAGGATTAATCCTATTATTATTAGTCCTGTTTTCATTGTTTGCCACCTCCATTAGGTTGTGTGTCTTTATTTGAATTAACTCCGTGTGTATTAGAGATAGCTTCTTCTATTCTATTTAGTCTATTTGAAGAAGTGTTTGGTAATTGGATTCCTTTTTGTTGCATCCAATTATTCATGTCGTTTGTTCTTGTTTGTATTTTATTCATTATTTTTTGTGCTAATTCTGGTTTTGTTTGTTCCATTATTTTTTTGTTTTCAATTGTTTTTTGTATTCCTTCGTTTCGAGTTTTTGTAGCTACTTGTTTTTTATTAGAATCATTTAACTCGCCAAACTTTTCCATTAATTTTTCTCTTGTTTGAGTCAAATTTGCTACTCCTCTGTTAATATCTTCTATTAATGAATCCTCGTTTTCTCCGAGTGCTTCTAAGTGTTGTTTTACTCTTAGAGCATTATATTCTCTAATTCTTTTTTGTGCTTTGTTTTTTATTTCAGTTAAATAATTTGAATCTATTTCTTTTATTTTCAACATTATTTGGGTTCTGTCATTTGAATCAATAAACCCTTTAGTTTGTGTTTTGAATTGTGTACTCAAAGTTCTTGCTTCTTTTTTTAATTCTACAAAAGTTTGTACTAACACGTTTTTGTCTTCTTGGGTATTAGTATTTTTAACTTCTTCAAGAAGCATTTCTAGTGTGTTAAGTGTTTTTTCACTTTCTATTAAATCATAATCTGGGTGATTTGTTTTTAGAGTGTTTAAAACAACTTCTCCTGATAACACATTCCTAGTTATTGATTTTTCGAGTTGAATCATTCTTACTTCTGCTCCTAGTGGTGAGAGAATTAATTTCGCTTCTTTCTCGTCAATTGGAGTAATGTTTGAATCTATTATTATTCCTTCATTTTCTTCTGCTAGGACTAAAGGCATTGTTGTTAGAATCAACAAACCTAAAACCATAGCAATTAATTTGTTTGCCATTTTTCATCACCTTAGATTAGTTTGTGTCCGAAACGATTATTATACTTTACCCGAAAAAAACCGAAACAATCCGCGATTTATTCTCTACTTTCTTTTTTTTATTAGTGTGATGAGCATTGTCATTCCTTTTCTTTCTCTTTTTATAATTCCTTTTTTTTCTAGCCCTTGGAGGTTTCTAAATAAAGATGCTTTTGGAATTAAAAGTTTTTTTTGTAAATTTGTTTGAGTATAGTAATTTTTGTTATTTTCTAATTCAATTATTATTTTTAATTGTCTTTCAGTTAGAATATGTGAATCAAATTCTTCAGTTAAATTGTTTTTTGATTTTTTTAATTTAATTAGTATTACAATTCCTATAATTAAGATGATTGTAATTAATATAATTCCTAATATCGTGTTAATTTGATTTGTTGGTGCGGGTTGTGTTTGGTTTTGAGTATAAGTTAGTAGTATTTTAAATGGAGTATTTTCACCGTATCCTTCTATAATTAGTCTCTCATTTTCTGTTTGGATATAATAAGTGCTTGTAGTTTGAATTTCTTGTATTTTTGTTTCTGGGGGTAGAATTAATTTGTAAGTGTATTCACTGAAAATATCTTCTGTATTAATGTTGAGAGTCCAATTTTTTCCTTCTTTTTGAGTTAGCTCTTGAGTGATTTTTGATTCAAAAAAGGAGTGGTTTGTTGCTCCGTTTATTATTAAACTGCCTTCTTTGAGTAATTCTAAATTTAGGTTTGCATAATATTCTTCTGCATTTACAAAGCTAATTAAGAGAATTAAATTAATTAGGATAAAGACAATATTTTCTTTTACTAACTCCATAATTACACTTGGTTTTTAGTGTTATTAATTCTTTTGAATTTTTTTT
>JAQVQA010000013.1:10463-19196 GCA_028701835.1 Candidatus Iainarchaeum sp.
ATATTCTTCTGCATTTACAAAGCTAATTAAGAGAATTAAATTAATTAGGATAAAGACAATATTTTCTTTTACTAACTCCATAATTACACTTGGTTTTTAGTGTTATTAATTCTTTTGAATTTTTTTTTGTTTAATTTAATTTAACTGATTTTGAAATGTATTTTTCTTTTTCCCAATTTTTTATTCTTTCTTGAAATTTTTCTCTTGCAAGTTTTCTTTGTTCTAGTTTTAATTGTTTTAGTGCTATGGTGGATAATCTTCTAAATTCTTCTTTTGTAGGGCTTATTCTTCTTATTGTGGTTGAGAGGGTAGTCATTTTTTGTTGCGGTGGTTCTTTATGTCTTTCTACTAATAAATCCAAATCCATTGGCACGACTCCTTGTTTGTATCTGAATGGTTCAATAAAATCCGTTGTGGGGTTGTACCCTAACCTTGCAACTTTTCCAAATATTTTTGCGGCTTCTTCTTTTTCTTGCATTGTTCTTAATTCTAAGTGGCTTTTCCAAACCAATTTTGATCCTTTTTTAGTTGCGCCAAATAGTTGGGATACTTGTACCCACTCTCGTGTTGCTATTTTGTGGTCCCCTATCATTGTTCCTTTTGGAACAAGCGCCATTCCTGTTTTTGGTAGTGGTACTCCTGCTTTGATTAAATCATCAATTAGTTTTTGGTATTGTTTTGCTTTTTCTTTTGTTAGTTTGCTGTGAAAAACTTTTATTGCTGCTCTTGATTTAGTATTATCTTTGAAGTGTATTCTTCCAACAAAAACACTTCCTCTGTTTGAGCCCCCTATTGAGATTGGGTTTGAAAAATTAATTTTTTTTACTTGGCGTATGTTTTTCAAATTTCTAGGGTTAGCCAATTTAATCACTTTACCTTAGTCTTAATTTTTTAGCTGCTTTTTTTCCTTGCATTTGTCTTAGTAAATCTCCTATTCCTTTTTCCCCAAAATTTTTCATCGCTTTTTCACTTTGAATATTCTTGAATTTTTTAAACATTTTTTTCATTTGTTTGAATTGTTTTATTAATTCTCTTACATCATTTTCTTTAACCCCTGCTCCTTTTGCTATTCTTTCTACTCTTCCTCTGTTTATTAGTTCTGGTTCGTTTCTTTCTTGTTCTGTCATGGAGTCAATTATTATTTTGAATGAATCCATTTTGTCTTGTCCTGCGTCAAGCATTTCTTTTGGAATCTTTACACTCATTCCTAGCATTTCTGTTATTTTGTTTAATGGACCCATTTTTTTTGTTGCTTGTAATTGGTTGTAAAACATTTTTAAATTAAAGTTTCCGCTTAGCATAGCTTCAGGGTCCATGTTTTCTAGTTCAGCTTCTTTTGCTTTTTCAAGTAGTCCTTCTAAATCCCCATAACCCATTATTCTTGATAGGTATCTGTTTGAATCAAATTCTTCAAAATCATTAATTTTTTCTCCTGTTGAAATAAAGTATACGCTTGCTCCTGTTTCGTTGCAAGCAACTATTGCTCCTCCTCCTTTGCTTGATCCATCCATTCTTGTTATTATTACTCCGTTTACTCCTACTGCGTTATTAAACGCAAGAGCTTGTTTTTTTGCTAGGTTTCCAATATCCGCTCCAATTACTAGCCACTTTTCTTCTGCGTCAAAAACATTATTAATTTCTTTTATTTCTGTTACTAGTTCTTCGTCAAGCGCACTTCTTCCTGCAGAGTCACAAATAATTAGATTGCATTCTTTTAATTGTTTTAATCCTTCTTTAACTACTTTTGATGCATTAGCTTCTCCTTTTATTCCAAAGAATTCAGCCCCAGCATTTTTTGTATTTGTTTGTAGTTGTTCAAATGCTGCTGGTCGGTAAGTGTCTGCACAAATCACTCCTACTTTTTTTCCTCTTTTTTTGTACCAGTGAGCTAGTTTTCCTGCAGCAGTTGTTTTTCCTGCTCCAAATAAACCGCATAAAAGAATTTTTTTTGGTTCTTTGGGAGTTTTTTTGGTTCCAAGCATTTCGACTAGTGCATCGTAAGTTATTTTAGTAATGTATTCTCTTCGACTCAAGTTTCCTTTTATTTCTTCAAAAGCCCTTTCTTCAATTATTTTGGATAATTTTAATACTGTTGTTGCTTCAATGTTTGATGAGATTAATGCTCTTTGAATTTCTTTAATAGTTTCTTTAACAGTTTCTTTATCAATTAAAGCTGAGCCTTGGAGTTTATCCATTGCTTTTCTTAATGTTTCTCCTAAACCCATTATTTTTCACTAAAATAAGCTTGACCAAATAGTCTTTTAAATAGTTTAATCTTAATTAATTCAAGGTGATTTTTGTGTTAGTATGGATTTTAATTGGTTTGGGAGTAATTGGTTTATTTTTAATTATTGGGGTAATTGGAATTTATAATTCTTTAATGACTACAAGTAAGCAAGTGGATAATGCTTGGGCACAGATTGATGTTCAATTAAAGAGGAGAGCTGATTTGATTCCTAATTTGGTTGAGACTGTTAAGGGTTATGCTAAGTTTGAGAAAAGTGTTCTTGAGGGGGTTACTCAAGCTAGGAGTGCTTTAATGTCAGCAAAGTCTCCAAAAGAAGCAGCTAATGCTGATAATATGCTCGCAGGCGCTTTGAAGAGTGTTTTTGCAGTAGCTGAAGCGTATCCTACTCTAAAAGCGAATGAGAATTTTAAGGCTTTGCAAGAAGAATTGAGTAGTACTGAAAACAAAGTTGCTTTTGCTAGACAATTCTATAATGACATGGTTATGAAGTGGAATACAATGATTGTAGTGTTTCCAAATAACATGATTTCTGGAATGTTTAATTTGAGTAAAGAAAGAGAATTCTTTAAAGCAACTGAAGAAGAGAGGAAGAATGTTAAAGTTGATTTTTCAGGTATGTAAAAAGAATTTAATAATTTTTGGGTGAGTCAAACCTTGACTCATTCAAATTAATTTTTTTTTTAAATAAATTTTTAAAAAATTAGGTAAATTTAGAAAAGGTTTTTTTATGGTAATGAATTTTTATGATCAAATAGCTGAGAATAAGAAAATGACTTATTTTTTGTTTGGAGCTTTTTTTTTGTTAATTGGAACACTTGCTTTTTTATTCTCTTACTTATTGGGTGGGTTTAACATTTATGGTTTGACTTACTTCACTATTTTTGGGATATTAATCATTTTGTTTGCAGTAATCTCTTATTTTTCTTGTGATTCTATAGTTGCTGCGGTTTCGGGTGCTAAGGAAGTTAGTAAAGAAGAGTATAAACAATTGTATAATATTGTTGAGGAATTGAGTTTGGCTGGGGGAGTTCCTATGCCCAAAATTTTTGTGATTAATGATTCTGCAATCAATGCTTTTGCAACCGGGAGAGACCCTAGTCATGCAATTATTTGCATTACTACTGGTTCTTTAAATAGACTTAACAGGGACGAGGTTCAAGGAGTAATTGCTCATGAATTGTCTCACATAAAAAATTATGATGTTAGGACAATGACTTTTGCTACTGTTCTTGTGGGTGTTGCTGTTCTTCTTTCTGATATGCTTCTTAGATTCACTATTTTTTCTGGTGGCAGGGGATCTGATTCAAGGGATAATAAATTATTTATTCCTATTTTAATAATAGCAATTATTCTTGCAGCCTTAACTCCTCTAATTGCTAACTTGATTAAACTCTCAATTTCTCGTAAAAGAGAATTCATGGCTGACGCTAGTGCAGTTGAATTGACTAGAAACCCACTTGGGCTTGCTAGTGCACTTGAAAAAATTTCTAATGATGATGAGCCCCTAGAAGCGGCTAATAAAGCAACTGCGCACTTATACATTTCGGATCCTTTAAAGAATTCAAAAGGATTGTGGTTTAAGAGTATGTTTAGTACTCACCCTCCTTTAGAAGAAAGAATTAATGCGTTAAAAGGAATAAAGAATTAGATTTAATTTTATTTATTCCTTTTAGTATTTTTTATTTTTTTTTTTAAAATCATTTTTACTTTTTTATTGTTTGTTTTTATTTTTATTCTCTAAATTATTCTATTCAAAATATATTCTGAACTAAATTCTTCAAAGTCATTATATTCTTGTCCTGTTCCAATGAATATAATTGGTTTTTTTGTTTTGTAAGTGAGTGAGATTGCGCTTCCTCCTTTTGCGTCAGTATCAATTTTTGTAAGAATATATCCATCAATCCCAATTATGTTATTGAATTCTTCTACTTGGTCTAAGAGGCCTTGTCCTACATAACTTTCTCCTACAAATATTTTTAGGTTTGGTTGAGCTACTTTCTGTAATTTTTTTAATTCTTCCATTAAGTTTTTGTTTGTTTCTTGTCTTCCTGCTGAATCTATTAGAACCACGTCAATTTTTCCTGCTTTTGCAGCACTAATTGCATCAAAAGCAATTGCCGCTGGGTCAGCCCCGTATTGGTGTTTTATTATTCTTACCCCTAATTTTTGAGCATGTACTTCTAGTTGGTCAATTGCTCCTGCTCGAAAAGTATCTCCTGCAGCAACTATACAACTCAAATCATTTTTCTTAAAATAATTTACTAGTTTTGCAATGGTAGTAGTTTTTCCTGCCCCATTTGGCCCTAGGAGAAGTATTTTGTATACTTCATTATTCTTTTTTGCTTGTTTTACATCTAATAGAACATTTATTTTTTCTGTTTTCATCATTTCGGTTATTATTTCTTTAATTTCTTTATTCAAGTATTCATCAATGTTTTTTGCTTGTACTTTTTTCCCAACAAGTCTTTGTTTTATTTGGTTAACTATTTCAAGGGCAGCGTCAGCGTCAACGTCTCCTTCAATTAAACTCAATTCTAGTTCAAAAAGCAAGTCCTCTATTTGTTTTGCATTTATCTCTATTCCTCCAAACAAAATTCCTTTTAATCCGCCTCCTACTCCTATAGTTGCTTTTAATTCTCTTTTATCTTCTTCAACTCTTGAAATTTTAATTTCTTCTTTTTTAATAGGTTCTTCTTTTTCTTTTGTTAATAATTTTTCTTCTTCAATAGGCTCTATTTTAACATCTTTTTTTATTTTATCAATAGATTCTTTTTCAATTTCAATTTTATTTTCCTTAATTTTTTTAGAATCTAAAATTTCTTCTTTAATATTTTCTTTTTTTAGTTCTTGTTTTTTTTCCTTTTTTCCAAAACCCAATATTTTTTCTAAAATTCCTTTAGGATTTTCTTTTTCTTGTTTAGTGTAGGGTTTGTTTAAAATTGGTTCAATTTGTTTTTTTGATGCGGGTTCTTTTTTATCATCCACACTTATTTCTTTTTTTTCTTTCTCATCTTCTTTAGAAATAGCTTCATTTTTTTTAATTAAACCCTTTTTTTCTAATTCATATTCTTTTTTTAGTTCTTGTTTTTGTCCCTTAATTTCTTTTTTAGTATTAATTTCTTCTTTTTGATTTTTTATTATATTTTCTTTTTGTTTAGTTAGATTTTCTGTTTGTTCTTTTTTAAGTGGTTCTCCTTGTTTTTTTTCTTCTTTTGAAATAGTTTGCTTTAATTTGCTTCCAAAATCAGCTATTTTTTGTTTAAGGAATCCAAACATGACTAAAATCAACTCTTTTTAAGATTAATTCTTTTTTTTTAAAAATTTTGTAAATTCTTATTTTGATAATGTTGGGGGGGATTGTTTTGCTTTTTGAATTGCTTTATTTTTTTCAGATTCTATTTGTTTTAATATGCTTACATAATTTGAAAGAGTTTTTTGGTGTTTTATTAAATCTGTTTGAATTGATTGTAATTGTTTTTTTATTTGCTCCTCTTTTTTTTCTAGCCATTTAGTAGTTTCTTGGATACTATCTTCTTTGTAAGAGTTATCAGACAAGGCTCTTTTGCAATTTTGGTTATCAGTAATTTGTGCTTCTATTAATACAGTTGCTCCTACACTTACTAGTATTTTTCCATTATTTTTTTTAACTTCTTTTAAAATTTCTTTAGCAGTAATTGTTTCACTTAATAAGTGACTCACTCTTTCATTCAAAGCTTGTTTATTTTGCAGTTGTGCCTCTTCTTTTTGAGCCATTTGCATTAATTGTTGTTCGTTTAAAGTAATTTTCTTTGTTTTTTCGTTATTCATTTTACTCTACCTCTTTTAATTCACTAATTATAATAGATCTTCTTTTCAAATTGTTTTTGCTTCCAAATTCAGCGTAAATCTTTTCTTTAGCCGCTTTTTCATTTCTAGCCTCAATTTTTCTAGAAAAAAGTTGTTCTTCTCCTCTTTTTTGGATTATTCCTTTTGCAACAAATTTTGGCATGTTCTCATCCCCAATTATTGTTAGTTAATAACAAATATATTCCTAACGGATTCTTTCTTTTGTTACTCTAACGCTTCTTCTATTTTGTTTATTTCGAAAGGAGTTGTTTGTTCACCTAGAATCATTCCTTTGCTGTTTGCAAGAACGGAATTTCTAATTAAGTAATCTCCTGAGTTTGCTGTACTACTACCACCCTTTATTTTTAGTATTTCGCTAATCTCTTTTATTTCTTCTTTGTTAGCGTAAGGATTAACTAAGAATCCTTTATTTGTTGTGACTATACTTGATCCAGTTACTTCGCTTTTGCCTATGTTTGTAATCAAAATTTCTAAACCCGTGTTTTTTAATTCTTCAACAATTTTTTCATCTAATATTTTTGAGACTATTGCAGTGTTATCATTTAATTCAATTAAATTTCCTATTGCTTGTTGGGTTTTTAGTATCTTCACTTTTATTTCTTTCTCGATTGTTTCTATTTCTTTTTGACTTGCAAAACTAGGTATGTAAGCGTATTTGTTATTCATTTTTGCAAATACTGCAAGAAGAGGGCTTGAATAAATGTTTGTCTTAACGGTTTTTACTTGGAGTATTTCACTAATCATGTTTTCTTCTTTTTCGCTAATTGAGGGGGGTAAAAAACAGAGGTTGTCGTTTGTTATAGCAAAAAGTCCTGTGTAAATAGAACCCATTATTCTCATTCTTTCAATATTCATAATTTATTCACTTTGTAAAAATAAGTTCTTAAGGGATTTTTTTAGTCCCTTAAGTGTTTAATTAAAGTTATTCTTTTTTTGTTTTTGGAGTCTCTTCTTTCTTTGGTGCATCTTTTTTTTCTTCTGCCTCTTTTGGAGTCTCTTCTTTGTCTTTTTTTTCAGCAGTTTTGGACTGTGCTTTCTTTGCTTCTTTTGGCTCGTACTTTTCGCTTGGAAGCATTATTCTTGCAATAGTCTTGTCTTTAACAACTTTTACAATTATTTTTCTTGGTGAAGAGTATCTTCCTCTGCTCCAAAGAGTCTCGTTTAGTTCATTGCTTATCTTAAATTCTTTTAACCTAGTTTCTTTCTCAACTTTTTTGCAAATAATGTGTTTTGCAGCTATTGATCTTTTTGTAGTAGGTTTTTCAAAAACTCTTGATAAATTTATTGTAATTGTTTTTTCTTTGAATTCTTTAGCCATTTTTATTCACCTCACTCCACCTTAGCAGTGACTCTCTTTGAATGCTTTTTGTGGTCACCACTCTTCTTTGTTTTTCTTATTTGCTTGTGCTTTGCTTGATTGAATTTGAATTTCATGTCAATGTTTTTCCAAGTCCTTTTTTGTTTTGTTGCCCAAAGCCTCTTACCTGCTTTTTGCATTAACCAAACTGGGGCGTTTGTTAAGCCAGAACCTATTTTTTTTCTTTCACTTATCATGAAGTCTTTAAATTCTTTGTCTTTGTGTCTAGCCATTTTTATTCACTCCCCTTTTTTTTAGTTGGTTTTGCCTCTGTTTTTGTGTGCCCTCTGTCCTGCATTTTTAGAGTGTCTTGAACTTCTTTTCTTCTCTTTTCATCAAATGCTTTCTTTGCCTTTGGCTTTGAATTGTATTTTCCTTCTTGCATTCCTTTCTCAGCTATTTTAGCCATTGAATTTAGTAATTTGAATCCTTTTGAAGAGAGTTTTCTTCCCCTTGGTTTTGTCTTTTCTAAATAACCTGCTTTTTCTAATTCTTGTACACAAGTTCTAATAACTTTTCCACTTGCTTTATAGTGGTGTTCTCTTTTTACTCCCTTGTTTCTTCTTCCACCATAATATGTTCTAAGTGATTCTGTACCCAAAACACCCCACTTGTGTGCTCTGTATAGAATACTACCCATTCTTACATAAAACCAATCTTCTCTTTGAGGTGCTCTTTCATTATGAACCCCTGTTTTTACGAACCTCACCCAATCAGGTTGAGTTATTTCTTCTTTTAATTTTTGTGCAGTCTCTTCAATTAAGTAGTCTGCTACAACATCTTGTATTCCCAAATTTAATCACCTTTTGACTTTTTGCAGTCCATTTGTGCTCAATTGAAAAAAGATTTTTTTTCCAAGAGCTATTAGACTCTACTACAGAAAAACCCTAGGGAAAGCCTTAAAAAGGTTAATTTTGGAGTTGTTTAAAGAAGAGGCCTTCTATCTTTACTATTTTTTTAGAGTCAAACAAATTGTTTGTTTCTTCAAAAGGATTTCTTGAGAGATTAATTAATCCTTTTAAGCCACTCATTTGATTATTATAATCATCAGTAGCGTTTTGGTCATTAGATTGAGTAATTATGCCTGACAAAGCTATGATTACTACTGCAACAATTAATATTGCTACTCCAATAATTAATAAGTATTCAAGAGCCCCTTGTGCTCTTTGTGTTGAAGTCAATTTGTTAATGAATTTTTTTAATTTGTTATTGTTTTGCATTAATAGAATGGATTTTTTTAGTTTATTATTCTTTCTTTTTTGTTTCTAAAGCATATTTTTTT
>JAQVQA010000001.1:0-2651 GCA_028701835.1 Candidatus Iainarchaeum sp.
CATTACATCACGAACGCTTGTTTTATTTGTTGTGTTAAAGGCTTTGCCTTTTGGTTGTAATTGATTTTCGTTTAGTTTCTTTTTTAAATATTGGCTTTGGAAGTTTTTTTTGAAGGAATTGTTTTTAAGGAGTTAATCTATTAGTTTAGTTGGGTTTTTTGGATGAGTAGGGGTAAACTTATTGTTCTTGAGGGCGGGGATGCTTCTGGTAAATCTACTCAATTAAAGCTTCTTGTTAGTAAACTTGAGTCTGAGGGTAAAGAAGTAGTTAATATGCATTTTCCAAAGCATGATATTTCTTTTGGGAAAGTAGTTGATGCTTATTTGAGGGGAGAGTATGGGGATAAGAATAGTATTCCTCCAGAGTTTGTTGCTATGCTTTACATGAGTGATTTTTATGAATCAAAGGATGAAATGAATAAGTTGCTTGATGAGGGGAAGACTATTGTTTTGTCAAGATTTTTTACTTCTACTTTAACTTATCAAACAGCGCTTACAAATATTAATGAAAAGGATTCTCTTAGGAGTTGGATTTTTGATTGTTGTAAGAGGTTGCCTCAACCTGATTTGGTTTTAGTATTGTATGTTCCTGCGATTGTTGCAAAAAATTATTTGGATAATTCAAATAGGGTAGAAAATTACAAGCAGGGTGCAAAAAAGGATCAGCATGAGAGTGATTTTGAGTTTCAAAAAAATTATATGAGTGAATTTGATTTTGCAATTAATAAATTTGGTTGGGTTAAAATTGATTGTGTTAGTAGTGATAAATTAAAGAGTATTGAGGAAGTTCATTCTCTTGTTTTGAGTGAAGTAAAAAAAATTATTTGAGTGGGTTTTTGTGACTGGGACTTTTATTGCTTTTGATGGTGGGCCGGGTTCGGGCAAGGGCACTATGATTAGAAGGACTTTTGATTATGTTTATGGTTTGAGTAAGAAGTATGATAATATTTTGGTTACTGATGAACCGACTAATGGTCCTTTTGGAAAAAAAGTGAGGGAGTTGTTTAAATTACAAAAAAATCCTTTTGATTTGGCTGAAGAAATTCTTCAAGCTTTTATTGAGGATAGGAAGTGGCACATTGAGAATGTTATTCAACCTGCTTTGGATAAGAATTTTGTTGTTATAGCTGATAGGTATAAGTATGGTAGTATTGCTTATCAGACTGTTCAAGGGTCTAACTTAAATAGGTGTGTGGAGTTGAATGCACCTCTTCTTGCGCCTAGTGTTGCGTTCATTTTGGATGTGGATCCAGTTGAGGCTTTGAAGAGAATTAATTCGGATACAATTGATTCTAGTAAGAGGAAGCAAACAGATAATTTTAGAGAACTTGATTTTGTAACTAGTTTGAGGAGTTATTTCCTTCAAATCCCTTCTCTTCTCCCAAAAGAAAATATTCACTTAATTGATGCTAATAAATCAAGAGATGAAGTTTTTTCTAATATTAAGCCTTTAATTGATGAGGTTTTGTTTTGAATAGGAATGTTTTTATTCAAGTAAAACGCTTTCTTTTCTATGAATTATAAGAAAATTCTTTCATCAACTTATTCTTGGGCTTCTATTGATAATGTTAAATGGTTTCTAATTTTTTTTTGGGTTTCTTTGCCAGTAATAATTATTCTTCCTTTTTTATTTTCTGATGATTTAGTTTATGTTGGTTTTAGTAAAATGATTGCTTTTGTATTGTATATTATTCTTTATTTAACTTTGATTTTGGGTTTTGTGGTTTTGATTCAGTGTTGTTTAAAGAGTTTTCACAAATCTTTTTACGCGCTTAATTTGTCAAAATTAATTGAATTATTTAAATTAGTTTTTTTAGAATTATTTTATATTTTAATTTGGAATATTAGTGTTAAGTGGAGGGTTTTTCAAATATTGTTAATAATATTAAATGCTTTGCTTTTTGTATTAGCTTCTTTATTCCCTAATTCGCTTTGGTTGTTAGCCTTGTATATAACTGCTTCGGGATTAGCTTTACTGTTTTCTTATAATTTTGGAAGGGTTTTCTTTTCTTCAACAGTTTTTTTTACAAAATCTAATTATTCTGCAAAAGAAGCTATTTTTGGCTCTTGGAAATTAACTAGAGGAGGGGTTTTGAAAATTTTTTCTCCAATTATTTGGGTGGTAGTTTTAATTTTTTTAATGTTTTCTTTTCTTACTCTTGCAATGGGTAGTTTTGCAGCAATTTTTTTAAAGATTTTTTTAATAGATTCTTTAGCAATTAATTTTGGTTTTAAATTAGCGGCTGCTTTTGCGTTGGCGCCTTGTTTAATTGCTTATCATTATGCGATCATAGAAATTTATTCTCAGTTAAGTGAAGTTCATGATTCGTCTTCTTCAATAAAGCGTTTATTAGCGCACAAAGTTTTGAATAAGAAAAGGATTTTAATGAAAAAGAAGAGTGTAGTTAAGAAAAAGAAGAAGTAATTTTGTAAATATGTTTGTTAGTGCGACCGCCGGGAATTGAACCCGGGCCCCGTCCTAGTTGCAAACCAATTCTTAGAGTAAAGTTTTTTAGGCTTTTTTCCGCGACCAAGCAAAGTTTTGACTTTGCTGGCATAATGAATTTAATTCATTATGACGCTTTTTTCTTTAGAAAAAAGGGTTCTGGCAAGGACGAATCATAACCACTAGACAACGATCGCTTTTTTTT
>JAQVQA010000001.1:2751-66713 GCA_028701835.1 Candidatus Iainarchaeum sp.
CCGCGACCAAGCAAAGTTTTGACTTTGCTGGCATAATGAATTTAATTCATTATGACGCTTTTTTCTTTAGAAAAAAGGGTTCTGGCAAGGACGAATCATAACCACTAGACAACGATCGCTTTTTTTTGGTTGTTTTTTTTTAATCGTTGCGAATAGTATTGGCTAAATAGTTTTTTTTGTTATTTTTTTAAAACTTTTTCGCCAACCTTTTTTTTAAAAAGGTTGCTATGGCAACGATCGCTTTTTTTTGGTTGTTTTTGCTTTGCAAATTAAGTATTATTTTTCTTAGTATTCTTTAAAAACCTGCTTTTTTAGACGTATCTTTTGTTAGTCCAAAAGATTCCTAATAATAGTAAGCCTACTATTATTAGTATTCCTACCATTAAAATTAAAGGGTTTTTTATAAAAAAATTTCCTTGGGTGTTTACATCGCTTGTATCAATTTTTTGTTCTACAACTGTTTGTTTTTCTATTGGTTTTTGAATTATTAGTGTTTGTTGGGTTGTTGTAATTGTTTGAGTGTATGTACTTGTAGGGGTTTTAATGTTGATTAAGTAGGATTGGTTTTCATAATCTTTTATTTCGGTTTCAATTATTTTTGAACTAAATGCAGGGATTTCTTCAGTTTGTTTTATTTCTAGTGAGTTGGAAGTAATATTATAGTCAATTGTTTTTGTTGTGTTGAAATAATTAGTTGCTTTTATTTGTATTAATAGTTTTTCTCCATGGGTTATGGGGGTTATGTCATTTATTATTAATTCTCCAACTATTTTTGTATTGGGGTTTTTAACTATGGTTATTGGTTGTTTTTTTGGTGCAGATAAACTATTGAATGTTATTGTTCCTTTTGCATATTGATTTTCTTCTAAAATAATTTTTGGATAAATATAAAAAATAATTTCTTTTTTTTCTTTGGGTTTTAGTGTTTCGGTTTGTTTTTTTTTCTGGAAAATCATTTCACTATAATTTTCAAGGATGCTTATTGGGGCGGTTATTACTCTGTCTGAATTATTAGTCATTTCGACTTTTACTTCGTTCCAAGTGTCTGTTTTTAGTTCTGTTTCTTTTGGATTTAGGGTGATTAAATTAAAGTAATTAATTTGTCTTATTTCGACTTTTGGTAATTTTGATTGAGTGTCAAAAGTAATGTTTGCTGTTTTTGGGTAAGTTGCTTTTGCTATTGATAGGGATATGTCACTAAATGAACCCATTTTTATGTGGGTCGCGTCCACAAATCCAGCTTCTCTAAAAGTGGGGTCGGAGGGGATCCAAGCATTTTGTTTATTATTATAAACTTCTAGCCAAGCGTGGTTTCCCCAGGATTGTCCATCGTAAGTTATACCTATAGCCATTTTTGTTGGAATGTTTTTTGCACGTAGCATTGCTGCTGCAAGGTTTGCAAATTCATCACAAACACCTTTTCTTGTTAGTAGGGTTTCGACTGCTGTTTTTTGTTGAAGATAATACTTATTGAATTCGTCTCCTTTGGCATATTCCATGTAGTCGTTTACCCAAAAAACAGTTTCATGTAGTGTGTTTACAAAATTATTTGTGACTAGTTTGTTTTTTACTAAATTAATTATTTCGATTGAATTGCTTTCTATTTTTTCGCTTGGTTGAGTGTATTGTTTAAGCATTTCGCTTGGTTCTAGTATTTCAAAGTCAATTAATTCGGGGATGTTTGCTTTTATGTTAACGTCAGCAATTATTTCGTAATTAAATTCGCCGTTTTTTGTTATTGTGTACATATTGTATTTGTTATTGAATTTGTCCAAGACTATTCTTGGGTAAAATGGAGTTCCTTCTATGTTTAATTCGTCTTTAATTATTTTAACGCTTTGAAGGGGAGTATCATTGAAGGTTATTATTTGGAAATTTGCTTCTTCGCCTTCTTTTAATCCATTAACCATTCCTTTACCGTATATTGTAACTCTTGCACTTAATTCGCTTACTGTGGTAGGGTAAATAGATTCTGTTTCTTCTTGAGCAAGGTTAAAAGAGAGTAATAACAAGAATATTATTAATATAAAGTATTTTTTCATAATAATTGAATAGTTTTAAGTTTTATTAATATTTGTTTGAAAGAAAAAGACTTTATAGCATGTTATGTTTGTTTTTTAATGGGTTTGGTTGGATTCAAGAAAGTCAATTTTGCTTGGAGTGTTATGAGATTTGTTTTTGTCTTTTTTGTCAAAAGAATAGTAGAGTTTATTAGGTTATATTTTTTAGAAATAGGTTTTTTTTTAACTGAAATGGGCCCGGTCGGATTCGAACCGACGACCCCCACCTTGTAAGGGTGATGCCATAACCGCTAGGCTACGAGCCCATTTTTTTTTAAACAATTTGATTGTTTTATAATTAATGTGTTTCGCAGTGTTTTTTTAAACCTTGACTTTTTGCTTTTTTTTCATTTTTTTTTAAAAAGCTTTTTTATTGTTTTATTTTGATTTACATAAGCTTAAATAGAAGTTTTTTTCTTTTATTATTCAAGGTGATGTTTGTGCGTAAGACTATTTTACTTAGGCTTGGGACAAGAGAGTTTCGATGGACGCAGGTTCTTGGAATTTTTTTAGGAATAATTACTATCCTAATGCTTGTTCAATCTTCTGCTGTGATGTTTGATTCTTGGCAGGTGGTTAGGGATTTTAATAAGTGTGTAGAGTTTTCAGGAATTAATGAGTTGTCTAGTTTGGTTGGTACTGATCAATTACTAGCTCAAATAAGGTATGCGGATTGTAAGGATTCTTTGTACCAAATAACTGGGGCGCAGGTTCCTGCTATGCAGAGGGGAATTACTTCAAGACAAATAGCAACTGCTTTAGTTGAACCAGTAGCTGGTTTCTTTTTTTGGGCAGCACTATTCTTGTTTGCATTATTCTTAACTTTTAATAATGCTTTAGTAATACCAATTGAAGAAGTTGAACAAGTTGCAAGACCATTTAAGAAAAAGTAATTTGTTTAAGTTAATATAAAGGGAAGCTAAAAAATAGCTTCTCTAAATATTTTTTTTTTTAAAAACAAAAAATAATAATGTTTTTATGGAATTTTTAATTATTTTTTTGAGAAAAGGATTTCTCCTTTTTCTCAAAAGAAATTGTTTTTTATAATGTGTATGTTTTTATTTTTTCGTTCGGAGTAATGTTTCCTTTTTTTACGCCAATTATTGTAGTTATTCCTTTTGCGTTAGCTGCTTCTATTAGTCTGTTTGTTATTATTCCGTCAAACATTATTGTATCTACTTTTTTCTTTGATGTTTGAACTTCTGTTAGGAGGTCTTTTACATCAACTTCCTTGATTTTCTTTTTCTTTGCGTCAAGGAGAGTTGCTTTTGACTTTCCTTTTAGTTTCTCAAAGACTTTTCTTAGTTTTTCCACTTCTTTTGGTATTATTTGGGGTGTCTCTATTTTTGGGGTATTAAAAATTTCTTCTCGTGGCTTAAAGTTTGGTCTATAGTTGTCTCTTCCTGTGAAGTGGTTTGGTCTATAGTTGTCGTGTTGTGTATTAAATGGTCTTGGACTTCTATTGTCTCTTCTTGGTTGGCTGAATGATTGGGATCTATAGTTGTCTCTTCCTGTGAAGTGGTTTGGTCTATAGTTGTCGTGTGAGCCAAATTCTCTTCGTTGGAAAGTTGGTCTAAAGTCATTTCTTTGAGGGTAGTGGTTTTGTTCTTCAAAGTTTTCTTTTCCGCCAAAAGCATCTTTTAGAGGGACTCTTCTTTTTAGAGCTAGTAGTATTTCTTTTTGAACTAGTTCTTCAACTTCTTTTCCGTCTGGTGCTTTTGCAACAAAATCAACTTTTGTTAGTGAAGCTAATTTTTTCACATTTAGTTCTCCGCCTCTATCCCCGTCTATTAGTACTGTGACTGTTTTTTCTTTGCATAATGCAATTAGAGGAGTATCAATATTTCCACCGTTCATTGCTACTGCGTTTTTTATTCCGTAGCTTAGTAATTTTAGAACATCTGCTCTTCCTTCAACTACTATTATTTCTGGAGCGTTTGCTACTTCTGGTCCTGCTTGTAGTCCGTTTAAGTTAATTATTTTTTCTGTTCTTAAATCTGTTTTTATTTCGGCAGCAAGTTCGGAGCTTTCTACGCCTTCAAATTTTTGCATGCGTTTTAGTAGTTCTTTTGCTCTGTCTGTAATAACGTCTCTTTTTTCTTTTCTAGTATCCCCTATTTTTAGTACTTTTACTTTTGCTTCAAATGGGCCTACTTTTTCAACGGTTTCTATTGTTGCTGCTAGGATACTTGTTTTTACTTGGTCAAGGGAACTGGGTATTATTACTTCTCCACTTGTTGTTCCTTTTCCTTTGTTTACTGTTATTTCTATTCTCCCTATTTTTCCTGCTTGTTGGAGTTCTTTTAAGTCCATGTCTTCGCCTAGGAGTCCTTCGCATTGTCCGAATATTGCTCCTACAATGTCTGGTTTTTCAACTACTCCTTTTACTTCGTAATTTGCAAGCACTTCGTATTTTACTGCGCTTAAATATGTTTTAGCCATTTTTTCACTTCTCCTTTGATTTTTTGGCATTTTGTAATTTTTAATAAATAAATCCAATCTTCTTTTTTTTTGGAAGTTGTTTTTAATTTATTCAAAAAAACTTTTTTTTGGTTTTTTTAGAATTAGTTTGTGTTTTGAAGTATTTCTTCAACTTCTTTTTTAGGCAAATTAATATTAATTTTTTTTTCTTTGCTTTTAATTCCGGAAACAATTTTGACTTCGCTATTGAAGAATTTTTTTAATTCTTTTAATATTTCTTTGTTCGCTTTATTTTTATCTGGTTGTTGTGTTGTTTTGATTAGAATAATGTTTTTCTCTTTATCAAATTCAACTTTGAACTCTTTTTTTCCAGTAGAAATTTTTGCATTTAATACTGTTTCCATTTTTTTCTACACAAACCTTTTCATTTTTTTTTAAAAACCAAAAAACACTTTTTAGTGTTTTTAACGCTCTTTTTAGAGTCGTTTTCCAATTAATTATTTGGTTGAAGGGAATAAAAAGGTTTCTTTTAGGTTAGGATAGGTTTTAAAGCTGGGGGAGAGTTTTTATTAGTGGAGGGGTTTTGTTGGAAAAGAAAAATCCGTTTAGTGATGCTTCGAAGAATAGGAGAATGCTTTTGAATCAGCGTAATTCTGAGTTTACTCAAAGCAAAAAACTTTCGAGAGCAGAGAAGAGACTTAAAAAGAAAGCGACTGGGTTTAGTGGGTCTTCTTCTAATTATTCGCTTATTCCTAAGGAAATTAATGAATAGTGGGTGGATTAATGGCTCATTATAATAAGGGTGCTAATGCAGAGCGTGAATTGATTCGTGCTTTTTCACTAAAAGGTTTTGCGGTTTTGAGGGTTGCGGGTAGTGGGGTTAGTCCATTGCCTTCGCCTGATGTTGTTGCAATAAAGAGTGGGAGAATTTTGGCAATTGAGTGTAAGGCTTGGAAGGGAGAGCATTTAGCAATTCCTTGTGTTACTATGCTTGATGAAGTTAATTGGGCAAGAACTGCTGGTGCAGAGTTTTTTGTTGGTTGGAAGATTCCTAGGGAGGGTTGGATTTTTGTTAAATTTGAACACTTTCATAATGCAGGGAAAAATTTTATGATTTCTCTAAAAGATGCTAGAAATAATTCGATTTCGTTTGAGGAATTAGTTTAATAATTAAATTAATTCACTTTTTTTTATAATTGTATTCTTTAATTAGTCTCGTTTTTTGTTGAATGGATTTTGAATTCTTCTTGTGCTATTTTCTTAAAAAATTCTTCGTATTTTGGGTTTGCTTGAATGAAACTTATTAATATTCTTTTTGAAATATAATTCGGTGTGAAGTAGTCTTGTAATTGTGTTTTTATTTGATCTTCTATTTCTTGTTTAAAGAACCAGCTTTTTAGTCTCATTCTTTTTGAAACTAGTCTTTGTTTAAGATCATTAACATTTATTGAGTGAGTTGATTTGATTAGGGGCGGGTATAAGTCTATTAGAGTTAGTTTTTTGTTTATTATTGCAAAGTTATCTGGTTTTGCGTCAATAGTTATTTTTTGTTCGTGTGTTTCGTTAAATTTTTGAATTATTTTTGCATATTGCAGGGCTTGTCTTAAGCATTCGCCGTTTTTAATTTGAGTGTTTTCTTTTAAATATCTTGTTAGAATTAGTTCTTTTGGAATGTATTCTTGAATAGCGGTTAGTTGAAATTTTTTTGTTTTTGTGAGGTTTAGTATTATTCTTGTTTGTAAAAAAGGAATTTTTAATTCTTGAAGTATTTTTTGATAGTTGTTTGTCATGTTTTTTAGTCTTTTGCCTTCTTTTATAGTTACTAGTCCTTTGTATTGTTTGACTACTTTTCCTGCGAGAGTAAATCTTTTTCGCAAGGTTTCTTGGGTTTTGTGGATTAGTTTTGGTCTAGTAAAAGCCCCTTTTTTACTTATTTCAGTAAATCTTAATTCTCCTTGTTTTGTTAATTTTCTAGGCATTTTTTCAACGACCTTTTTCTTTGTTTTTTTTCATTGATTAATTAAGGTATTCTAATTTTTCAAGGAATTGTTTCTTTAAATCTAGTCTTCTTGAAATGAATTTATTAATTATTTCGTTTATTGTTGTTTGTGGATTCATTTTTCTTTTTAGAGTATTACTAGCTTTTTTTTCGACATTTTGCATTAATAATTGTCTTTTTATTTTTCTTATTAAACCTCTTTTTCTTTGAGAAATGTCTTCTAGTTTTATTGATTGGTTTCCTTGTAAGTAAGCAGGGTATAAATCAATTAAGATTAGTTCGTTGTTAATTACTCCAAAATTTTTTAGTCTCGCGTCTAAACCTATTTTTATTGAATTGTGTTTATTATGTTCTTCAATTTTTCTTATAGTTATAATCATTTTTTCAAATAGTTCAATGGCTTCTTTAGGCGTGCATGTTTTGATTTTGTTTATTAATAAATTTTCTTTGGGTATGAGTGTTTGAAGCATTATTAATTTGAATTTATTTTGGGTTGTTTTGATTAGTTTTATGTCGGTTTGTATTGTTTTAATTCCTGTTTCTTTTAATTTTTGAATGTATTCTAGTATAAGTTTTTTTGTTCTAATCCCTTCAAATAGGGGGTATGTTCCACTTATTTTTTTTAATACTTTTCCTGTTAAGCTTACTCTCTTAGCATAATCTCTTTTTGTGGGTAGAATCATTTTTGCGGTGACAAACATTCCTTTGCCTATTTTTTGTGTTTTTCTTTTTTGAAAGCAATTCATTTTTTTTCACCTTTTTTGTTTTATATTTCGTGTCTTTGGTATTTTTCGAGTAATTCTCTCGCGCCTTTTTTATAATCTGCTATGCCTCCTTTTTTGAGCATGTTTTTCTTTTCAGCAATTAGTTCTATTATTTCGTCTTCGTCTGCTTTAGTGGCTTTTTCTTCATCAAGTTTGTATGCTTTCATTATTCTTTCTTTTCCTAAGTATTCAACGAGTTTTATTGCGACTAGTTCGGGGTCTTTTAATTGATTAGGGTTCTTTGATTCAACTAGAAATAAATTAAATTCTTCTTCTTTGAAGGGAATTATTCCAGGTGAATCTATTAGGTATACATTGTCTGTTACTTTTATTCTTGATAATCCTCTAGTGAGTCCTGCTTTTCTGCTTGTAGCTACTCTTCCTCTTCCTTTTCCTGCTAGGGAATTAATTAGAGTGCTTTTTCCAACGTTGGGGTAACCTATTATTCCTATAATTGTTTCTTTTTCTGTTTCGTTTCCTTTAATCATTCCAATTTCTTTTCTAATCATATTCATTCCGTCTTTTTGTAGTGCTGAAACAAAAACTACTTTTGCTCGGGTGGTTTGCATTATATCTGATTTTTTTTGTTCTAATAACTTTTTGTCTTTAACAAGATCTGCTTTATTCATTACTATTAAAAGTTTTTTTCCTTTTGATTTTACTTGTTTTTCTAGGGAAGGGTTTCTTGTTTCATCTGGTCTTCTTGCGTCAATTATTTCAATAACAATATTTGATTCTTTAATTAAGTTAGATATGTGTGTTAAAAATCCCCCGCTCATATTACCCCTCTTTTTATTTTTTTTAGATTTTGTGTTTTTATAATAGCTTTAAGTGTGAAAAATATTTTTGTCCTTCGTTTTCTTCAACGGGGCCGCATGCAAAGCAAGTTTTGCTTCCTGCTTCTATTTGTGTTCTTCCTGCGTCTGTTATTAATGCACAGGGTAGTTTTCTTTTAACTTTTTCAAATAACTCTAAGAGTTCTTCTGTTGTTGATACTTTTAACACAATTTTTTTCATTCCCTCGCTTTTCCATTCAGAGATTAATTCTTTATTTGCTTTTTCGAGTACACTTACTGCCGCGTGTGCGCATTGGGCGCAAAGCTTACCTTTATTCATTCCAAGGGAAGTATTCATTATAATGTATTGCACTAGCTCCATATTAGAATTATCTCCTTTTCTTGTTTTTAACCCTTGCTTTTAGTTCTTTTTTAGGACTTGTTTTTTTGAGGGGTTTGTTAAGTTAATTAGACGTTCGTTTGTTTGTTCTAAACCTAGTTGTGCTTCTTTTAGCATCATTCGTTTGTAAATTAATTGGGGTGTGCTTAATTTACTGTTATTAATTTCGTTTTGTATTCTTGTTATTCTTTTAGAGTATAAGTTCTTTGCATCAAGTAATTGGTTTGCATATTCTTTTTCTCTTTCACTGAGTGTTTTTTTAATGGTGTGATTTGCTTTTTTTTTCTTGGGTTTTTCTTTTTGGTTAAGGGCTAGTGTTAAGTGTTCTTTTAAGTTTTCTTCAATTATTCTTGAGTTTTGCATTAATTCTTCTAATTTTTTTACTCTGTCATAAGTTGTTTGTGCTTTTTGTTCGAATCTTTTTTTTAATTCGAGAGTAGTTGTTTTTTTAGCTAATCCTTTTAATTCACTATAATTCGAGATTAGAGCCATTCTTTGTGCTGAAGAGAATTGATTTATTGCTTGGACTCTTTTTAGTTCAGCTAGCATTGTTTTTATTGATCTGTTAGGAGCAATTTTTTTCATTAATTCGCTTGTTTCTTTAAACGCTTTTTGTGTTTTTAAGAGTCTTAATTCTATTTTACTTGGTTTTTTGTATTGGGTTAAGTGTGTGTGGGTTCCAAAAGTTATTTCGCCTGGTTTTGCGCTTGCACCAAATCTCATTTTTGGATTTATTGTTATTTTGATTTGCTTTGGCATATTAAATTAATATTTTAAGTTCTTTTTAATTTAGTGGTGTTCTTCTTCAATAGGTTTTTCAACACTTAACTCAGTTCGTTTATTTTTTTGAGCATAATCATAAATTGCTGCTCTTAGTGCTTGGTCTCCTAGAACAGAGCAGTGTATTTTTATTGCAGGTAATCCCCCCAATCTATCCATAATGTCTTTTCCAGTTATTTTTAATGCTTTTTCTAATTGCATTCCTCCTTTTTCTAAAAGCATTTCAGATAGCATTGAAGTTGAAGCTATTGCACTTGCGCACCCAAAGGTTTTCCATTTAACATTAATAATTTTATTATTTTTAACTTTAATCCACATTTCCATTAAGTCTCCGCATTTAATGTTTCCTACACTGCCATGCCCGTTAAAGTCTTTAATTTCTTTTTGGTTTTTTAAAAAGTTTTTTGGTTTTATGAAGTGTTCTTTAACTTTTTTTGAATAAATCCAATCATTTCCTTCTAATTTCATTTTTTTCACCTTCTCCAAATTGGAGAAATTTCTCGTAAAAATTTAATTGTTTTTTTAAGTTCTTTTACTGTATAATCTATTTCTTTTTTATTAGAGTATTTTCCAAGCGTGAATCGCATGCTTGAATGTGCAAGCCCGTGGTCTCTTCCTATTGCAATTAGTACGTGGCTTGGGTCAAGTGACTGTGAAGTGCATGCACTTCCTGTGCTTGCTTCTATTCCTTTTTCATTTAGTCTTAGTAAAATACTTTCTCCTTCCACTCCTTCAAATGAAATATTAATGTTATTTGGGAGTCTTTTTGTTTTTGATCCGTTCAAGTAACTTTTTGGAATTTCTTTTTGCATTTTTTTAATAAAATAGTCTCGCAATTGGGTAAGTCTTTTGTTTTCAGATTTTTTTTCTTTCTCTGCAAGTTCAATTGCTTTTGCAAGTCCAACAATTGAGGGAACATTTTCTGTTCCTGCTCTTAATTTGAATTCATGTCCTCCTCCGTGTAATAAGGGTTCGAGCCCTATTCCTTTCTTTTTGTATAATAATCCACTTCCTTTGAATGCATATACTTTGCTTCCATTTAGCGTCATTAAATCTATTTCTAATTCTTTTGTATCTAAATTTAAATATTCAGTTGCTTGGCAAGCATCTGTATGAAGTATTGTTTTGTATTTGTGACAAAGTTGTGCAAGTTCTTTTATTGGTTGGATTGTTCCAATTTCATTGTTTGCATACATTATTGAAACCAAAATTACTTCGTTTCTTTTATTTTGTTCACTAATTATTGTGTTTTCCAATTCTTTTAGTGACACAATCCCTTCTTTATTCACGTTTAGTTCAATTATATTGAATCCAAATTTTTTTAGCCACTCTAAAGTTTCAAGTACTGCGTGGTGTTCTGTTTTTTGGGTAATTACTGTTCCTTTTTTTCCTTCTAAGAGTTTTTTGAAAGCAATTCCTTTTATTGCTAGATTAATGCTTTCTGTTCCGCTTCCAGTGAATATTATTTCTTCGGGTGAGCAATTAAGGATTTTTGCAATTTTTTCCCTTGATTGGGTAACAGCTTTTTTTGCTTCGAGGCCCATGGAGTGAAAACTTGATGCGTTTGCAAAATTTTTTGAAAAGTAAGGCATTATGACTTTTAGAACTTCTTTTCTAACTGGAGTGGTTGCTGCGTTATCAAAGTATATTTTTTTCACAATTTCTCACTTTAATTATTTTTTACCTTTACAATATTTGTTTGAGTGTTCCATAAACATTTCTATTAAAGTTTTGTTTTTGTCTTGGAATATTTCGCTTTTCAAATAGTATACATTTTTTTTTCCTTCTTTTTTAAAATCAACAAAAGAACATTCTCGTAATTGTTTAAGTGAGTGGCTAATTAAACTTTGTTCTTTGTTAAGTTTTTTGCATATTTCAAGAACGGTCAATTCTTTTTTCATTAGTAATTGGATTATTCCCATTCTTACTTCGTTTCCTAATACTTCCAAACACTTATATGGTGGGTGGAGTTCACTTGAGTTAGTTTTCATATGAAATATTATTCATATGAGGGTTTTTATTCTTATCTCGTGATGTAATTTAATTTAAAGTTAGGGTAAAGCCCTAACTTTTTTTTAAAAAATAGTTTTTATCCTTTGTAGGTTATTTTTTTTGTCATTCCGTCTTCTCCCCACATGTACGTCATTTCCACGGGTTTGTCTTTTTCAAGAATTATTTGTTTGTCTCCTGGGTTTGGTCCTTTTAGTGTAAAAAACCTTGAGTATTTTACTACTGCTTTGTCTCCTGCAATTCTTGTTACTGTGTATACAACATCTTCATTTCCATTTCCTTGTATTTTGTCAAATGATTCTCCTTCACTTGCTTCAAAGATTTCGTCTGTTATATCTTTTTTGAATGGGGGCTTCCAAGAGCTTTTTATTGTTCTTACCTCAAATTTTGCTTTCATGTTTAACACCTTTTTTGATAGGGGAATCCTATCTTAACCGAACAACTAAAAGCGTGTATTCTTTATAAAACTTGCTCTTAATAAGAGGGGATTTATTCAAACAAAATGGGTTTAATATTTTCTTCCCTTGTGGTGTTTGATTTACTCGTTTTGTAACACATCAAAAACTAAAAAAAATGGCTTTTTGATTGGCACAAAGAACCTCTAAATACCCTCCCAAGGCTCAAAATGGTAAAACAAAGTTTTGTTATTGCATCTTAAAGCAATTAGCTTTGTTATTGTGCCCCAAGTAGGGTTCTTCATTTTTTTGTTTTTAGGGTGGTAATTTGCTTTAAGTAGTTTTAAATAGCTCTTTTCTTTTTTATTCTTTGTGAGTGTTTTTTAGTTAGGAGAGTTTGGAATGGTTTTTGAAGATTTTTTTAAGGGGGTTGTTGATGCTGTTGAAAAGAGGCATTCTTTTAATGAGAGAGTGGCTTCTTGTCTTTTGCCTATTAAAAGGAGTTTGTCTCCTAGTGGGGTTGAGGCTTTAACTCTTCCTGTTGTTAGGTCTTCACTTGATTTTTCAGTTGGGGGTGTTGATTCGGGGTTTGTTTCAAAGAAACTTTCTTTCATTGATCTTGTTTTGATTAAAACTGCTGGTGTTGTTTTTGATTACAAGAATTCTGTTCTCTCTTCTTTTGATTATTACCCTGCTCCTTTTTCTTTTCCAGAGCCTGTTCTTTTGAAGAGTGGTCTTGAGAGGGATGAGGAAACTCAGAGTGTTTCGCTTATTCGTTTAGAGAAGGAAGTTTCTTGTGCTATTAGTGTTATTAAAAAGTATAAGCCAAAGTATTTTTTTGTTGATGGTTCTTTGGTTCCACAGTACCAGGATAAGCCAAGAAAAGATTCTGGAATTAATGAGGATTATTTTTCGGTAGTAAAGTTATTTGAGTTACTTTATTCTGTTGCAAAGATTAATTCAACTATTTTGGTTGGTTGTGTTGAGGATTCTAGAGGAACTAGATTTAGACAAATATTGCAAGAGGAAGTGATTTTGAAGAAGTCTATTAGGATTGATTCTAAGTTACTTGATTCTTCATTTGATGCTTCTTTGCTTGATTATTATCTTGATTGTGGCGAGCGAACTTTTGCTTTCCCTTATACTAACTCTTCTTCTTCTCACGCAATTTTGAAGGATTATTCTAGTGAGTGGGCGAATAGTATTTTTGTTTTTTATATTAAGTGTTCTTTGTTTGACAAACCTTTAAGAGTAGAGTTTGTATTAAACAAGGGTAGTGATTTAAAGAGTGTGTCTGATAGTGTTGCTGGTGTTGTTTTGGCTTTGTCTTCTCTTCATAAAGAATATTCTTTTCCTAGTGTTTTAATTGAGGCGGATATTAGAGCGGGTTTGAGTGAGCAGGAGATTAATGTAGTGTATGAGAGGTTAGTGGATAAACTTGGAGGAAAAATTAGGTTGAGGCGGAAAAATAGGCCTTTTGGGTAAGTTTTTTTCTCTTCTCTTTCTTTTTTAGAAAAGAAGGGAATTAATAGTTTTTAGATCGGATAATGGTTTTAACGATAAGGGGGTTTCTCATAGAAAGCAAGTTCGTCAAAGAATTGTTAGTCATTTAAAAAAGTGGGGTAAGATTAGTTCGTTGTATCATTTTTTTGGAGAGTTTCCTAGATTGTCTTTTAAAGAATTTAATAAGATTCTTTCTTCTAATAGTCAAGTTCCTAAGCGTTTATTGCCTCCTGAATTTTCTTTGAGGAGTATTAGAGGTAAGAGTTTTGCTCATTTAATGTTGAAGAAATTGGGTAAGTCTAATTATAAGAGTGTTTGTTTGGCGAGGATTAGAAAAAAACCTTTTTTTTTAATTTTAATTAGTTATATTAATTTTTTGGAGTATTTTTTTTATTATGATTAAAGTTGTTGTTTTTGATTTGTGGAATACTTTGGTTCCGGCTACTATTGATTGGCCTCACTTGATTTCTTTAATTAAAAAGAATGATTCTGGTGTTAATAGTAGTGTTTCATCTTTAGGGGATTTCATAAAAAAGTATGAAGAGTTGACTCAGAAAAAAAAGTATTCTGATTATGAGGAGTTGAGGAAAGATTTTTTATCAAGTTTTTCTGCTCATGGAGTTGCATTGGAACAAGAATTGTATGAGATTTTTGTTAACAGGCTTGACAAGATTCGTTTTTTTGATGATGTTGTGTCTACTCTTATTGAATTAAAAAATAAAGGTTATAAGTTAGCTCTTTTAACTAATACAGAGAACTTGGCTTTTTATAAAGTTGAGTCTGTTTTGCATATTTCTAATTATTTTGATTTTTTAGGTTTGAGTTTTGAAATTGGTGAGGTCAAACCTAGTCCTAAAATGTTTGAAGCGGTAGTTAATTATTTTAGAGTAGAGCCTAGTGAGTGTTTAATGGTTGGGGATTCTTTGAGGAGTGATGTTACTGGCGCAAATAATTTTGGAATGCATTCTGTTTGGATTAATAGACCTAAAAAGAGTTTTGATTTTGCAGAAATTAAGCCTGAGTTTGAATTAAATACTTTAAAGGATATTAATAATGTGCTTGGAGTTTTTTTGAATGGTTAGTGAAGTTGAGAAGAGGAGAAAAATTGATAGTGTTCTTTTACCTCCAATAAAGAAAGCAAATGAACTTGCTAATGAATTAAAATTAAAGTCTGATGCGCTTAAAATTGAGATGGAGAAAGCACGAGTAGCTGTTAGGGTTAGTAAGGTAAGAAATGCTAAATTAGTTAGATTAAATAAAGGTGTTGGGAAGGGTAGTGTTTCTCGTTTAAAAAAATTTAAATTAAAGTAATTTTCTTCGGTAATTTACTTCCCCACTAATTTAAAAATAACTAATTAGTTTATTGTTATTATGAGTGAGCAATTAGGTACAGTTGTTTCTACTATGGAGGGACCTTCTCCAAGCAAAATTTCTTTTGTAGTAAATAATGGTAAAGTGCATAAGGGGATGTTTGTTGAGATTGAGTATTCTGAAGGAGTGATGGTGCTTCTTGTAGAGGATGTTATTAAGACGAATAGATATTTTGAGAGGCCTGATTCGGTTAAGGTTATTGGAGATGATTTGGAAAAGAATTTTCCTTGTGCCGAGTGGGAGTTTTTGGTTGCTAATGCAAAGCCTTTGGGTGTGTTTGTTAAGGATTTTATTCAGAGAACTACTTTTCCTCCTTCTCCTGGAGCAAGAGTTTTTTGTGCGGATAATGAGCGTATACGAAAATTTTTGTCTATTCAAGTTGATGGACTTAATTTAGGTAAGTTACAATTTCATGATGTTGAATTGAGTTTGAATCTTTCAAAACTTCTTCAAAAGCATTTAGCAATTATTGCTACTAGTGGTGCTGGAAAGTCTTATTGTGTTTCGGTTCTTCTTGAAGAGCTTTTGTTAAGAAAAAAAGAGCAGGGGCAAATAGGAGTTGTTGTTTTTGATACTCATGGCGAATATACTTGTTTTGGTGATCCTTTAAGAAACAAAAATGAATCAATTGATTTGATTGATTTTTCTTCAAGAACAAGAATTATTGATGGTTCTAAAATAAGAATTGCTTTATCAAAAGTTAGTGTTCATATGTTGTCTTCTATGGTTGAATTAACGCCTAATCAAAAAAGAGCGTTGGGGCGAATTTTGAATAAGTTAAAAGAAGAGATGAGGGCGGGGGCAGGGCCTTTTGATTTGATTGATGTTAAGAATGAAGTTAATAGTATTGATAATGAGAAGACACAGAGTTCTTTGTTTGGAGTTATTAGTGATCTTGAAGAAATAAACATTTTTGGGAAAATTGATGAACCAAGTATAATTGATTTTGTTAAACCGGGGCGATTAGTAGTAATTGATTTGAATTTGATTATTTCTGAAAAGAAAAAGCAGGTTTTGGTAGCATATTTGTCTGATAAATTATTTAAGGAGAGGAGATCTTTTGGTAAAAAAATTCCTCCTTTTGCGTTGTTTGTTGAAGAGGCTCATAATTTTATTCCTGAAGGGACTGCAAGTGAACATGCTGTTGCAAGAAGTTATTTGAGGACTATTGCAAGAGAGGGTAGAAAATTTGGTGCAGCTCTTGTCGTAATTTCTCAACGACCTAAAAGACTTGATACTACAACTCTTGCTAATTGTAATACTAATATAATTTTGAGGGTTACTAATCCTTACGATTTAGATCATATTGCCCAATCTTGCGAGGGTCTTGATAAGCAGAGTATTAATTCTATTTCATCACTTAGGGTTGGTGAAGCACTTATTGTGGGAGAGGCTGTTGGGGCTCCAACTTTTTTTAAGGTTAGGAAAAGAACTTCGCAAGCAAGTAGACATGAATCTACTCTAGAAGATTCTGCAAAAGAGTTTATTGCAAATGAAGATAAAACAAAAGAAGATGTTAATTCTTTTCTCTAAAAAAAATATTTTGTAACAAATTAATAAAATAAAATTATTCCAATTAATTAATAATCTTCTTTTCTTGGACACTTTTAATAATTATTCAAAAATTATTTTTTAAAATCTTTAAAATATGTCCAACATATGATGTTTTAATTACGCCGGAAATTTACTCTCAAAGTCTTTTTAAATAACCAAAAATGCTTGAATTGTATGCAGTCAAATGGTTTGGATTTTAATAGTGGTTTTGATTCTAAAGAGAAAAGTAATTCTTTTGTTTATTTAACTAAAGTAGAATATTTTGAGAACAAGCATGAAATTTTAGTTGAATTTTCTTCTAAAAATAAAAAATTAATTAATCGTTTTCATTTTTTTCCTTTTGTTTATATTTCGTCTTTTTTAGATAAAAACAAACTTGTTGATTTGATTCTTGATTTTGGTTTTAAGGGATTTAGTCTAGAGGAAGAGGGTAATAATTTAGTTTTAAGGACTCTTTCTTTTTCTGATTTAAAAAAAATTTGTAATTTAATTGCTGTTGTTTTGAATAAAAAACCAATAGTTTTGGACCCTTCTCGTTCGTTTTTAGTTGAAAAAAATTGGTCTTTTTTTGATGTTTTTGAAGAAATTAGTGGGGATCTATTTAAAGTTGATTTAACTGATGTTTTTTATCAAGAATCTTTTTTGAATGACTTTGATTTAAGTTCTTTTTTAACTAAAGGAATTCCTTTTTCTGATGCTTTTAGAATTAATGAAAATCAAGTAACTGATTTAATTAAATCTGCTGTTTGGGGTAATATTTTATCACTTCCTATTGAGTTAGTGCCTAATAGATTAGAAGATAAAATAGAATTGTTTCTTGAAAAAATATTTTTTAAAAATGCTCAATTGATTTCATTTGATTTTGAAAAAGAAATTTTTTTGGATCCTGGCTTTCAACCTTTTTTTAAAAAAGATAATTTATCCAAAATTGATTTTTCTTCTATTTGGTTTGATTTATTCTCAAATAATTTTTTTAATATTGGCCCGGATTCAAAAAATTGTTCTTGTTGTTCTCCAGTTACTCTTGAGTCAAACAATATTTTGCCTTCTTCTTTGATTAGAGTTGAGTTTTTGGAAGATAACTTTTTCTTTGAATCTTCTTCCCCAAGTTTTTCTTTTAGTTTTCATACTAAAATGCCTTTTAAGAATTTAAGGGTAAATAAAAGGAAAGAGTTTTTTTTAAATTCTTTTCCAGTTGGACCTTTTTTTAAAGGGGATTTAGGGTTGATTCCTATTAATGATGCAAAAAATTTGATTAAGAATGAGGGGGTTAGAATTGTTTCAAGTAAGGATTCTTTAGCATTTATTCAAAACAATTTTTCTGTTGAGGGGGTTCATGAATTGAATTGGTTTTGCAAAAATAAAGAAAGTTTTTTTTCAAAGGAAGTTAAATTAATTAATTCAATTTTGAGTTCTTTGAATAATCTTATTGATTCTAACCAAAAAAGTCTTTTTTCAAAAAAAACATTTGGTTTTTTTTACTCAAAAATTTTGCGTGATTCTCTTCAATCAATTTTTTTTAATATTCCTTTTCATTTGACTAATTCTTCATCTAAATTTTATTCTTATTCTTTGGCTTGTTCAATTGTTTCAATTCAAGAAGCTACTCTTGCTAAGTTTTTAGAGTTTTCAAAAAATAATGGTTATAGGGTTATTCATGCAAATAAAAGTAATGCGTTTGTTAAAGGTTTTTCTTCATTAACTTTAACAAAATCTTTTGCTCAAAAACATGCTTTGCCTCAACCTCAAATAAGTGGTTTTGCAGGGGGTAGGAGCAAAAAGTTTTTGTGATATAACTTTTTTTGATATTTTTATTATTATAAATTCTTTTTTTAATCTTTTTTAAAGTGTTTTTTATGTTTTTTTGGGTTTTTAGCTACGTTTTTAAAGGTTGCTTTATGAAAGTTATTGTATTAAGCAGGGTTTTGATTTTTATGGCTAGACTTACAAGATTTGAATTAACTAGGGTTTTGAGTGCAAGGTCTTTGCAATTGTCTTTAGGGGCACCGCCTTTGGTTAAGAGAACTAGTGAACTTAGTATGCTTGAAGTAGCTCAAAAAGAATTAGTTCAAAAAGTTTTGCCTCTTTCAGTTTTAAGAAAATTTCCTAATGGATTAATAAAGAGGATTGAATTAGTTTAATGTATTTAATTGAATTTTTGGTGGTTTAAAATGGGTAAGTCAGTAGCTAAACAGACTAAGTATAAGGGTGAAGTGTTAATTGAAGAGTTTCCTGATAGATTTGGGGAAAATTTTGAAAAAAACAAGACTGAATTAAATAAAATCACTGATTTGCACTTATCAAAAACCACAAGAAATATTCTTGCAGGTTATATTGTTAGAGAAGCAAAAAAGAAGAAAGCAAATGAATTAAAATAATTTGTTTATTTTTTTTTATTCTTTTTTTTTATCATTTTTTTAGTTTATTGATATGTCTTCTAATTGGGTTGTTTCGTCATTATTTTTGTCTCTCTTTAGTAGGTATAAGTTGCTTGAAGCTGCCTTTTCAAGGTTTTTTTCGTGGGTTATTATGAATATTTGTTCAACTAGCTTAGGCATTTCTTCTCTTAGCATTTCACTTAATTTTGTAATTGCATTATAATCTAAATTGTGTGTGGGTTCATCAAGAATTAACATAGATAATTTTTTGGTTAATACTAACGAGAAAGCAATTCTTATGCAAAGAGCAGCTGCGCTTCGCTCTCCTCCAGAAAGTATTCCTTCAACCCTAATCCATTCATTATTTCTTGTTAAAACTTCTAGATCATATCCTTGAGGGACAACACTTAGTCTAGCATTGGTAAAGTCTTTGTAAGGATATATTTCTTGCCAAATTGTTGTCATTGCTTTATTGATTGTATCAAGCATAGCCTCTCTTAGTTCAATTTGTGTTGCAATTAAACAATTAGAAAAAACACTTATTTGTTGTCCTGCTTGTAAAGATTTTTTAACTTGTTTTTCTTGTTGTTCGATAGATTTTTTTATTAGTTCAATTTTTTTTAAATTATTATTATAACTTGTTATTAAATCTATTTTGGATTTTATTTTTTCTGTTATTAACTCAAATTCGTTCTTTAAGGAATATATTTCTTCTCGAGTTTTTTCAAGTATTTTTTTATCAAAAGAATTTTCTAGCAAGTTTTTTTTATTTAACTCTAGTTCTTCTTCTTCTTTTTTCAATTGTTGTTCTTTGTATTTTTTTTCAATAGCATTTTTGAGTTCTTGTTCTTTAAATTTAATATTGTTAATTAATTCACTTTGTTTTTTTTCGATTAAAATTTTTCTTTCTCTAAGTTCTTCGAGTTTTTCTTCACTAAATTTAAGTTCTTCAATTTGTTTTTTTAATTTGGGGGTTTCTTCTTCAAGATTTTTTAGTTGATTCGCTTTTTCTTCGAGTTCTTTGATTTTTCTTTCAAAAGATTCTAATAAATACTTTTCTTTTGTATTTTGTTCATGTTTTTCTTTGATCTCGTTTAGTTCTTTGTTTATTCTTATTTTTTCATTATTATTTATATTTTTTTCTTTAATTAATTCGTTTAGTTGTTTTTCTAAAAAAAGTTTTTTTTCGTCCAAATCTTTTTTTAAAGTATTTTTGTGCAATTCTGTCATTTCTTGTTTACAAGTAGGGCATTTTCCAATTAATTTGTTAATTTCTTTCTCTTCTTTGATTATTTTACCAATCTCATATTCTTTTATTTTTAATTCTTCTCCGATTTCTTTTTCCTTTTTTAATATGTGTTTTTCTATCTCTTCAAATTCTCCTTTTTTTGTTTTTAATTCTTCTTCAACTTTTTTATTAAATTCAATATTTTCTTTAATACTTTTTGGGAGTGTATCGGCTTTAGAAAATTCTTCTTTTAATGATTCTATTTTTGACTCAAATTTAATTAAAACTTCGTTTAATTTTTTATATTCTCTTTCTTTTTTGATTTCAATTTGCAGTAAATCATCTTCTTTAATTAATTCATTTTTTTTTAATTCTTCTTCTTGTTTTAGCAGATTAATATCACTTAATATTTTTTCTTCATTTATTGATTCATTTTTTATTAAAAATTCTTTTATTGAATTAATTCTTTCAACTGTTTTGGTAATATTTTCTTCAAGTTTTTTTTCTATTTTTTCTTTTTCAAGCAAAAAATTGTATTCTTTTTCAATTAAAGGTAATTTTGATTGAATTTTGTCTTTTTTTTCTTTTAGGATAATTGATGTTTTTTCTTCTTCTTGAATCAATTGTCTTATTTTTTCTTCTTCTTGCGAATGAATTGTTTCTTTTTGTTGTTTTATAAATTCTTCTCTTTGTTTATTCTCTTTAATTAAATCATTTTGAAGAGATACTGCGTTTTTTCTTGCTTCTTCATATTTTTCAAGTTCAAGTAGCTCATCAAATTTTTTCTTTCTTTCGGAGGGGGTTAATTTTAAGAAAAAATCCATTTCGTTTTGTTCTGCATATACAGCTCTGCTAAATAATTCATAGTTAATTCCTAGTAATAATTCAATTTTTTCATTTACATCTTTTTGTTTTGGTCCTGCAATTAATTTATTGTCTTCGTATAGTTTTGCTTCGTTGGTAGAATCTTTTTTAATTATTCTTTCTACAGTGTATATTTTATTATTTTGAGTGAATTCTAACTTTGTTTTGGTTTGGTTTTGGGGGTTTGGTTTGTTCATTATTACTTCTTCAAGAGAAATACTCCTGTTTTTTAGTTGAGGGAACGTTCCAAAAAGAGAGTAACTTATTGCGTTTACTATGGAACTTTTTCCTGAACCCATTACTCCTATTATTACATTAGTTCCTTTTCCAAATTCAAGTGTGTTTTCTTTATGGGTTCTCCAATTAATTAAAGTTATTGAATTTAGCATAAAATATTATTGTTTAGTTAATCATTAAAAACAAGCAGGGGTATTTCCTAGCTTGTTTTTTTCAAATTTTGCATTAAGATATTATTGTAGTCATTTCTATTTCAGCTTGATTAATTAGTGGAACTGATTTTACTGCCTCTTCTAATTTATTCATTACCCCTTCTTCTTTGTCAGAAATTAAGTAACCGGCTCTTATGACTTCTATCCCAAATCCAATTGGTTCTCTTTTTAAATCTTTAAATTCGCCTTGAGTTATTTCTTTTAAAGATTTTTCTACAGCATCTAGATTTTCAGGGTCTGCAAAAACCTTGAAGATTATCATTATTTTACCCATTTTTTCGCTTCCTTTCTTTGCTTAGTTTTAGGGGCCTATAAAGCCACATTCTTTACATTTGTATTCTTTTGAATCTTCTTTACAGCTTGCGCATCTTATTATAGTAGTTTTTCCGCAACCAGGGCATTTGAATTCAATGTGGTTGCTTGTAACAACTTTATTGCATGTTGTGCATGTCTTCATTATTCTCACCTTTCAACAAGACTTTTAAACTCTCGAGTATAATAATTCTTTAGTAGAACCTTTAAAAAGGTTCATTTTGGGGTTAAAATAAATCGGGGCCTATGTGGCAAAGGATAACCGGCGGGACTTCGGATCCCGAGATGGGGGTTCGATTCCCTCTAGGCCCGCTTAATCAAATTCAAATAAAAGTTTGGAGATGCGCAATTAAGCGTAGCTTAATGGACGCCCATGCAAACAGTGGTTTGCTAGGGCAATACCTTTAATAAAGGGGTTTATGGTGTTTGATTCCCTCTTGGCCCGTTTTTATTATTTTTTTTAGAAAGCAATTATTTTTTTCAAAAAAAGTTTGAATTTTTTTTTTGAATTATTTTGTTTTTGTTGTTATTCAAATCTTTCTTTTCCAATTAAATATTGTGTTAAGTATTTTGCAAAATCTTTTTTATATTCTTTTAATATTTCTTTCTCTTCAAGCACTATTGCTTTTTTTAAACTTTTTTTAATGGTTTTTTTCTCTGTTTTGGTTTCTTTTTTTATTTCTTTTTCTAAAAAAATCTTTGCTTTAGTATACTCTCGCTCTATTTCAAGTATTAATCTTTCATCTTCTATTCTTGGTCCTGAAATAATTTTTCTTTTTTTGTCTAAAAATTTTTTTGAGTTTTCTTCGTCACTCGCTTTTGGTCCAAATATTTTTTTTGATTTTTGAAGGGTTAATGTTTCAAGTTCAAATAGAATAAATACTTCTTTTTCATTGCTCCATGTAGTTGACCGAGTTACTTTAAAATCGTTTTCTTCTAATTGGGTTTTTAGTTTTTTTTCTTCTCTTCGTAATTGTCCCCAAAAAATATCCGGTAATTCATTTTCTAAAAAAGGCATCTTTACTGCAATTAATTCTCGTTGTTCTAAAAGTTCTTTTATTTTTTTTATTGGGAGCGGGATTATTTTTTTTGGAAAAAAGAATTTAATGTTTGGGTTTTTTAAGAATTTTTTTGAAGCATGTATCATTCTTTGGAATTGTTCTTCACTTAACGCAGATGCAACATTTCGTTTTTCATCAACTGGATCAATTATGATTAAAGGAAATTTTTGGTTTTTAAAAATATTTTTTATTTCTTCTTCATTTATTTTTTTTGTGATATTGATTATGTGTCCTGGCTTCATTTCACTTATTCCTTTTATTGCTTTTTTGAATGAACTATAATATAGTACTAATAACTCTACTCCGTATCCGGGTAGAGAGCAGTTTTTCAAATCTGCTCCGTATGCGCCTATTCCTTTTAAAAATTGTTTAAGCAATCTAGCATCTTTTTTTTGGTTTTCACTCATTTTTTCTAGTAAAAATTTGTTGTGTAGTGGGGTTCTGTCTACTGCACTTTTTTTCTCAGCACCAGATTTGACAATGTAACTAGGCACTATTTCTATTTCGAATCCATCTATTTCTCCTCTTAGGTAGGGGTGTTGGGAGTATGCTTTTTCCCATTTTGATCCTTTAAATAGTTTTTTTGCTGTTTTTAGTCCTTCTTTTTCAAGTTCTTCTTCGCTTAGTTCTTTGTTGAACATTATGAATAAATCAAGGTCTCTGTCTTTGCATAAGTGGGTTCCTCTTGCACTTGAACCGCACCATTCTAAGTATGAATGTTTTCCTTTTATTTTTAACAATTTTTTTCTTATTTTTTCAACCATTTTTTGTTCTAATATTATTTCTTTTTTAGTTGGCGTTATTTTTTTTAAGACTATTGAAAGTATTTTTTTCATCTTTTTCACTTTTTAGAATAACTTATATACTTCTTTTTTGTATATATAAAAGTGTTTTTTGATGAAGTTTACTGATGTTAAATTAAAACTTCTTGAAAGTAATTCTTTTGCAGATATTCATGCAGGTGTTGCAAATAATTTTTATTCGCCTAAAGAACCTATTTTTTCAGAAAAAGAAAAGAATTTAGCTGATCTTTTGATTAAGGAAATTAAGAAGGGTTCTGTTTTTAGAAAAAAAATTGAAGGGGTTTCAAGTGATTTTAATGAAGATTTTTTGGATGATGTTGTTTCTTATGTTCAATTAAATGGTTTGAGTGAGAAGCTTCCCTCTAAGAATGATTTTATTTTTTTGTTTGATGCTTTAAACAATCTTGTTTCTAAAATAAAATTTATTGTTGACAAGCATTTGTTTTCAGAGTATGTTTTGTATAATTCAATTGGTTTGAGGCAATTTTCTTTTTTTTCTCTCGATGAGGATTTGGAAGAGTTGATGATTAATTCTCCTAAGAGTGTTTTTGTTTTTCATAAAAAGTATGGTATGTGTAGGGTTGAAATTGAGGTTAGTGATAAGGATTTGGATGATGTTATTCAAAAGATTGCTTTAACTATTAAAAAGAATTTTGGAGGAAGTAATGCTGTTTTGGATGCTAGGCTTCCTGATGGTTCTAGAGTTAATGCTACTGTTAGTGAGTTATCTCCTACCGGGTCTACTTTGACTATTAGAAAATTTTCGGTTATTCCTCTTACAATTCTTGATTTGATTGAGAATGGTACTATTTCTAGTGAGGCTGCTGGTTTTTTGTGGTTGATGGTTGATGGTATGGGTAATTCTCCTCAAAATGTTTTAGTAGCAGGGGGTACTGCGAGTGGGAAAACTACTTTTTTAAATATTTTATCAAATTTTGTTAGATTGAGTGATAGAATTATTTCTATTGAAGATACTATCGAATTGTCTTTGCTTGCTCGTGAGAATTGGGTTGCGCTTGAATCTAGAAGTAATCCTAATGCAGAGGTTTTAATGGATTCTCTTTTGAAAAATGCTATGCGTATGCGTCCTGATAGATTGATTATTGGGGAGGTTAGGGGTAGTGAAGCACTTTCTTTGTTTAATGCGATGGATACTGGTCATCAGGGTTGTATGGGGACAATTCATGCTAATAATGCTAGGGAAGCTGTTGTTAAACTCCAAGAAAAACCTTTGTCTGTTCCAGAATCTATGATTCCTCTTCTTGATTTGATTGTGGTAATGCAAAGAAGGTATTCTAAAGAGAGGGGTATGCAAAGGAGGATTACGCAAATTGTTGAGCTTTCAAGAATGGATGATAAGGTTCTTTTTGGTTCTTTGTTCGAATTTGATGAAAAAAGTGATTCTTTAAAGAGGACGGGTATTTCTGGTACTCTTCTTGAAGAGATTGCAAAAAATAATTCTATTTCTAAAGCAGTTGTAATGAATGAAATTATTATTAGAAAAAAAATTCTTGAATGGATGATTAGTCAAGATATTAGAAAGCCTTTAGAGGTTTTGGAAGTTATTGATACTTATTACTATAATCCTGAGAAGGTTCTAAAAACAATTACTGAAACAAATTAATTAGTTTAATTATTATTTTTTTGGTTTTTTTTTAGTATTTTTTTATTTTAATTTAGATTAATATTTTTTTATTTTGTAGTTTAAGTTTTTTTATATTTTTATTTTAAATCTTTTTTTGCTTCTTCAAATAATTTTTTTATTAATTCTTGGTTTTTTTTAAATTTCTGATTACCTTTTTTGATTAAGTATTTTAAATATTCTTCACTAGCACTTACTTTTCCTTCTTTTATTGGAGTAGTTATGTTTTGGGTTCCAAGTATTTCTACAATGAATTTGCCATTTTTTGCAACTTTTATTCCTGCTCTTTTCACACCCACCTTTTCACATAAATTAAGTATTTTTTTTGCATTTTCAATATTGTTTGTACCTAAGTGTAGTATTAATGGTTCTTGTTTGAACCAAAGAACGTGTCCTTTATAATTTTTTACTGCTTCAAGAACTTCTTTTGTATTTACTATCCTGTGCCATTTTCGATAGAACGCACTTTCTTGTTTAGTTTCTTTTTTTCCTAAACCTATTAATGCAATTCTTCCCGAACAAGAGCTTGAAGTAAAATAATTTTTTGTAGTCAGAACATAATCGCATAAAGGGATTAAATCAAAATCCATTCTTCCTATTGTTTTTGCTTCATTGTAAGTGTTTTTGTGATGTTGTTTTGTCATGTAAAATCTTGATGTTTCTTTTAGTATGTTTTCTTTTTCAATTCTGGATTTATCTTTATTTTCTTGTTTTTTTGTCATAGGAATACCTTTTTATTTCGTTCTTACTTGAATTAGTTTGATTTAGTATGTTTAAAAAAGTATTTACATTAGGTTTGTTTTTAATTTTGTTTGCTTCGTTTGTTTTTTCTGTGAGGTTAATTGATCCTCTTTCAAAGGAGCTTACTAATAATGATTCTTTTGTAGGGTCTGTTTCACCGGGTAATAAAATGGAATTGATTTTTTCAAAGGAATTGACTAATAAGTATCAATCTTTGGAAGTAGTTTCTTCATCTATTTCAAATTCGAAGTTTGAAATTAAATATGAAAAGGAGTCAATTAAATTGTTTATTTTTGTTCCTGTTAATGCTGACATTGGTCGTGAAGTTGTGAGTGTAAAGTTTGTTGGTTCTTTTGGTAGTGAATTATTGGATTTGGGGGTTGATGTTGTTTCTGGTGCCTTGGGGGTGTCTCCTGTTAGTAATGTTGAAGTTAATTCTTTTGTGGATTCAAAGGCAGGTTATAAATTTTATTTTGTAAATAATACTGATGCTGAAGCTATTTTTTTGATTGAATCTGATTTACCTGCTAATTGGGTTAATTTGGATTCGTTTTCTCTTAAAAATGAACCTTTGAGGATTGTGGTTCCAAAACGTTCTTCTATTGAAGAATTTTTTGTGGTTTATCCTAGGATTGAAGGGGAGAGAGAATTTAAAACAAGAGTTTTTTTTGAAAATGCTTTCAAAGATTTTTCTTTTAAAATAAATGCTCTTCCTACACTAAAGAGTAAATTTCAAAATGTTTTGTACGGACTTCCTTTTTACTCTTTTTCTCTTCTTCCAAGTTATTTTTTAAATGGATTAATTTCTTTTGGGATGAATTAATTTTTTTAATATTTTTCTAATTCAATTTATTTTTTTATATTTAATATTTTTTTACATTCTTGTTTTTCCAATCTTTCTTAATCTTTTTATTTCCACACTTTTTAATTAGTTTTGATTTTTTGTTTATTCAATTGTTTTTTAACTGCTTTTATTAGTAATTAGTTTATGTTGTCAAATCATAAAAGAGAAGATTTTTTGTTTGCAAAAGAAATAATTAAAGAAATTGATTCTAACGCAGTTTTATCTGAAAGGGAGTTTTCAAAAAAATTATTTTTTTGGGCTAAGCATTTTGGACTTGATTCTATTCCTTCTTTTCCTTTTATTCTTTCTTGTGCTAAGAATCCAAGCAAAAGGGTAGTTTCTTTTTTATCAATTAAACCTACTCGTAGTCTTTCTGGAGTTCAGGTTGTTGCAGTAATGCTTCCCCCTTTTCCTTGTCCTGGGGAGTGTACTTATTGTCCTTCTTCTCTTGATGGCAAAAAATCGCCAAAGTCTTACACTGGGTTTGAACCAAGTACTCTTCGTGCACAAAGGTTGAATTATGATGCTTATAAAATTGTGTTGAATAGAATCAAGCAACTTGATGCAACTGGAAATTTTGCAAATAAAATTGAATTAATCTTTCAAGGGAGTTCATTTACAGCTTTGCCAGAGAAGCAACAGGGGAGTGTTGTAAAAAAGTCTCTTGATGCTGTTTGTGAAAAAAATTCTTCTTCATTACATGAAGCAAAAATAAATTCAGAAAAATCAAAGAGAAGAGTTGTTGGAATAACTTTTGAAACCCGTCCTGATTTGTGTTCAGAATCTCAAATAAAAGAGATGCTTAATTTAGGCGGGACAAGAGTTGAGATTGGAGTTCAAAATCCTTCTGATGTAGTTTATAAAAAAATAAAAAGAGGGCATTCTGTGGAGGATGTGGTTTTTTCAACAAAGCGTTTGAAAGATTCTTCATTTAAAGTATTGTATCATTTAATGCCTGGTCTTCCGGGGAGTGATTATAAAACGGATTTAAAAAATATGAAAATGGTTTTTACAAACCCTGATTTTAAACCAGATATGGTAAAATTTTATCCTTGTCTTGTGATTAAAGGCACAAAACTCTATGATGACTGGAAAAAAGGATTGTATTCTCCGATGCTTGAAGATGATGCAATTAAATTGTTTGTTAAATTAAAATCTTCTTTGCCCAAGTGGGTTAGAGTTATGAGAGTAGAGAGGGATATTCCGGGGAATGTAATAGAAGCAGGGATTAAGAAAACAAATTTGCGTCAGATGATTGAAGAAAAAATGCATAAAGAAGGAAAAGTTTGTAATTGTATTAGGTGCCGAGAGATTGGACTTGGTTCAAGGGGAAAGGATCTTGATTTTGAAAAAGAGCTTTCAAAAGCCAAATTAAATATAGAGTTTTATGATGCTTCAAATGGTGAAGAAGCATTTATTTCGGTCGAATCGAAAAATCATTTGTTTGGTTTTTTAAGATTAAGAAATCCTTCTTCTCCTTTTTTGAAAAATATAACAAATAGAACTGCTTTAATTAGGGAACTTCATGTTTATGGAAAAGGTATTTCTCTTGGTGATCGTGATGATTCTTCTTCATCACAGCATCAGGGTCTTGGAAAGCAGTTAATAAGTGAAGCAGAAAAAATTGCTAAGGAAAGGTTTGGTTCAAATAAAATGATTGTAATCTCTGGACTTGGTGTGAGAGAGTATTACAAAAAGAAGTTTAATTATAAGAAAGATGAACCCTTCATGTCAAAGAAGATTTAAATTAATCAAATTGTAAGTAAAGTATAGTTGATTTTAGAGAGTATTGTTTTAAGGTTGTTTTTATGTATGAATTAATTTTGATTGGGATAATAATTGTTCTTGCTATAATTTTGTTTTTTGTTTTGAAAATGCTTTTTTCATTAAAGAGCGAAGTTAATGATTTAAGGTTTTCAAAAAAATCTCAGAGTGTAAAATATGGTCAGCTTACTGAACAATGGATTCCTTTTTCAGATAAGTATCCCTATAATTCACAGAATTTTCGTTTTATTGGTAAGCCAATTGATGGAATTAGTTTTGAGGATGATAAAATTGTTTTTGTTGAGTTTAAAACAAATACTTCTCAATTGAGTGAGACTCAAAGAAATGTAAAGGAGTTAGTGGAAAATAAAAAGGTTGAGTGGCTAAAGTTTAGAATTGATTAAACAAATTTTGTTACTCTAATTTATATCTTAAAGTTGCAACAATTCCTCCAAATCCCCAAATTATTTTTTCTTGCGGATTTTTTGAGGATATTATTTCTATTAAGCTCCCTATTTTTTCAGCATTATTCATTATTTCTTCGGTTTTGTCTCTGTTTTGAATTAAGTATGTTTCTGAAATAATTAATTTTTCAACTGCGCCTTGAAAAAGAGCTTCTTTTATTTTTTCAATCCCATATTCTCCTTTTCCTTTTGTAACAAGATTCATAAATTCTTCAATTATTTTTGATTCTTTAATTATTTGTAAATTTTTTTCAACTTTGTCTATTTTTCCTTCGTTCATTAGTTCGTTAAATCCTGTGGTAGATATTGAGTTAGTGTTTTCTGTGAGAACATTTATCATTCCTTTAATTTTTTTGTCTTCAATGAATTTTTTTAAATTGTCTTTTGTAAATCCAGGTCCTGCGAGAATTATTTTTTTTGGGTGAAGAAGAGTTATTTTTCCCAAGATTTCATCAAAGTAAGTGCTTTTTTCTTGAGAGTATCTTTTGCCTTTTATTTTTTCTTTTATAACTGCTTTTTTTGAAATGTTGTAAGAGTTAATGAAAGCGAGTTCTGCTTCTTCATCATCAAGTAATACACAAAGTAGTGCATTGCTTGCGCTTGATTGTTGGGCTTTTTTCAGTCTGTCAATCTGCCATTGTTTTATACTCTCTTTTTTTATCCTTATTTTTTCTCCACACCTAATTTCAAGGTTTTGGTGGCTTTTTAGGTCAATATACTCTTCAGGTTTTCCTCCTAATATTATTCCATTTACTCTTAATTCGTTAGAGTATTCCTCAAAACGTAAATTTTCGACTTCTAATTCCACAAATAGTTTTATTCGTTGTGTTTTTTCGCCCTCGTTTTTTGGTTTTATTTTCCTATCTACAAAACCAAATATAATATCTTTGTTTGAAATTATTTTCTCTAAGTGCCATAAATCATCAGCAGTTTCAGGGATGCATTGTATCTCGTTTTCTTTTTTATCAAGTTTAATGATTTTCATAAAGAGTATAAGTAATTAGGAATATTTAAATTAACTTTATTTCTAATTTTTAGTGCATGGCTTCTCTTTTAGATAAAGATAAATTAAAGAATTTTGAAATAGTTGAAGCCTTGATTCATAATAATAAAGGAGAAATTTTGTTATTAAAGAGATCTAAAAAGAATTCTGTTTGGGTTAATAAGTGGCAACTTCCTGGTGGGAAATTAGAAGAAGGTGAATCTTCTATTAAAGCTATTAAGAGAGAAATTTTTGAAGAGACTTCTCTTTCTTGTAAAGGAATTTATCTTTTGAGTGTTTTTCGTTTTGAAAATATTTTTAAAGGAAAAAAGGAGGTTGTTTCTCTTAAAGTTTATTCATGTAATCTTTCGGGTGAGGATCTTGTTTTGGATGTTGATCATTCTTCATTTAAGTTTATTAATCCAAAAAAGATAAAAAAATCTGATTTAACACAAATATCTAGAATATCTATTTTTGGACTCTGAGTTTTATTTATTTTTCCTAAGCATAATATTTTTTTGCTTGTTTTTGTTCTTTATCAAGAACTGAATCAAGTTTATTTATTCTTGGTCTTTTTGAGTCTTTATCTCTTCTTATAGTAATATTCAAGTATTCTAATAATTTATTCATTCCTTCGTTTACTGAGTATGGTCCTTGAGCAGTTCCTTTTTTAGTTGGTTCTCCACTAAAAACCATTATTTTATCGCTTAAAAAATCTATAAAAGTTAAGTCATGATCTATTATAAGTGCTGAACAATCAGTTATATCCATGTGTCCTCTGATTGCTTTTCCTACTGCAAGTCTTTGTTCAACATCAAGATAAGCACTTGGTTCATCTAGTAAATATAAATCAGCTTTTTTACTTAAACAAAGAGCGATTGATACTCTTTGTAGTTCTCCGCCAGATAGGTTTTTTGCTTTTTTTTCTAGTAAATCTTCTAATTCTAGCGGTTTTAGTATAGTTTGTTTTATTTCAGATAAATTTATTCCTTCAAATAATTCTTGAACTGTTTTTTCTCCAGTGTATGAAATATATTGGGGTTTGTAAGAGATTTTTGCTTGTTGGGTTAATTCTGTATTATCAGGTTTTATTTCCCCTGCGAGTATTCTCATGAAAGTTGTTTTTCCTATTCCGTTTGGTCCGACTACTCCAATTATTTCATTTTTCTTAACTGTGTTTTCTTCTACAGTAAAATTAAATTCACCTAATTTTTTTTCTATGATGGGCCAAGTTATTATTTTTTCTTTTCTCTCTTTTTTTTCACTTCTTTCTTTTCCAAAGAAATCAATTTTGTATTCTCTAAATCTATAATTCTCATCCTTTGAGTAACCTTCAAGGTAAGTGTTTATTCCTTCTCGAGTCGTTTTTATTTGTGAAACAAATCCATATACTCTTGGTTTTCCATACATTAAATTAACATAATCTGATAAATAATCTAGTAATACAAGATCGTGTTCTACTACTATTACTGATGTTTTTTCTGCGAGTTTTTGTATGTATTCAGCTACTCTTAATCTTTCTTTAATGTCTAAGAAAGAACTTGGTTCGTCAAAAAAATATAGATCAGCGTTTTTTAGTCCGGTTGCTGCTATTGCTACTTTTTGAAATTCGCCTCCTGATAATTTACTTGAATCTCTATCAAGTATTTCTTCGATATTAAGCGCTTTTGCGGTTTTTTCTAGGTTATTATTCTCATCAACTTTTGATAATATTTCTCTAACAGTGCCTTTTGGTTTTATTAGTTCAATGTTTTGCGGTTTTGTAGCAATTTTTATTCCATTATTATAAACTTTTTTAAAAAATTCAAAAGCTTCTTTTCCTTTGTAATATTCAATTACTTTTTGTTTGCTTGCTTCTTTTTCATTAAAATTAGGGATTATGTTTCCTGAAAGTATTTTTATTATTGTAGTTTTTCCTATTCCATTTCTTCCTACAAACCCAAGCACTGCTTTTTCTTTTGGAGTTGGTAATCCGTGTAACCTGAATTGATTTTTCCCAAATGAGTGTATTGGTTCATTTAATTCAAATGAAAGGTTAATTATTTTTATTGCATTGTAAGGGCATTTGTTTTGACAAATCTCGCACCCAATGCATAGTTCTTCAGCAATTATTGGTTTTTGAATATCAGTGTGAGTTATGCATTCTTTTCCTGCTCTGTTTACAGGGCACACTTTTTGGCAAAGATAATTGCCACAGTTATTTGGATTGCAAGAATCATAATCAATTACAGCGATTCTTTTTTTAGCATTCATAACAAAAAATTGTTTTTGCAAAGCAATAAAAACCTCTTTTTTATTCGTTTTGAGGTCGGGTTAGTAAAATTTTTTTTTCAAAAGTGAAGGTAGTTTCTTTTTGAAGAGGGGTTGGTATTTTGTTTGAGCAAGATAATTTTATTTCATAATTATTTTCATCTATTTTGCTTAAACTAATTGTTTCGCATGTAATAAGTGTATTTTTGTTAAAGTTTGAATTGATTTGGGATAAGCCGTCATTCAAGCAATTTGTAGTACTTATTTGACTTATGTTCCAGTTGCAATCATAACTCATGTTTTTTGCATTTATTTTAAAGATTGAAACAAAATTATTTATTTTTGGAATTAGTAAATCTATATTATCTTCATTTCTTTGAAAGTGAGTAGAATTAATTAAGATTATTATTGTGATTAAAATTATTATTAAGACAACTATTCCTGCAAACCCCTTCATTTAATTCACTCCTGTACAAATTGTTTTTTCTTTAATTATTGGTGTTTGATAAAGTTTGGACTCGTTTGAATCATAGTAGTATAATTGAATACATTTTTGGTTTGTATTTCCTTGAGTTTCTGTGTCGGTAGTTGTTTCACTAAAGTATAATGTCATCATCTCTTTGTTGTGTATTCTTGTATCTGTTATTTGATTTTTGTTAATTTCTTGAGGGGTTGTTATCCAAAGAGTTGATGCTATTAGCAAAATTAATCCTATTGAGAGTGCTGCTTCTGCACTAAAAACAAATCCTTTCATTTAGCCACCTCTAATTTGAATATTTTTTTGTTGATAAGTTCATTTGGACAATTCTCGTTTTTATCAATACATTCTTTTAGTTCATTAAAAGTTGTTTGATTTGTGCATGACAATATATCTAGTTCGTGAATTATTGCGTCTTTATTTTCTTCAATATCCTCATAAAGTATTTCATCATTAAGACTTATTCTTATATTGTAATCAATTAGATTTGCTTTTGTTTTTATTTCGTTTAAAGTAAAATTATTTAAATTAAATAAATCAGTATTAATTGAATATGCTGGGTGGGTGTTGTTTAAATCACAATTCCATTCACTTGAATTTGTAATTACTTCTGCGCCAATTATTGTTTTGGTGATTAAATTATTTTTAATTATTTGTTGTTTTTGATTGTAAGTATTTATTTCTGCACTCCCTATTAGTACTCCTATTGCAAAAATTATTAGTACTATTGCAAATAACAGATCCATTGAAAATATTTGTCCTTTATTCATGTGTTATCACTATTTTTTTTATTTCTTCTTCTAAAAAATTTATTTTTGTATTATCATTTTTTGAGAATGTTTTAATTGACTGGATTGTTTTTTCTTCTTTTTCTATTGATAAGATTAATTTATTTTCTTGTATTATGGCTGTTGGGTAAGTTGTTTCGGATTTATTTTCTTCATTCAAATAATTTATTTTTTTTAATTGAGTAATTATTTTGTAGTTTAAATCATCAATCATGTTTGTTTGGGTTATTAAGTTAGTTATTCTCTCGTTTTCTAAGTCTAGTTGTGTTTGTATGCTAATATTATCATGTGTCTTGTAAGTGTATTGGGTTAGGTTATTTAATGATATTGCAATTAATACTACTGCTAGTAAGGTGAATAATAAATCAATGCTTATTTGTCCTTTTTGCATGTTTTAGATTTATGTCTTTCCTTCTTTTAAAACATGAGGGAAGTTATTTTTTAGTTTTTTGTTTTTGAATTTTTTTTTATTGAATTAATTTTATGCTAATTTCTTCTGATTTTTGATTATATGCTTTGTAATTTTTTTCTCCAAAAGGAAATGAAATTATTATATTAATAGGGTATTTTTGAAATATTTTTTTATCTGCTTTACTGGGTTTATAGTTAGTGTTTGAGTGGGAGTGTATTGTGCCTATAATAGTTTCATCAAAGGGGATGGCTTGTTCTAGAAAATAAACTGAATTTTCATTGGCTTTATTGGGGATGAAAATAAATTCATTTATTTCTTCTTTTTGTTTATTTCCTCCAAGAAAGCAAAGAAATTCTTTTGGATATAGTTGTTTTGCTGTGTTAAGTATTTCTAAAAATAACTTTTTTTCCATTTTCCACATTTATTAAATTAGAATGAATAAGTAGAAAAGGATGGTGGGTATAATTAAACTTGACATTAAAGTGCTTCTTTTGTATCCTTTTTTTATAGTGTATACTCCAAGTGCTGTTGAAAATATTAATGTTATTAATCCGTTTATTCCATTCATCATTATTATTAAGAATATTATAAATATTATGCATATTTTGTTTAAAATTTGTTCATTTTTTTTGTTTATCAATTTTGTGGCTTTTTTTGCCAGTAATATTGTTGATATTCCTCCTATTGCTGCGGATAAGATCATTATGATTGTTCCAAAAAAGAGTGTTTCTTCTCCATAAAATATTTTTTCTTGTATTGCAATCATTGCTCCGTTCCTTGCTTTTGATAATGCTAGGAGTGTAGCGAATGAAAAGAAAAAATTAGACGTGTTTATTGATCCAAGTAGTGTTAAGTAATTTTTTGAATTAGGTATTTTTTTTAAGGTGTTTATTATTCCTCCTGCAGTGTTGCTTCCTATGCCTGGCATGATTGCAACTATTGCTCCACCAATTGTTCCTATTAAACCATATTTAATTGTTTCAAAATTAATTATTATTTCTCCTTTTTCTTGATTAGGGATATTTTTTGTTTCGTTTAGCGAGAGTATTAACCCTGCTAATCCAAAGTATCCTGTTATTAGAGGAAATAATTGGTCTTGAAATAGTATTCCTTGGCAACCTGCTGCAAGGATTATGAATATTAGTCCTATTTTGTGTTTGAAGTTTTTTCCTTCTTTAATAAAAATTATTATTGCTAGGGTTAGTATTAGGGGTGTAATATTTCTTAGTTGGGTTTGGTTTTGTTCTAAGAATAAAAAAAATGGGTGGGTTAGTAGTGCTCCTATTATTACTGCAATTATCCCTCCAAGTACAGTATAATTTATTGCTTCTAATCCTTTTCCTTCCAAAACCATTTTGTGTGCTGGTAGAATACTTTCAAAAGTATTTTCGCTTGGAATTCCTAACATAGTTGATGGAATGAATTCAACAAAGGATTGTGTTATGCACATTGAGAGTATAAATGAAGTTATTTCTATTCCAAAGAAGGGGGTTGTTGCAAGGATTATTGTGATGTTGTTTGAATGTAATCCTGGGATTAGTCCTGCAATTATTCCTGCGAGTACTCCAAGTAAACAAAAAAGAATCATTCTTTCACCACTTTTTGTGCGAAGAGGTTTTTTTGCCCTTGGTTTTCTAAGTAGGTTGTTACGAAATTATTTTTTTCAAGAGTAGTTGCTTTTGGATAATATATTGTTGCAGTGTTTCCATCGTAAAGAGTAAATATTGTAACTGGGTAATTTGAGATAACATATTCCACTCTTCCAAAAACTTTTCCTTTTAAACCATTTTTTTGAATTAATTCGCCCAAAGTTTTTTCTTCAAATTCTGGTTTGTAAGTTAGGGCAAGAAGGAGTATGCTAAATATTGTTAAAAATAAGCATAATTGCATTAAGTGTTTCTCATTCATTCAAAGCTTTTTGTTTTTTAGGTTTAAAAAGAACTTTTGAATTTTCGCTTATTGTCGAATTCATTCAAGTTGTATGTTTATGTTTTTGATGTTTGTTTGTTGTTCTATAACTTCTTTTATTTTGTTAGTGTTAATTTGAATTAGTTTATTTAATTTGATTTTAATTGTTGGTGGATTTTTTTCATAACTGATTTTTTCAATAAGAATTTCTTCATTACTTTTATTAATTTCTTCAAGCGTTCCTATTCTTGCATAGGCTATTGCTAGTGTTTCGTCGTGTATTTGAAAGTAAAGTGAAGTGATTAAGGACACTGATGTTATTACTATTAATAATAAGAGCATGCTTTCAAAAGCTATTTGACCTTTCATTTTATCCGCTTCTTGTAAAATTAATTTGTGAATTAGATTTTTGTATGGTTATATTCACTTTTTGAGGGCCGTTTATTTGGCTCATCGCGCATTGAATATCTATATTAGTTAAAGAATAGTCTTTTTTACATTTTCCTTGGCTGCATTCAATTGGATAGGGTTCTTGAGTTAATTGAGTTTCAAATGATACTGTATTTTTTTCAGAATCGCATTTTATGATTGTGTTACTTGGTATAATTAATTGTAGGGTTTGTTTTGAACCGTCTGAAAATAAATTGATTTCGTTTATTGCGTTAATAATTTTTTGGAGTTCGTTATTCGCTCGTGTTATGTTTTGAGTATCAGTTATTGTTTTTTGTGCACTTTCTACTAGGGGAATAGTTGTTGATGTCAAGTAAACTACTATAATGAGTATTAAGAAAATGAATTCAATTATTGCTTGTCCTTTTTGCATAATTTAAATCACTCCAAATAGTAAGAATATTGCGTCTCCTATTATTAAGCAGAGAATGTATCCTAATAGCATTGTAGGTACAAAGGGCATGCTTTCTTTTATCATCATTCTTTTTGGAATTAATCCTTTCTTTGCTAATTCTTTTACTATTTTTAATTCTTCATCATTTATTCCTCTTGCTTTGTTTGCAGATATTATTTCTTTTTTTGGTGCGAGCATTTCTTTCAAAATATTAGAGTTTTTGTTTTTGATTGCTTTTATTATTGTTTTAAAATCTAGTTGTTCTTGTTCCACAACTTTTTTTCCTTTCCAAATAAGTGTTTTTGCAGGAATCATTCCTTCTGTTAATTTTTTTACTTCTACTTGGGTGATTAGAACTCGTTTAACAGAGAGTAGTGTTTTGAATAGGGAGTATAGGATTACGCTTATTAGTATTGCTGCGCTTAGGGCTTGGATAAATAGAGTGTTGTTTATTATTAGTGCAATTATTGATATGATAATAGTTGCATATTTTTTATTTTCTTTTAACATACTCCAAACCAAAATTAAAGGAATTATTATAAGTGAATTAATATAGTATGTGTGTAGGATTGCGTATGTTGCTGAAGCGAATATTGCTGTGTGTATTGATAAAAGTATTTTTGGTTTCATTTCTTCAAAAATCTCTTTTTGCATTTTCTTGTTTTTATAGAGTCTTAATAGTACTATGAATATTCCATATGGAAGGAAAGCGAATAAAGAGTAAATGAATAAGGTTATTGGGAAAATAGGTGCGTTTGTGTTTGTGAATGCTCCTATTTTTATTAGTGCGGGGGTAAAGGGGTTGAGTGCACCAAGCCCCATAAATAATTTAACATCTCCTCCTGCGAATATTCCTATTTTCCACATTACCCAACCGAAACTAAATCCAATTATCATTCCTAAAAAAGAGTAAATGAATGGGAGGGGATTATTTTCCGTGATTGATTGTATCATGAATAAAATTAGTCCAATTATTGCAAGTCCGTAATTGAGTTTGTTTGGAACTATTCTTTCTTTTAAATCAGTGTATGTTGCAATAATTAATCCTATTAGGGAGATGATTATTGATAAGTAAAAAAAGGGGGTTGTTATTATTAGTTCCATTTCATTTAATTAGCTGTTTTTGTGTTTTTAATCTTAGCGTTTTTCTTTTTTTTTAAAATAGTTTTGTTTTTAGTTTGAAAAAATGTTTTCAATTACTCTTGCTCTTGCGGTTAGTATATCTGCTTGTGCTTTTAGTGCTATTCCTCTTAGTACTTCTACTAGCACTGCAGAGAATATTGCAAGTATTATTGTGAATGAGGCGGTTAAGAGGTATTCAAATGAGATTTGTGCTTTTTCTTCCATTTTTATTTCACTTTCTTTATTATTTGAAGTTAGTGCATCCGCCTAAAAGTGGTTCATCCTTCCATATTGCTAGTTCTTTGCAATTGTTCATTCCTGGTGTTTCAATGATTCCAGTTTTTTCATTAACCCCGCTTATTGTTGAATCGCATAAGTAGCATCCGCATTCAAAGCTTTGTACGTTCAGGGTATTGCACATAAAATCGTATTGTTGTTGGTTTCCTGCTTTTTGTATTGGGCCTATTGAACTGCTAATAAATGAGATTACTATTGCTACTACTACTATTGATGCTGCGATTAGCATTAGGTATTCTAGTGCGCCTTGTGCGAGTGGTTTTTCTGCTGGCGTTTTTTTAAAGGATTGTTTTAGTGCTCGTTTTGTTTTTGAATATTTTTTTAGAATCATTATTTAATTAATTAATTCAAGTATATAAGCCTTTTATTTTGGGTTTGATTTTTGATTCAAAAAAATAGGTTTGAAAAAAGACTTTTTTCAAAGCCTTTTTTCATTTCTAAAAAATTATTTTACTTTTATTCTAATCCGCCTTCAGTTTTCAATTTTTCTTTCGCGTCGTTTAAATCGTTCATATCGCCTTGTTCTTCAGTTGCTCCAGTTAGTACTCCTGATAATGCGATTATTACTATTGCAACAACTAGGATAGCTGCTCCAATTATGAGTAAGTATTCTATTGCTCCTTGTGCTTTTTGCTCCATTGGTTTTCCCTCCTTTTCTGTTAAAAATAACTTGATTTTAATAGGGTTTTTGTATTTTTAAACCTTGCTTTTTGTTTTTTTTTTAATTAATTTTTTCTGCTTGTTCTTTTGTTGTTTCTACTGCCGTGTTTGCGCTTGATTTTATTGCTATTGATACTATTGTTACTAGTGCTATTCCTGCAAGCGCTATTAGTAGCCATTCTAGTGGGACTTGTGCTTTTTCTTCCATCATAGTGAACCAACAACCATTCCTGTAATAATTATTTTTGATGCATGGTATACAATAAATGCTATGAGTAGTAGGATTGGGATGTATATAATGCTTTTGTTTATTTTTCCTTCATTGATTAGGCTCATCATTATTCCTGATCCGATTACTTCTATTATAATGTATAATTGGATTATTGTTGTTATGAAATTGTCGCTAGTTGCATCCATGTTTATTTCTCTTGCTCCTATTGAAGTGAATCCTGTTATTACAGCCCCTATTTCTCCAAAAATCATTGGTGCAATAAATCCTCCTGCTGCTACTAGGAAGAGGAATTGCATTGTTGTGCTTGCTTTTCTATCTTCTTTTAGTCTTTCGTAGTCTCTTAAATCGTCTGCAATTTCGTTTAGTATGTCTGATAGGGAGGAACCTGTTTTTATTGAGTCAAGAATTATTTTAACTGTTCTTTTTATTCTTTCTGAATCTATTCTATTAGCAAATCCCATTAAGGCAGTGTCTAAGTTTTCTCCGTCTTCCATTCTTCTTAGTGCAAGTTGCATTTCTTCGGATAATCTTCCATAATCTGCTTCAACTACTTCTCTTAATGCGTTTTCGTAAGTGTCTCCTGCTCTTAGAGTATCCGCCATTTGTTTTAGGGCATCACTAAAATTTTTTTCAACGCTTTCAACTAGCGTCTCTTTTTTTAGATAGGGGTATCCAATCATTAGAATTACTACTGCTAAAAAGAATGTGAATGGGATTAGAGTGAATTCTGGAATTAGTAGTGTGCTTAGTGCGTAGGATATTATCCCCATGAATATTCCTGTTAGTATTGATGCTCCTATCCAAATTGGTGCGGGGTAATTTATTTGACTAAAATCGAGCCAGTATTGGTATTTTTGGATTATTGTATTGTCAATTAATTTTGAGTATATTTCACTCATTAGTGAATTTAGTTTATTGTCTTGGTTTTTTAGGTTCATATTCAATCACACTTTTGGTTGGGATGCATAAACAAAGTAATTTAATAAAATAAAAATTATTGGCATTATTATTAAATAAAATATTATCATTACTTGTGGGGTTAGGGGTACTGCTTTGAATAGTTCTGTTCCTCCACTTGTTGTAGAGTTTCTTATTGCCCCTAGTATTAGTATTGCTGTGGGCATTACTATGCATACGAAAATAAATATTACTGCAAAGAAATTCATTTTTTGAGCAAAAGTATTTATTTTGTTTTTCAAATCGTCGGAAACGTCTTTGGCTATTTCGTTCATTATGTCAGATAAGTTTCCTCCTACCCTCATTGCTCTTAGCATGTGGTTTATTGCGCTTTTTAGGGGTTTGCTTTGTGTTCTTAGGGCTAAGTGTTTTAGTGCGTCGCTTGTTTCGGTGCCTTCTTCTATTTCGGTTATGCTTCTAGCAAATTCTTCGCTTAGTACTCCGTAATTTGATGCTGTTACTGCTTGTATTGTTTTGTATAATCCTAAACCTGCTCTTAGTTCTGTTGCCATGTGTCTTAAAGCAAATGGTAGTTCTGCTGTGCATGCGTTTCCTCTAGCAATTGCTCTTTGTTTTGGTATATTAATTATTATTATAGTTGCTATTATTGGAGTCATTGTTGCAAAAATTATGGGGATTGTTGTTGCAAGAGCATAGTTTTTTGTTGCGGTTGCTAGTATAATTCCTAAAAATAATCCTATAATTAATCCAAAGAAGAATGAGATTAGTGTTCCTGCGCTGGTTAGTGCTAGGTATTGGTTTGCAGAGTAATTCATGTTTGCGGAGTATAAGTAGTATCCTACTTCGTTAGTTAAAGGAAATTTTTTTAACCCTTCTTTTAATGGTAAGAGGTATTTTTTTAGTTTTAAATAAAAGTTTCCAACGTCTTGTGCGAGTTTTGAGTTGAATGATTCCAAATCTTCTTTGTTCAAAATATCTGCTTTTGCATAAGTGTCTTCTTCAATTATTCCTCTTAATTCTTTTAATCCTCCCGAAACTTCTTCAAACTCCATTCCTTCCATTCGGTATTTTTTTTTCATTGTTTCAACGATTTGGTTTACTTCTTCTTGATCTGCACTGGTTTCAAATTTCATAATCTTCACCAGCCATTTTTTTGCGTTCTAAGAAATCTTTTCCTTTTTGAGAAACTTCGCCTAGTTCTCTGATATTTTTTTCTTTTAGTTCTTCTAAGAATTTTTGTCTTGCAACAAGTTCTGCTTCTATTCTTTCTCTGCCGTATCCAGTAAAGTTTTGAAGTATTTTTAGGTACTTGCTTTCAATTAGTGTTCTTTCAAGCGAGTCCTTAATTGGGTCTCTTTGGAATATTGTCTCTGTTTTTGTTTTTCCTTCCATTGAACCATAAACTTCTGCAATCTCACTTATCCTCCTAATAGTTCCTTTTTTTCTATCATAATACCTGTGTTCTACTATAATAAAGTCAAGTCCTGATAGCATTACTTGGGGGACATTCATTGGAGGGGAGGTTACACGCACTATTGTTTCTTCTGCACTGTTTGCGTGTACTGTTCCTAGTGAACCATCGTGTCCAGTGTTTAGGGCAGTGAATAGAGTGAATGCTTCTTCGTGTCTTATTTCTCCAACAATTATTCTATCTGGTCTCATTCTTAAAGAGTTTTTTGTTAGTACATCCATTCTTAGTTCGCCTGTTCCTTCAAGTCCTGGGGGTCTTGCTTCGAGTCTAATCCAGTGTTTTATTGGTAAACTTAATTCAGCAGTGTCTTCTATTGTTATTACTCTTTCCCTATCCGGGACAAATGATGCGAGTACATTTAAGAGAGTTGTTTTTCCTGAACCAGTTCCTCCAGCGATTAGTATGTTAGCTGGTTTTGTTCCAAATCCGTCAACGCATAACCAAAGGAATGCAGCTGCTTCGCTTGAGAGGGTGCCCATGCTTATTAAATCAATTATAGAGTAAGGGTCTTGTCTGAATTTTCTTATAGTAACTGTTCCTCCGCTTATTGAGGCAGGGGGTATTGTTGCGTTTACTCTTGAACCATCAGTTAGTCTTGCATCAAGCAAGGGGGCAGCTACATCGACTCTTCGCCCTATTTCTCTTGCAATTTTGTTTACTAGGTCCTCTATTTCTTGTTCTGAGTAGAATTCAATGTTTGTTAGCATCATTTCGTATTCTCTGTGGAAAACATAAACAGGTTTTTTTGGGCCTACTATCATTATTTCTTCTAATTGATCGTCTTTAATTAAATCATCAATTAACCCGTAACCAACCATTTCTCTTACAACTGCTTCTGCATAAAAGTTTGTTCTACTTTCAGGTATTCTTAGGGAAGGATTGTTCTTTATTATTTCAATTATTTTTTGTTTGTAAATTACTCTTCTCTCTTCAGGGTTTCTTATTTTGTAGGGTGCTATTGAAATTAGTCTTGTTGTAGCTTCTTTTAGAGTATTAATTATTTTTCTTTCTACTCCGCTTGGTCTAATTGTGGGTGTGAAATAGTATGCTAGTGATTTTCCGGGAACCTTATATATTTTTACTTTCCCATAACTCTTAACCTCAACTTTTTTAGTAGTGTCAAGTTCTTTCTCTATTTCTGTTTTTGCCCCAAGTTCACTCTCTTCAACATCTTCTTTTTGATCTTGTTTAGTTATTAATTCTTTCAAATCTTTTTTCTTTATTTCTTGAGCAATTTGCTCTTCTTTGTCCTCTACTTTTTCTTGTTTTGTTTTTTGTTCACTAGTATCATTAGTTACTTGGTTTTGTGCAGTAGTTGCTTTTGCTTGTCCTATAATATCTTCAAGGTAATCTGTAGGCATAGTAGAATCTTTTAGGTTTTTCTAGTTATTTAAAGTTTGCTTGTAACAAAAATATCTCTTCTTTATTTAGGATTTAAATTAGTTATTTTTTTATTCGAGAGCATTTTCCTTTACCACACAAACATAAGAATTCTTTGCAAAATTCTTTTCCACCTTGTTGCTTATAATATTTGCATGTTTGCCAAGGCATTAGGTTTGAATTATTCTCTTTTTTCTCTATTTCAAAACTTGGTTCTATCACTATCGCATCGTCTCTAATTATATTAACTGGTTGAACTTCTTGTTTTGTTGTTAGTATTATAGTTTCTTCTTTTTTAGGGATTTCTTCATATACTCTTGCCCTAAAATTTTTTGGGTAAAGCATTTTTTCAATCTCGCTACCTGAAGGAGTATACATTGCTTGTTTTTGTGTGGTTATTGTTCCTGCTTTTGGTCTAGGCATTTTTTGTATGTCGATGCTTTGTCCCATTGAAATCATTTTTGCATTCATTCGCCTAGTGTCTTCAATTATTGAACTAAAAGCCATTTTGTTATCACCCTTATAAAAATAATTTCCTTCTAGTTTTTTGCTCTTCTGCATTTTTCTTTTGCGCATAGCGAGTGGTACTCTGAGCAAAAATCCATTCCTGAACTATTCTTCCTATATTTGCAGTTCTCCCAACTAGTATTTGACCCTGATTGTAAGTTTGAGTTTGATGCACTTGCAATGTTTCTTATTATGCTCCCGTGTCTTGGGTCAGTTGATTGGTTTGAAAAGTAATTCCTTGTTTGGGGTATATATCCTGTTATTTGGGAATCTTTGTAAGAAATATCTCTTTTTTGAGTAGTTGGTTTTGGATTTTCTAGTATTGCGTCAGTTATATCATTTTGCGCGATTTGTGGGGTATTTCTTTGAACGAGTATATTTTTTCGTACATCTTTTACAATATTTCCAAAAGCCAAATTTTTCACCTTTGCAATTATCAATTGCACTCTTAAATATAAAGCTTTCTAAAAAGGAAGTGGGGTGTTATTTAATTAGAGGCACTTTTATTAATTCGAAGATGGATTATATTTTCAAATGTGGTGGAATTGTAATGGTTTTTATGAAAAGGAGTTTGTTTTGAATGATTTCTCCGGATTTGTGTATTAAGTGCAAGGGTAAGCTTTTGTGTGGTTTGAGTAAGTGTCCTATTCTTGAAAAATATTCTAGTAGTTCTAGGATAGTTTCTAGCATGGTTGGAACTGATTTTGTGGGTGCGTCTCCCCCAGGTTTTTTTGTTTCTTGGCAGAATTATCCTAAAGTTGCTGTAGCTCCTCTTTCAGCATTGCCTAATGAGGTTTCTTCAATTAGTGATTTGCCTGAAAAGTGGTATGGTACTCCTCAAGAGAAAATAATTTCTTTTAGAGAGTCTCTTCTTCGTTCTTACAAGACAATGCCTGTTTCATTAGCTTCTGAACCAAATTATGAGTTAATTAATTTTCAAGAGATTGCAATGTCTTCAAATATTTTTGAGATGGAAGTGAGTCTTGTAAACAAACCAATGTGTGAAACTTCTTTTGATTCGTTTAGTGCTCCCCTTGGACCTAGCGCTAAGTTGAATAAGATTCAATTACTCCAAAATCCTTCTATTCCAAAAGAAGTTGATTATTATAATTCTGACACTGATGCATTAGCAAACACCGCTTTAATTAATTTGTTTCTAAAAGGTTTTCCTGTTTCTTCTTTAGCTAAAGTTCTTTCGAGTGGTGCGCTTGGAGTGAAGAAGAAACGAAGGATTGTTCCCACTAGGTGGAGTATTACTGCAGTTGATTCTAATTTATCTAAGTATTTTATTGAAGAAAAGTTGCCTCAACACAAATTAATTGATTCGTTTGAATTGTTTCACTCAAAGTATTTGGATAATGATTTTTGGATAATGCTCTTGCCTTATCCTTGGAGTTTTGAACAAATAGAAGTTTGGCTTCCTGGAGGGGTTTGGAATAAGAGTGCTACTGAATTTAATATTCTCTCTGATTATGAATTAAATAGCGGTTTAGTCGGTTATCCTAAGGAAACTGAAGGAGCTTATTTTGCAGCGCGTTTAGCAGTTTGTGAGTATTTGTATGAAAAAAAATTGAATGCTTCTGCGATTGTGTTTAGAGAAATTGGGAAAGGTTATGCAGTTCCTTTAGGTGTTTGGCAGATTAGGGAGAATGTGCGAGCAGCTCTAAAAGAAAAACCTCTTACTTTTTCAACCCTTGATTTGACTCTTGAATTTTTATCAAAAAAACTTTCTGTTCCTATTTTACAGTATAAAAAAAAGTCTTTCTTAATCCAGCAATTCAAATCCCAAACTAGGTTAAATCAATGGTTCTAAATTTCTTTTTAAATTTTTTTATAAAATCACTTTTTGTATTTCATAAATTGTGCTAGGAGTGCTTCTAGTTGTATTCTTTCATTTGCTCCTTCGACTATTCTAAAATCATAGTCTCCAATAGTATCAATTAGTGCGATTTTGTCTTTTTCACTTAAATCTTTTTCAGGCAAGTTCATTGTTTCTCTAAAAACTTGCATCATTACGTCTTCTCCACTCATTCCTTGTTCGTACATTAATTCCTCTAATTTTTTTCTTGCGTCAACAAATTTTCCGCTTAGCGCAAATAAAAGCATTTCTTGTACTTGTTCTGGTCTTGCTCTGCTTGAAACAGAGTAAATAATGTCTTCATTAATTTCATTATTTATGGAAGCTGCTGCTTGTAAAACATTAATTGCTTTTCGTAAATCTCCTTGAGTTACATAAAAAACAGCTTTCTTTGCTTGTTCGTCAATTTTAATTCCCTCGTTTTTGGAAATGGTTTCAATTTGTTTTTCAACGTCTTTAGTTAGGAGTGGTTTGTATCTATAAATCACGCATCTTGATTGAATTGGTTCAAGTATTTTTGAAGAGTAATTACATGATAGAATGAATCTACAGGTTTTAGTATATTTTTCCATTGTTCTTCTTAGCGCTTGTTGAGCGTCTTGAGTTAGTGCGTCGCATTCGTCAAGAAAAATTATTTTGAATTGTGAATCAAATGCTAGAGTTCTTGCAAAATCTTTGATTGTGTTTCTAACTACATCAATTCCTCTATCATCACTCGCATTTAGTTCCAAGAAATTTTGTTCAAAATTGGCTCCAAACATTTCTTTCGCAAGGGCGATTGCTGAAGAAGTTTTTCCAGTTCCTGCGGGTCCAGAAAATAACATGTTAGGCAAGTTTCTTTTTTCAACATAGCTTTTCAATCTGTTAGTTATTTCTTCGTGCCCAATAACATCATTTAGTCCTTTTGGTCTGTATTTTTCAACCCAAGGTAAATCAAGTTCGTTTTTGTTAGTCATTAAAAATAAACTCTAATGGTAATGGTTAAAAACATGTTCTTGATTAATTTTGTTTAGATTTTTTGGGTGAATTTTTTTGATTAAAAGTACTTTTAAGAATAAACAATTATTAGTTGTTTTATTGTTTTGGTTTTTTTTCTCTTTTTTAGTTTTGTGGTTCATTGGAGGGGGTTGTTTAAGTCCAATGAATGGGAGTAGTTGTATTTCAAGCGGGGCTTTTGATTGGATGAGTAATATCCCTATTTTGAATTTATTAATGCCTTATGCGCAATGGTCTTCTTTAATGTATTTCTTTGCTCCAATAGCGGGGTTTGTTTTGGCTTTTGGTTTGATTAAATGGTGGAATAGTTATTTTGAAACAAAACAAGCAAGTGGAGTTTTTTTCTTAGTTTTGATTATAATAGCTTTATTTTTGGGTTATTATGTTAATTTGTTTTTTTATGTGAATGAAACTGCGAGTATTTATACTTCGAGATATTCTGGTCAAGCGGTTTTCTCTCCTTATTTTTGTTTCTCTGAAAAGGATTACTCTGATTGTGCTAATACCGTCTCAAAGCTTAATGAAGAATTTATTTCTCAGGTACAGAGTGGTAAAATAAAAGTGGCTACGCAATATATTCCAGTTTCTTTTTGGAGTGAGTTAAGAAGAAGCATGTATTTTTTATTTATTTTGGGTGCGATTAATGCTTGGATTTTCTTATTTGCAAAAGACTTGTATTATAATATTAAGGAGTCGAAAGATTAATTATTCAAAAAAACAGTTTTTGTTTCTTGTTTAAAGGATTTTTAAGCTTTTTGAACAATTATCTTGTTAGGTAAATAATTCGTTGGTGTTTTTTTTGATTGAAGTTGTTTTAAAAAGGGCTGTTGAAGAGTATTTCTCTAACTTTAAAGTAATGCTTAGCTTTGGAGTATTATTTGTTTTCATTGCGCTTTTTGCTTTGTTTGATCAATTCTTTTTTAGTTCTGGATCGGTTTTCTTTTCGCTTAACTCTAACCTAATAGGTGGTTTTATTGGGTTAATAATTTCACTTATTTTTCTTTACTTTTTCTCTTTTTTTATTTCTCTAACAGTTTATGCAGTTCATAGGGATGTGCAGCACATTAATTTTGATACTTATTGGAATACTTTATTCAAAGATGCTGCTTTGAAGATATTTGTTTTTTATTTATCATTAGCAATAGTGTTTTATGCAATTAGTTCCATTGGTTTTATTTTAGGACTTTCTTTTTATGCTCTTTTATTGAATTTGTTAATTGGGTTGCTTGTGCTTTTTGTTCCTCAAAGTATTGTTCTTGATGAAATTAATATTTCGGAAGCGATTGTTAGGAGTATTGAATTTTTGAAAAGCAATTTTTTAGTTTCGATGCTTGTATTTTTGTTAATTACTCTTGCACTAATAATTATTAATTTGATTGAATTGTTTTTACAATTAATCGGCTTTTTTGGGATAATGGTTTCTTTCTTTTTGGTTTTAGTTATTTTGGTTCCTTTTTTTGAACAAACTAAATCTTATGCTTATTTAATGCGAAATGATCTTCTCAAGAGCAATGAGTTTGTTCACGCTCGCGCTCCAAGAACTCAAAGAGAGAAACCAAAGTATGGTGTTAGGTTAAGAGAACAACCAAAAAAGGGGTCAAAGATTTAATTTTCTTTTTAAGTTATTTTTTTTATTCTCTTTAGTTAGTATTAAATTTGTTTTTCAAGAATTTGTTTTATTCAAAACCCATATATTCGATTTGTTTTATTTTTTTAGTTAGTAATTCATTTAGTTCATTTAACTTAGCAGCTTTTCCTGTAAAGCAACACTTTTTTTCTTTTAAACATTCATCAAAAACAAATGTTTCTTGAGGATAGACTTCTTTTCCTAGACTTTCAGAGAATTTATCTACGGCTTTTTTTGTGCATCCACAGATTAAGTCTTTTTCAAAAAGTTTTGAGAGTTCTTTATATACTTTTGGAGCAAATTCAATTGGTTTTTTATTAAAATTCTCGCTAAGAGAATGTAAATTAGTTATTCCTATGCAAGTTTTTGCATTAGTGAAGTCAAATTGTTTTAAGTACTCTCTTTTTTCAAGCAATTTTATTTTTGTTTCTTTTAATTTATTTATGTGTTCACTCACGTTTCCTAATTTTTCAAAGAATTTATCTTCATCATATTTTTTAGCAATTTTTTCAAGATTTAATCCTATTTGCATTAAAACTATTTGGTTGTTTGAAAATAGTTTTGTTTCAAATGGATAGTACTGTTCTTCTTCGTTATTCAAAACGAAGAAGTGTTTTTTATTTGTTTGAATTAGTTTTAGTGAGTATTTTGAATCAACTCCAACAACAGTATTTTCGCTTATTAATTCATTTGAAATTTTTGAAGCATTAATTTTGTTGCTTTGGTTTTTTTCAAATTCTTTTGGAGTGTATAACTCTAATGATAATAAATGTTCTTTTCTTCCTAAACCATTTATTTGTTTGATCATTTCAGCAATTTTTTTTGCGTGTCTATCATTTTTTACTTCATTAGAACATGCGTGAGTGAGTCCGTATATACTTGGAGTTGAATAAAAATATTTCTCAAAATTATTTGCTTTTTTGAATGTAGAGTAAATTGTTTTTTCATAATCTTCTTTTTTTTGAGCAGTTATAGATATTGCGTGTGCTCTTTGAGAGAATCCCGTAGTATCTTCAATGCATATTGTTCCATTATAATGTAGTTCTCTTTCTTCAGGTTCGATTTGTGTTAATAAATTATACTCGCGGGTTATTTGGTTATAATAAGGTTTTTCTTGAATCTTTTTTTCAACATCTCTAACAACTTCTCCCATTCTTGCGTAATTGTTTCTAACATTTTCTAGTCCATATGAAATTAGTTTTGCATTAACAAGTTCTCTAATTATGCTGGGTGTAAGAAAATTTATTTTAGCGTCTTTGATTTGGTTTTCAACTTCGATAGTAATTTTTTCTGCAGCAGTTCTTGAAATATTTGTTTCTTTTAGGAGTGAAGTTATTATATGTCCTCTATTAAACGAAGCTATTTTTTCACTTGTTAAATAAACTTTCATTTTGCTGAATCGTTCGTAAATTGCTGCCGAATTAGGATCGAGTTCTTTTAATAATTCAAGTGTTTTTTCCCTAAGTTTTTTTTCGTTTGTTGTATTCATTTCCATTAATGTTTTTACTATTCTTGTAATATTCCATTGAGTTGCTCCTGCTTCTTCAATTTCTCTTGCAATGGATTGAATTTTTTCTTCTATTATTTCCATAACAACTTTTTGTTGCGCAACTTTTTTATTAAGGGGTTTTTAGTTTTTTTTTAAAAAACAAACCCATTTCTTTAAAAAACCTAACTTTAACTTTTATTATAGTTGGGTTTTCGAATAATCGATTTTGATTTTCAAACTTAGAAGGGGTGTTTTTAGTTGGTTTCTTTGGATAAAATTGATCACTTGATTTTGCAGGCTCTTCTTGAGGATGGTCGTGCTTCTTTTTCTGCTATTGCGCGGGGAGTTAATTTAACTGATGTTGCTATTAAAAAAAGATTTGAGTCTCTTAAAAAGAGGGGTGTTATTAGTGGTGTTTCAATTGATTTGAATTATAAGGCGATTGGGTATGAGAATCCTATTTTTGTTCAAATTCGTTGCGAGGCTTCAAAGACTAGGGATATAGTAAAAAAAATGCAGTCTTTTGATTTTGTTTTGGAACTCTACCAAGTTTTGGGTGAGTATAATTTGATTGCAAAGCTTGTTGTTCCTAACCTTGAGAGCGCAGAGAAGTTCATTAATCAATTAGGTTTAACTGATGGGATAATTGATTTGAAGACAATGGTTGTTCTTTTAGAACCAAAAAAATCAAAGACTCTTCCTTCATCAACTCTTCAAAACAAGATTTAGTAAATAATAATTTTTACCCTCTATTTATAATTTTTTCATTTCTTTTATTCCTAATGAAGTTAATTATTTCTGAGAAAGCCATTGCGGGAGAGAATATTGCTGATTTGCTTTCTGATGGTTCGGTTAAGCAATTAAGTGTGAGTGGTGCAAAAGTTTTTGAGTTTAATTGGAAAGGCGAGGAAGTGAAGCTTGTTCCTTTAAGGGGACATATTAGTGATGTTGAGTTTCCAAAAAAATTTGCTAATTGGAGAGGGGTTGATGTTAGGGAATTAATTAATCCTAAAGAAATTATTTATTCTCAAAAAGAGTTTAATATTATTAATGCGTTGAAGGAAGTTGCGCGTAGTGCTGACTTGTTAATTATTGCTACTGATGCGGATAGGGAGGGTGAGGCTATTGGGCTTGAGGCAATAAATTATGCTTTGAGTACTAATACTAAAATAAAAATAAAGAGAGCTTATTTTTCTGCTATTACTAAAACTGATATTAACAAGTCTTTTGATTCTCTTGAAGAGTTTGATTATAATTTTGCTTATTCTGCGAATGCTCGAAGAGAAATTGATTTAATTTGGGGTGCTGTTTTGACTAGATTTATTTCAATTGTTTCTGGTCAAATTGGAAAAGATTTTTTGAGTGTGGGTCGTGTTCAAACCCCTGCGCTTGCTTTAGTTGTTGATAAAGAAAAAGAGAGGCTTGCTTTTGTAAAAAAACCTTTTTGGGAATTGATTCTTCATTGTGAAAAGGACTCGATTCCTTTTGATGCTATTCATTCTCAAGAAAAATTTTGGGATAAAAAAAAGGCTGATCTTATTTATTCTTCTCCTCCCAAAAAAGCTGTTATAAAAAAATTGGATAAAAAAACCAAGGTTATAAAAAAACCAGTTCCTTTTAACACAACTGATTTTCTAAGAGCAGCTACTGCAATTGGGTTTTCTGCGGGGAGGGCAATGGATGTTGCAGAGAGTTTGTATCAGAGGGGATTAACTTCTTATCCTAGGACTGATAATAGTGTTTACCCTTCTAGCGTTGATTTGATTGAGATTTTAAATAAATTAGCTTCTGTTCAAGCGATTAGAGATAGTGTTAAATCTGTATTAGCTCAAAAAGAAATAATTCCTTCTAAGGGGAAAGAAGCTAAGGATCATCCACCAATTTATCCTGTAGGGGTTGCTCAAAAAGAGGGTTTGAATCAAGACGAGTGGAGAATTTATGAATTGATTTGTAGAAGATTTCTAGCTACTCTTAGCGAGGATGCAAAAACAGAGAATACTAGTGTTCTTTTGAGTGCTAATAATGAACCTTATGTTGCAAGAGGCCAAATTATTTTATTTGAGGGGTGGAAAGGAGTTTATCCTTATAGTGAGTTGAATGAAAATATTTTACCAAAACTAAGTGTTGGTGATGAAGTGAATGTTCTTTCTCTTGATTTGTTAAATAAAGAGACTCAACCCCCTAATAGGTATAGTCAGGGTTCTTTGATTAAATTAATGGAGGATAATAACTTAGGAACAAAATCTACTCGTCCTTCAATTATTCAAAAACTTTATGCAAGAAAATATATTAGCGGGAATAAGAGTATTGAACCAAGTAAAGTGGCTTTTGCTGTAATTGATTCGCTTGAAAAAAATTGTGAGATTGTTACAAAACCAGAGATGACTTCTAATATTGAAAAAGAAATGGATGAGATTGCTGCTGGTAAGAAGAAACAAATGGATGTTGTTGAAAAATCTTGTGCTGATTTGAAGCGTGTAATGGATTTGCTTTTTGAAAAAAAAGATTTTGTTGGACTCGAGTTAAGAAAAGCACTTAGGTTTAGTGAAGTGATGGGTGTTTGTAAGTGTGGCGGGAATTTGGTTCAAAGAAAAGGAAAGACAGGTAAGAGATTTGTTGGGTGTGCTAATTACCCTGATTGTACAGTTACTTTTCCTCTTCCCCAAAATGGCTTAATTACTCCTCTTAACACTAATTGTCCCGAGTGTGGTGCACCTCAGATTCAAGTTAAAGCAAAGAGGTTTTCTTACAAAATGTGTCTTAACATGAATTGTGTTACAAAAAAGGATTGGGGTAAGAAAAATGAAAAAAAAGAAAATGAAAATTCTGTAAAATCAGTTGAATTAATTAAAAATAATAAAGTTATTAATAATAGTGATGATAAAGAGAAGGGCTTTAAAAAAATCAAGTCTAGTGGTTTGAAAAAAGTTAAGAAAAAGAGTATTTAATTTTTTTGGGGGGGGATGGTTTTTGAGTAAAAAATTAGTTTTTTTTAAATTCAAGTCAATTTTAAGAGAATCTATTTTATTGTTATTAAAAAACCCGTTTTTGTTTGTTCCAAAATTGTTAATTGCTTTTTTTTATGGTGTAGGTACTTTAGTTGCAGTGGGGTTAGTAAAAGAACTTTTTTCTTTTAGTTCTTTTTCAACCGAGCAAATGCTTTCATTTGATTTTACTAGTTTTTTTTCTATTGCGATTTTGTTAATGTTATTTACTTTGTTCTCTTTTTTCTTTGACTTATTTTTTAACGGGTTGTACCCTATTTTAGTTAGACTTGCTTTAAAGAAAAAATTATCTTTCTTGGATGGAGTTAATTTGTTTAAGCCAAAAATATTCTCTGTTTTTTTAACAGGTGTTTTTCTTTGGGTGTTAATTACACTTGTTTCTATATTAGAATCTTTTTTAGTGATTTATTATAATCTCTCAAAAGAGGGGTTTGTATTATCTTTTTTAATAACCTTTTTATTTGCTTTTTTATTTTATTTTCTTTACCCAAAAATAGTTTTTGAGAATAAAGGAATTCAAGAGAGTTTTTGTTCTTCAGTCTTTGATTCGTTTAAAAACAAGAAAATCGTTTTCTTGCTTTCAAGTATTCCTTTTATAGTATCTGTTTTGAAGTTAATTCTAGCTTATTTTTCAAACGATTTAGTGTTTTTAATAATTTTTTGGGTAATTGTTATTTTAACTGGTGTTATTTATTCTATTCATTCTGTGGTTAATCAAATAGCGTATGAAAAAATACTAGCTAAAAATTAATATTATCATTTTTTTTTGGTTAAAAAATTTAAAACTAGTTTTATTTTAAAACACTTTTTTTAAGATAATTTATTTTCTTTTAAAATTAGTTATTTTTTTTTAAAGTTGCAGGAATGGAATAAGAATTAGTTTTCGTTTCCAAATATAGCCTGGTGAGCCTATCCTGCAACTCTAAATCCAATAATTTTTTTTATATCACAACTCTCTATCACATCCCCCCTTCAAACTATACTACTATTCGCCTCACGGCTTATTAAGTATTAACAAGAGTTTGATGTAATAAAAAACACATTTATAAACTATTTGATGTCATAAATAAATAGTTAAGTGCATTTTTGTTGCAATTGTCGAAAGGGTGGTTTTTTTGGCTCAAAAAATGAAGGTTGATGATGAGATTAGACTTAATATACTTAAGTCTCTTCTTGAGAAGGGTTGTACTCAATCTAACGTTAGGCGGATTAAAACTAAAACTGATTATCACTTAGCGACTATTAAGAGTTCTATTGATTTTCTTCAAAAAGAGGGTATAATTACAGGGTATGGTCCTAAAATTGCTTTTTGGAAACTTGGTTATAAACTTGAATGTATTGAGTTTTTGCAACTTGATTTCTCAAAAAGGGATTTAGTTGATAAGTACTTGGATGTTGCAAAGAAGGATCCTCATGTATTTGCTCTTAATTCAGTAATGGGTTCTGGTAATTTTAATGTTGCTAGTTTTCAGTTTTATGAGGATGTTGAATCTTATCACAAGAATTTGCAAGAGAATTATGTAAAAAAGATTCCTAATTATTATGATGTTGTTAAGGATAGGCAAGTTTTTTACATGACTGAACCTACTTTTAAGAGGGGTTCTAGAACCGATTCAATAATTGATATTTTGAGAAGAAAAAATGCTCTTGATTAATTTTCTTTGAGCTTTTTTTATTTTTATTTTATTTTTTTAGTGGTTTTTATGGATATAGAATTTGATTTAAAAAAATCAATTGATGAGAATGCCTCTTTTTATTTTAATGAATCAAAATTAGCTAAGCGAAAAGTTGAGGGGTTAAAAAAAGCGTTGAATTTAATGCAACAAAAAGTTTCAAAGAGGGAAGAAATTGATGCTAAAAAGGAATTAATTGCAAAACAGAAAAAAGACAAGGAGAGGGTTTCAAAAAAATGGTTTTATTCTTTTAGATGGTTTTTTACTAGTGATAATTTCCTTGTAGTTGGGGGTAGGGATGCGATTAGTAATGAAAAAATTGTTAAGAATAAAATGAAGAAGAATGATGTTTATTTTCACGCTGATGTTTTTGGAGCTCCTCATTGTATTATTGTTGCTCCTGAAAAATTAAAGGGGGAAGTTTTTGTTCCTCCTTTTTCTTCAATGAATGAAGCTGCTTGTTTTGCAGCGACTTTTTCAAAGGCTTGGGAAGAGGCTAGACCAATAGCTGATGTTTATTCAGTTAAACCAGAACAGGTTTCAAAGTCAGCTAGGCCTGGGGAGTCAATGGGTACTGGGGCTTTTATGATTTATGGGGAGCGTAATTGGTTTAAGAAAACCGTTCTTTCTTGTGCGGTTGGTTATTTTCCAAGGGAACAAAGATTAATGTGTGGTCCAATTAATGCGATTAAGTTTCATTGCAAGAATTTTTTTGAATTAAAACATGGAAGTAAATCAAAGGAAGTAATTTCTCGTGAATTAAAAGCATTGTTTGAAAAAAAAGGTTTGTTTTTTGAATTGGATGAATTTGTTTCAATTATCCCTAATGGTGGATTTGAATTGAAGTGAATTTGTTTTAATTCATAAAACAATTTTGACACGATTCTTTTTGTAAATAATTTTAATAGTTTCTTTTAGAGTGGTTTTAAGAAATTATTATTTTGTTTCTATACCTTTTTAATTCTTTTCGAGTGTGAGTTATAATAGAGAGTATTTTGGTTGGTTTTTATGCCTGAAGAAAAAAGGGAAATAAGTTTGCAGGTACAAGATCCTGACCCAACTCACGTTGGACGTAACATTGTTACACTTGATAAGGAAACTAAGACTTTTCTTAGTATTACTTCAGGAGATATTGTTCAAATAGAGGGTTCTAAGAAGACTGCTGCTATTGTTTGGCCTGCGAGGAATGATGATGAGGGTAAGAAACTAATTAGAGCCGATTCTTTTATTAGACACAATGCAGGAGTGGCTTTGAATGAGAAGGTTAAGGTTAGTAAAGTAATTCCTCAAGAGGGTAAGAAAGTTATTTTGGCTCCTGTTGAAGAGGTTAGAATAATTGCTTCTGGTTATGATAGGATTCTTAAAAAAAGTTTTTTGGGTAGGCCTTTAACTATTGGGGATAATGTTTGGATTAGTGTTTTTGGTTCTGGTTTTATTTATCGTGTTGTTGATACTTCTCCGCGGGGAATAGTTAAGGTTACTGATAATACTCAATTTTCTCTTAAAGAAAAACCTGTGAAGGATGCTTTGAGTAATATTCCTAAAGTAGCTTACGAGGATATTGGTGGTTTAAGCGAGCAAGTAAAGAAAGTTCGTGAAATGGTTGAGCTTCCAATGAAGCACCCTGAATTGTTTCAAAAATTAGGGATAGTTCCTCCTAAAGGGATTTTGCTTTATGGTCCTCCGGGTACGGGTAAGACTCTTTTAGCGAAAGCAGTTGCTAACGAAGCGCAAGTTCACTTCATTTATGTTTCAGCTCCTGAAATAATGGGTAAGTTTGTTGGTGAAGCAGAAGAGAGGGTTCGTAATCTTTTCAAGGATGCGCAAGATAATGCGCCATCCATTATTTTTATTGACGAGATTGATGCTATTGCGCCTAAGCGTGATGAAGTTGTTGGTGAAGTTGAGCGGAGAGTAGTTGCGCAAATCCTTTCTTTAATGGATGGTCTTGAGGGGAGGGGTGAAGTAATTATAATGGCTGCAACAAACAGAGTTAATTCAATTGATGAGGCTCTAAGAAGACCAGGTAGGTTTGATAGAGAAATTGAGTTTACAGTACCTGATAAAAAATCAAGAGAACAAATACTAGGAATTCACACTAGGGGAATGCCTCTTGAAGAAGAGGGGGATGATAAAGTTGATTTGAATTACTTTGCTTCATTAACTCATGGTTTTGTTGGAGCTGATTTGCAGGCATTGACTAAAGAAGCGGCGATGAAGGCTCTTAGGAGGTACTTGCCTCAAATTGATTTAGAGGATGAAACTATTCCTCCTGAAATTTTGGAGAGATTAAAAATTAATCAACTTGATTTTGTTGATGGTTTAAAGGATGTTCAACCTAGTGCGTTAAGAGAGGTTGCAGTTGAGGTTCCTAATATTAAGTGGAGTCAAATTGGTGCGCTTGATGAAGTTAAACAGGAATTAAAACAAGCTGTGGAGTGGCCATTAAAAAACCCTGGCGTGTTTAAAGAAATGGGTATTCGTCCTCCTAAAGGGATTTTGCTTTATGGTCCTCCGGGTACGGGTAAGACTCTTTTAGCAAAAGCAGTTGCTACTGAATCAGAATCTAACTTTATTTCAATTAAGGGCCCAGAGTTAATGAGTATGTGGGTTGGTGAGGGTGAGAGGGGAGTTAGAAAGATTTTTAAGAAAGCTCGTCAAGTTGCGCCTTGTGTAGTTTTCTTTGATGAGTTTGATGCTATTGCTCCAAGGAGAGGAGCTGAAATGGGGAATAATGTTACTGAGAGAATGGTTAATCAATTACTAACCGAACTTGACGGTGTAGAGTCACTTAATGATGTGGTATTCATTGCTGCGACTAATCGACCTGATTTAATTGACCCTGCTTTGCTTAGACCGGGCAGAATTGATAAATTAGTTATAGTTCCTGCACCTAATGAAGAAGCAAGAGAAGAGATTCTAAAAGTTCATACAAAAAATATGAAGATTGATAAGAGTGTTTCAATTAAAGAACTAGCTTCAAAAACAAAAGGATTCTCTGGGGCTGACCTTGAGGGGTTAGTTAGGGAAGCTGCTCTTTTAGTTCTTCAAAAAAATAATATGAAACCTAATTTGATTAAGATGAATGATTTTGAAGAGATACTAGAAAAAATGAATCCTACTATTAAAGAAGAGAGTGAGAGAGCTTATGAAGAATTCAAAGAAAAAGCTAGGGATTTTAGGCCAAGTTATGTTGGGTAAAAGTTTTTTGATTAATTAGAGTCAGTTTTTTTTGTTTGATTAAACAAAGAATAAGTTTTTTTTTGTTTTATTTATTCTTTGATTTTTATGCTATTTTTTTTAGTTTTAAATAATTTCTTTTTTTTGTAATTTAATTAATTTTTTTTAATTATTATTTGGTTTAGTTTTTTTGCTCTATTTTTTTAATTAATATTTGGTTAGTTTCTTTTTTTTAATTTTTTTTTAGAATAATAATCCTGGTAGGAATACTAGTGTTGCACTTAGTATAAAGAATATTCCCCAAACTAGTTTATTCCAAGTAAATACTTTTGAACCATCAAGCATTAGTATTGGGAGTAGATTAAAGAATGCGAAAAAGAAATTAACTTGTCCTGCGAGGGTAAATACTATTTGCAAAAAATCTCCTTTAAATAAATTTGCAATCATCATTAAACACAAACCTATTACTAAGTTAGTTGCGGGACCCGCTAGTGAAATCAACCCGTTTTGTTTTAGAGTAACTTTTTCAGCAAAAAAGTAAGTAGCTCCTGGTGCTGCAAAAAGGAATCTTCCTCCAGTGATTATTGCTAGTGCTAGTGCAATGAATAATCCTTGATACCATGCTCTAAATTCGGAGTGGAATCCATAATATTTAGCAGCTTCTCTGTGTGCTAGTTCGTGCAATACAAATCCTGTTCCGACTGCGATTAATGCGATTGGGAAAGAAACTACTAAATTTGAGATATTAAAAAAAACCGGGTTAATCATTATAGCAAAAGCCAAGCTTAGTGTGAGCCAAGAAATTATTAAATCTTTTTTTTCTTGTGGTGAGAAGTAAAATAAACTTTTTTTTGAAGAAACCATTTATAATCAACTTTTATATTAATTTTTTATTAAAGAGAAGTTTTAAATAACTACTAATTTTGTTTTGCGTCATTTGTCGAAATTAACTAAAGCTTTTTATTCACTAAAAAAAAGTGTTTTTTTGTGATTTGTTATGAGTTTAATGAGTATTTCTAAAGAGTGTAAAGCACAGATTTCTGTGGAATTAATAATAGTTCTTGCGGCAGTTGTTGCGGTAGTGCTGATATTAGTTTCCCAGCTTCAAGAAACTAGTAATGAGGGGAGTAAAAAACTTGAGGAGACTTCTGAGAATATCTTCAAAAAAATTGATGATATTAAATAAAAAGTGATTGATTTGTGAAAATTTGTTTTTTAAAAAAATTTTATTCAAAAATATTTGTTGAAAAAAAAGAATTTTTTTTTAATTCTTTAATTTATTCAAATGCAAAGGGGCAAGTTTCTTTAGAGTATTTGCTGATAGTAACCGCTTTTTTTTCAATTCTTTTAATAGTTCTTCCTATAGCAGTAAATACTATGGATTCTTTTCTTTTTGCTAGTGATGATTTAACTGCAAAATCTATTGTGAGTGAATTAAACGAGAATATTTCTTTAATGAATTTTTTAGGAGAAGGGTCTAGCAGGGTTTTTGATTATTCTCCATTAAAGGGTTTAACTATTTATTCTATTGGCTCGAAATTAATTATTCAAACAGAGTCAAATAATTTTGAAGTTGAAACATTTTCTCCTCAATTGATTCAAAAAACTTTTTTTGATTCAAAATTTTCAATAACTTTAAAAAAATCCAGCAAAGGAATTGTGGTTCAAGTTCAATAAGAATAAGTTAATCATAGCAAACAATTATTTTGATTTTGTTCTCTTTTAATTGTTGATCTAGTATTACTCCTTCACTAGAAATAGTATTTTTTGTATCGTTGCATTTAGTCAGTTCTTTTTCATTCACCCATAAATTAATTTTGTTATTAAAAATTTTTTTTGCATCACTAATCATTTCTTCTTCTGTAAAGTATTCTTGACTCCACACTCTAATTAAATCGTTTGCTTGTTGAGTAATTATTAGTTCTTTAAGTGAAGGGTTTTTTTCTTGGGGGATTGAGTATAAGAGCAGAATAAATATTAGTATTGTTAGGATTGCTTCGAAAGTGAATACAAATCCTTTTTTATTTAATTCTCTTTGCATATTCTCACTTCTATAATTGCTTTTTGGTTATTTGCTATAATGAATCTCTTAATACTAGTGCATTGTGTTGTGTTTTGAGTGTTGTAAATCACTTTTTCTATTTGTTTTGTTTTCAAAAATTCAATTGTTATGCTTTCAACAAAAAAAGTGTTTATTTTTAGCCCACTTGATTGCTTTATTTTTAAATAATCAATGTTGTTTGTAAGAACCCTTTTTTTTTCTTCATCATAAATACATGCTCCTAGAAGGGGTTGAACAGTATTTTGGTTTTTGATTAAGGAGTCTGTTATAAAAATGGCTTTTTGATCGAGTTCTAGTTGTGTTAGTTCTCGTTCTGTTAAATTTATGGTGTTTGAAAGGTTTAGGGTGAATATTAGTATTGTAAATAGTATTATTACAAAACTTATTGTTGCGTCAGTTGAGAAAATAATTCCTTTTTGGTTAAAATTATTAAATCTTTTTTTATTAAAACAAAATTGGTTTAATTTCCTGTCTCTTGTGATGTTTGATTTACTTATTTTGTAACACATCAAAAAGCTAATTGCTTTTTGCGAGTCATAAAAAAAGCTAAATAGCTTTTGATTGACATAAAGAACCTCTAATACTCCTTGGGACTTGCTTCGACAGGGTTCTTCATTTGTAGTGTTCAAAGTTATTCACTTCCAATTGTTGTTCGTTTTTTGCGTTTGTGATTATGTAAGTAGTTTTTGTTTTGTTATTTGTTTTTGAAGTAATTTTGTTTTCAATTGCATTACAGTTTATTTCTTTATTGTATTGTTTTGCAGAGTTGCTTACTATTGAATCTATTATAAAAGCGCATTTCATTGAATTTGTTTTTGCATTAAGGGAATCTGAAGCGTTTTGAAAATTTTTTTCTTGTAATATCACTGCATTAATTAAAATGCTGATGCTTATTGTTATTGCAATTAGTGACAATAGTGCTTCTATTGAATTCAATTTAAATCACTCTCATAATTGTTTTAGAGTAATCTTTTGGAAGAACAAATTCAGTAATAATGTTTTCTCCGATTTGTTGTTTTATTTTAGTGGTTGTGTTGTTTGTAGCATAAACGTATTGAGCGTAAATCAAATAATTGCTTTTTAGTAGTTGTACACTAGAATTTTGGTTCAAAAAGATTTGAGTTAGGGGGGTTTTTGATCCGTTTATTTTTTGTATGACTGTTTTGTTTTTTAGGTAATTATATATTTCTTGATTAATAATTTTTTTTGCTGTTTGAGTGTTAAAATTTTGTAAATTTATTTGTTCGTCTAGTTTTATTTGAATTATTTTGTCCAAATTGTTTTCAATTATTGTTCTTTCTTTATTCCCCATTTCTGCTTTTATTAATTCATTAATTGTTTCTTTAATTGTTCGTTTGTTTTCATTGAGTTGAATTGTGAATGAAAGCATTAGAGCTAGCATTAAGAGGGTTAAAATAAATCCACTAAAACCTTTATTATTCATTTAAAAAGTTTTGATTACTTGGTTAAAAAACCTTTATTTGTTTTCGTCAATTGTTGAATGTTTTTTAGTAGTTGTAATTGAATGTTTTTTAGAGTATGAATATTATTATCATCATTATTAAGAATACTGCTGTTGCGAATGCTCTGTTATAGTATGCAAGTGCTCCTGCTAGTGCTGGTAAGAGTACTGCTAGCATTGCTTGGTTGGGGTAGTTTTGTGCAACTATTATTCCAATAAACGCGCCTATTGCGAGTATAAAGAAGAGGAATGCTACAAAGTGTGGGATAGTGTCTGAAGCAGCTTTTTGTATTTTTCCAAACCAACTATCAAGCGTTTTTTGCACTTCAACCATGTTCTTTACCTATTAATATTCTTTAAAGAGTATTCTTAAATATTTTTGTTTTTTTTGTTTTAGCTTAAACCTTTAAAATAACAACTAATTCTCTTTATTTCATGTCTGACTTGAGTGTTAAGGTTAAAGAGCTTTCAGAAATTGAGCGTAGTGTTCTTTTGAATATGGGTTCTGATTTTGTTGGTTTTGATAGGATTGTTCTTTCTTCAGGAGTGGGGATTGATTCTGTTCGAAGAGCTTGTGCTTGGCTTAATCAAAAGGGTTTTGCAGTTATTAATGAGAGTGAGGAGGAAATTTTTTCACTTACTCCTCTTGGCGAAGTTGCATTAAGGAATGGTTTGCCTGAGAATGTTTTACTTAAGACTCTAAAAGAACTTGGGGGTAAAGCTTCTTTTGATTTGCTTGAAACTAAATCTGGTTTATCTAAGCAAGAATTTATGGCTGCGCTTGGGATTAATAAAAGAAAAGCGTTTGTTATAATTAGTGAGGGTAGTATTGAGGATACGGGTGTTAGTGAAGGTAATTTAGATTTTTCTTTTGAGAATGCATTGAGGGATGTTTTTGATTCAAAAAAAGTTGAGAGTAGTTTTTTAGTTGAATTACAAAAGAGGGGTCTTGTTGAGAGAAAAAGGAGTGTTTTGCGTTTAGTGAAAATTTCTCAACTTGGTGAAGATGCGAAAAAGATTTTGTCTACTCAAACTATTGAAAGGGTTTTTGATGTTGAGGGAGAGGTTCCAAATATTTTTTTGGGTAAGAGGGCTCCTTATATTCAATTCTTGCAACAAATTAGGAGTAAATTAGTTTCGCTTGGTTTTAAAGAAATGCCTACTTCTCTTTTAACAACAGAGTTTTTTAATTTTGATGTTTTGTATCAACCCCAAAATCACCCTGCTCGTACTTTGACTGATACTTATCAATTAAAGTATCCGAAGAGTGCTTCTCTTCCTGATAAGAGGATAGTTGATGCAATTAAATCAGCTCACGAGAATGGTGGGGTTAGTGGGGGTAAGGGTTGGGGTTATGAGTGGAGTAGGGAAGTTGCAAGTAAGTTAATGCCTTCTGCTCATGGTACTGCTCATACAGCAAAGCAATTAGTTAAGGGAGTTAATTCTCCTCAAAAATATTTTGCGATTGCTCGTTGTTTTCGCCCTGATGTTTTGGATGCTACTCATTTAATTGAATTTAATCAATTAGAGGGTTTTATTATTGGTGATGACTTGAATTTTAAGCACTTGCTTGGAATGTTAAAAGATTTTGCAGTTTCGATTGCTGGTGCAGAGAAAGTAAAATTTTTTCCAGATTATTATCCCTTCACCGAGCCTAGTGTTCAACTCTCAGCTAAGCATCCTCAAATGGGTTGGGTTGAATTTGCGGGAGCAGGGATGTTTAGGCCTGAAATGTTAAGGAATTTGGGGATAAAACAAAATGTAATTGCTTGGGGGATGGGGATTGATAGACTAGCAATGTTTAAGTTAGGGGTTAATGATATTAGGTATTTGTTTTCTGATGACTTGAATTATTTAAGGAATGCTAAGGGAGTATTGATTTAAGTTTAGTTTTAATGAATTTGTTTGAGTGATTTTTATGCCAAATTTGGAAGTTTCAAAAAAGGATTTAGAAAAGTTAATGGGTTGTTCTTACTCAAGAGAAAAGTTAGAAGAAGATTTAGAATATATTAAGGGGGAAATTGATTCTCTTGAAAATGATTCTATAAAGATTGATTGTAAGGAAACTAATCGCCCCGATCTTTGGAGTGTGGAAGGAATTGCTCGAGAATTTAAAGCAAGGAAGGGGGACAAAAAGGGTTTAGTAAAGTATAAAGTAAAGAAGTCAAATGTTGATGTTTTTATTAATTCGAATTTATTAAAAGTTAGGCCTTTAATTGCGTGTGCTATTATAAAGAATGTTAAGGTTAGTGAAGAATTGTTGATTCAATTAATTCAACTTCAAGAAAAAGTTGGGGAGAATTATGGGCGTAGAAGAAAAGAACTTGGAATTGGGTTGTATGATTTTGATATAATGCAACCCCCAATTTATTATAAGGGTTTTAAGGATGATGAGATTGAGTTTGTTCCTCTTGAATGGAGGGTTCAGTTAAGGCCGAGCGAGATTTTAGCACAACATGACAAGGGTAAGGCTTATGCTCATCTCTTAAAAGATGCTGATGTGTACCCGATTGTAATTGATGCTAATAGAACGGTCGCTTCAATGCCTCCTATAATCAATTCTCAAATCACGGGTAAAGTTACTGATAAAACAAAGAATCTTTTTATTGAAGTTACTGGATTTAAGTGGGAAACTATTTGCACTGCCCTTGAAGTAATGTGTATGAGTCTAGCTGATAGGGGAGGAGTAATTTATTCATGCAAACTTCATTTTCCAACTGACTCAAAACCTTATCCAAAAAAAATAATTTCTACGCCTTTATTTAAAACAGAGAAAATGGTTTTTGATAAGAGTCTTGTAAAAGAAATGACTGGACTTGATTTAAAAGATAAGGAGATAATTGATTTGCTTTCAAGAGCAAGGTTTAATACTAAAATAAAATCAAACAAGATTAGTGTAGAGTACTCTTCTTATAGAACGGATATAATGCATCCAGTGGATGTAATTGAAGACTTGTTAATATCTTTTGGTTTTAACAATATTGAACCAGAGAAGATTGAAATGAATGTAATTGGTAGTGAACTTCCTCAATCAAAGTTGATTGATTTTGTGCGTGAGGGTTGTGTGGGTTTAGGTTTGCAGGAAGTAATGACTTATAACTTGACTTCAATAGAAAATCAGGCTAATAGAATGAATTTAGTTGGGGAAGAATTAGTTGAGATAGAGAATCCTGTTTCGATTAACTATGCGATTCTTAGAAGAAAATTAACTCCACAGTTACTTGACTTTTTTTCAAAGAATAAGGATAAAGAATACCCTCAAAAAATATTTGAATTAGGTACTTGTCTTGAAATTAATGAGGGTGCAGAGAACGGAGTTGCTCAAACGAATAATATTTGTGTTGCATTGACTCACTCAAATGTTAACTTTACTGAAATTAAATCAGTTTTAGTTTCTTTATGCAAGTATTTGGGTAAAGAATGTGTATTGAAAAAGAAATCTTTTTCTTTCCTTTCAGAGAATAGTGCAGAGATTACAGTTAACGGCAAAAAAGGTTTTATTGGGGAAGTAAAAAAAGAAGTGGTTGATTCTTTTAATTTAAGAAAACCTGTTTGTGTTTTTGAGTTCGAAATATAATTTTAGTTATTCTACTTTATTTGTTTTAGTAGTTTGTTAGCAAAATTCATTGAACCATAATTTAGTATTACTACATCAACAGCTTTTTATTCTTTGTTTGTCTATTTTTGAATATGCTTGAAAAGATTTTGGTATTGGTTTTTTTGTCTTGGGTTCCGCTTTTTGAGTTGCGGTGGAGTATTCCGATTGGATTATTTTCAG
>JAQVQA010000037.1 GCA_028701835.1 Candidatus Iainarchaeum sp.
GTTACTCAACACTTAGGAAAAGGGCCAATTGCTTTAATAGTAATTGCGGTCATAGGGTGGATGATTTTCTCTAACTTTGCAATATTTGGAAGCATTTACGTGATATACATGCTAGTATTATTTGGAGTAACTCAAATACTAATGGATTTCTTTATACTAGCTCCCCAAGCAATGATGGAACAGAACATGCAAGGGGGAGTTGAGAATCAACCAAATGGAGCCGATATGCAGGATAGGCAAAGAAAAATGATGCAAATGCGACAAAAAATGGGGATGTTCTAAAAAAAAATTTAGGGGAATTGATTAAAAATGAAAAAAAATTTTTTGATGAATGAAAAAGGAAACTTTATTTTCATTGCACTAGGTTTAATGATTGGAGTAGTAGTACTACTCCCCGTCCTAATGTACGCTTTTGAACCCATTGATATTATAATAAAAATATTTTTAGTTTTTATGATATTTCAAACAGTAAGAGGTTTTCTTGGAAACGGGACAATGACTCTACTAGTATCAGGAATACTAATTTATTTCTTAGTAATAAAGTGGTGGTGGATTGGTGCGAGTGGATGGTTAATAATAACTCTATTCACTTTTGGGGCATTTAGTATAATTACTTGGGGTTCAAAAACAGTTCTTGATTTAACAAAACCAAAACACTAAGAAAAAGTTTGTTAAATCAAAACAATTAAGTTTAAGTATTAAAAAAAACAATTATTTAATGAAGGAGAAGGATTAAGAGTGATTCTAGAGTTTGATTTCTTTGGAGCTTTAACAGGTAGCGACCTTGCCCTCACAATTGCATTAGTATTACTAATAATTTATTTTCTTTGGATTTATGCTTGGGCAAAAAAACAAGTAGGGGCAACCACTGGATTACTCTTAGCGATACTAATTACTTGGTTACTATTCTACAACTTCACTGAATTAATTTGGGTTCCATTCATACTATACATTTGGTCAATATTTGGAAAAGACTTGCTTGAGAGAGTACCAAAACCAAGGTAAACTAAAAATTAAATTATTTTTAATTATTGAGTTGGATTGTAATTATGGATTTATTATCATTTCTAATATCAATTACTCTAATTGGATTCGCTATTCAATTAGGTGAAGTTTGGATAGTATTTGGGGCAACACTAATTCTAGTACTCTCTTCAAAAGACTTGAAAGGAAGTTTTTTGACAATCCTATCAGTAATAGTACTTTACTTTATTAATAATGTTGGAATGAAAGACTATTGGATATTCGCAATATTTGGATTACTAATAGTAGCTTACTTGCTTGGACTTGGAAAAGAAGAAGCTGCTCCAGCTGACCCATACGCAGGACTCTTAGGAGGAATGGGTGGAGAAGGAATGGGAATGATGGGATAAAAAATGAATTACAGGATATTATTTGTAGGAACAATGCTAACAATACTATTTTTATTCATACAATTACCAGAAATTGCTTTAGTAGTATTTGTAGCAACCCTTTTTGGGACAGTATACACTTTTGCAAAATGGAAGAAGAAAAAAGTTTGGGAAGAAATAAAAACAGCTGAAGCTACTCACCCCAAAGACAAAATAGAGTCTTATGTTAAAGGAGCTTCAAAACAAACAGCAGACTTTCTAATACCCCAAGAAGGGACACAATACAATTACAAAGGAGCACTCCACAAAACCCCTCAACTAGCTAAAAACTTTTTCACAGAACTAAAAGAATTATTTAAATGAAATAAAAAAATTAATTAAAAACCTTAACTAAAAAAAATTAACTCAAAATTACTAAACAAAAAAGTGTATTTGATTAATTGGAAAAAAAATTAATTAAATAATTATTTCTTTGCCTCAAGCTCTGTTAAAATCTTTCTGTTAGTCTCAAGAATCTTCTTCATTAAATCAAGTTGAGCAAGAGAAGCAGAATTAACTTCCTCAAGCTTTTTTTCAAACTCCGAAATTCTATAAGAAAGAGAACCATCTTCTTTTCCTTTACTGGAAGAAATAGTTGATTTAATTGATTCAATCTCATTATCCACTTTAAGAATCTTATTCTCGTGCTCGCTTAAAATATTAGAAGTGGATTCGGATTGAATATCTTGTGCAGTTGAAGTAGCTTCAATTACATTCCTTAACGCAGAAATATCACTACTCGGAGAAACACTCTCATTTATACTCTCTTCCTTAACAGGAGGCTCTTTAACCCTAGAAATAATCTCAAGACACTGTTCATTAGAAAGACCAGCATCACTCAAAGTACTAATGATAGTAGCATCATCAATACCCGCTTCAATCATTCTCTTAACCGTGTCAATCATTATCTGTTCATTAACCATTCAACATCACTCAACCAAACACAACAAGATTAAGATTCTGTAATTTAAAAAACTAACTTTTTTGATATTTGCAAAGGAATAAATAGAGAAAAACTCTTTTATTAATATAAAAAAAGTAATTTTGAAAAACAAAGTTCAAAACAAAATTAGTTAAAAAATAAATTTAATTTACAAAATTATTAAAAATAAAAAAATGTGATAATTAGGGTTTTAAAACAAATATAAAATTAATAAGAATTTTATTTATCTAAAGAGTTGATTAAAAAAATGGATTTTAAGTTAGATTACGGGCCTTGGGAACAAATATTTACTGGAACAACATACGGACACGAAGTAGAGATAGTATCAAACCCTGAAAACTTTTACATAGTCATAGTTTATGATGTTAGTGAAGGAAGAAGAAGAGGAGCAGTAATTGAAGGCTATAAAGCATTTTACGCAAAAGGACAAGTGGAGTCATTCATCCAAACCCTCCCAAAGCAATGTTTAGGAATAGAAAAAAATATGGGTGAAAAAACAGGGAAAATATTTTTCCTTTCATTTGAACCATTCTACGTTGATTTCAAACAAGAAGACTACTCAAGGAGAATTGATAATGAAATAAAAAAAATTGAGGAAAACTCTTCAATGATGATGGATTTAGCAAGAGCATCATCAGTAGAGTTAAAAGAATTATCAACCGTGCAAAAAAATGATTACTCTTCAATATTAGGGGATCCATTTATAGTAAAATTATTAGCGTCGGGTTCAAAAGGGCCGACACTCTCAAAAATAGATTTAACTCTAAATAATACAATAGATGAAGAAAAAATTCCTTTAATACAATTAGGTTTGAGTAAAACAAGAGAAATAATAAAAGAACCTACATCAGTTTTAATGAGAACCCAGTTGAACGGAGTAAAAAATAGTCTAAATTATGCAGCTTATATTATTTCAGAAAACTTGTTACTTGACAATACTCCCTTAATTATATTCGACGATGATAATTATTTCAACCAACTAAATGTAGCAACACAAAATAGGACAGAACTAAAAGACGAGTTAGTGGATTTTGAACCAATGGCTTTCCCAATAAAAGAGTATCATCCAAAACAAAATATTAAAGTATCCCTAAAAGACACTGATTTTATTTCAATTCTTCAACTAATTGGAGTAAAAGACAATGAATTTGAAAAAAACTTGTCACTATTTGCATTCACTGCCCAAGTAAATTCAATAGAAGAACTATTACAAAAAATAAATGATTCAAAAGAACTAAACGGATACGAAAAACTAAGATCAGAGAGAATAGTGAATATAATTAAAATGAATTTAGGGGAAATATTTGGACAAAGTACTTCGAGTGAAGAATTAATTAGAGCAATTCCTGGAAGACTAGGAAGAGGAATCATAATTAATACAAAAAATCTTTTAATTGAAGAAAAAATAATTTTTACTCAAACCCTGCTAAGACAATTAACTAAATTCGCTTCAGAAAAAAATCAAACAAAATGCGGTATAGTAATCCCTAAAATTGATTACTTACTAGAATTCAATAAAGAAAGAACACTAACAACAATAACAAGAACAATGAATAGGGGGCTAGGGTTAATAATTGGTTCAGAGAAAGAATTACCTTTAGAACTAAATTCATTACTCTCTACAAAAATGAGTATAATAACAGGAAAAGACATTGCAGTAATGATTAAAGGAAAAAAAACTTACAGAATAAACCTACGCCCAAGCCTAAGTGGACAATTAAAAATATAATAAAAGCAAAAATATGGTAAAAAGTTAAGGAGCTTCTTTACTCTTTAACCTCTTATCAATCAAATCCCTAACTTGAGAAAGCGTAGCAAATTCTAAAGGATTAATAGAATCAATAACATATTTTAATTCTTTCAAACTCTCGGTAGTAGCAGTTCTTGAACGCAAATCCTCTAACTGGGCTTCAAGCAAAACAATTTTTTGCTTCAAATCACTAACCTCTTTACTAGAAACATCACTCGAAGAAGAATCCTCTTTAGGTGCTAAACTAAATTTATCTTCTAAATTCTTAATCTTTTTATTTAATACAACCAAGTTCCTACCAAGAATCTTTTCATTCCTAGCCAAAAACTTCATTTTTTGAGTAACTAACAAAATACTAGAGTTAAGTGCCCTAATATCCTCTCTAACCCCCCCAGCAGAAGGCATTCCTTGTTGTTGCATTGAAGCATTTGGTCTTTGAGGAGGAGCCCCTTGAGGAGGACGAGGATAATTTTGAGGGGCTTGATTAGAAGACCTGTCAGGACGAGGCATAATAAAATCACTTAACAACTACTAAATAGAAGAATTTTGTTCCTTAAAAAACTTATGTGCTCAAAAAACAAATCAAAAAAAATATTTAAAAAAGCTTAAATAGTTAAAAAATGTTAAATCAATATG
>JAQVQA010000038.1 GCA_028701835.1 Candidatus Iainarchaeum sp.
TTTCAAGTTCTTTTTTTGTTTTGTATGATTTAACTTCAGCATTCAAAAAAGTTTTTTTTGCTTGGGTGTAATTAAATGGGTGTGAGAGCCACAATGGTTTTTTATTTTTTCTTAGAATAAGTATTCCTTCATAGTGTTCGCTTGGGGTAGTATTTTCCTTAGTTTCTAAATATTTGTTTATTAGGGGGTGTATCCAGTAATTTTTGAAATTGAATAATATTATTGAATCAACTTTATTCCAAACCATGTACTTAATTAGGGTTGTATTTGGTTTAAAATAATTAAGTATGAGGCTTTTTTTGCCTCGTACTTTAAAAAAGTTGTTTTATTACTAATCATTTTTTTTCATAAAATGCTTTGTATGCTTTAAAAGTTGCGTACAAATCAATTTTGCTTACTAATTCAAACGGAGAATGCATTGCAAGTACTGGGGGGCCCATGTCAACTATATCCATATTGTATTTTGCTAGGATGTATGCGATAGTCCCTCCTCCTCCTTGATCAACTTTACCAAGTTCTCCATGTTGCCATGGTATTTTTGCTTCTTCAAGCATTTCTCTAATCCATGAAATATACTCTGCATTTGCGTCACTCCCGTATGACTTTCCTCCAGCTCCAGTGTATTTTTCAACTGCTACTCCAAATCCAGGCTTATTCATGTTAGTTGGATCCATTTTGTCAGCAAATTTTGGATCGAATCCACTTGTAACATCTGCACTAAGTGCTTTTGAGTTTTGAAGAACTTCTTTTGCAGTTGTTTTTTCTTTTCTTAAAGTAATTATTTTTTCAATTATATTTTCAAGGAACATTGATTCCATTGAAGTGTTTCCTACGCTCCCAATTTCTTCCTTATCAGTCCATAATAATAGTTTTGCTTTTTTTGACTCGCTTTTTAGCATTGCTTCAAGTCCTAAATAAGAACAGATTCTGTCATCATGTGCAGGAGCTCCAATCATTCCGTAATCAATTCCTACTTCTCTTGATTTTATTGCAGGGTATAGAGATAATTCTGCACTAGTAAAATCATGTTCAGTGATATTATATTCATCATTCATTGTTTTTAGGAAAGTTGCTTTTATTCTTTCCTTTATTTTTTTGTCTTCAATAGGGATTGTTGCTCCTATTGCATCCATGTCTTCTCCCTTAATAATATCTTTAGCTAGTTTTTCTCTTCCTTCAGCTCCTTCTAAGTGTGGAAGTAAATCGCTTATAACAAAAACGGGTTCATCTTCTTTCTCTCCTATTGTTACATTAATTTTTTCTCCTTTTTTATTGAATATTACTCCATGCATTGCAAGTGGGGTGTTGAGCCAATGATACTTTTTTATTCCTCCATAATAGTGAAGATTAATCATTAAAAAAGGATTTGCTTCGTAAACAGGACTCATTTTTAAGTCTAGTCTTAGTGAATCAATGTGAGATCCTATTATTCGCATTCCTTCTTCTAAAGGTGAATTAGTTAACTCTATTAATAAAATGTTTTTGGAGTGGTTAATAGCATAAATTTTTTTTGTTGATGGGTTAGCATCTTTAATGTCAACAAAACCATTTTTTTTAGCAATTTTTTGGGCATAATCAACTATTTCTCTTTCGCTTTTATAATTGTCAATGAATTCTCGATAATCATTACCTAATTTATCTGCCATTTTTTTTTCTTCACGTAATGCATCCCAAGCAGATTTTTTTTCATAAAATAATTCTTTTTCAAGTTTGCTTCTCTCGTCTTTTTGTTCATTAACTTTCTTATCTTTTGCCAACAAAATCACCTTGAACTAATTAGTAGTTAAATTCATTTAAATATACTGGTTTTAATTTTTGAAAGGAATTATTCCTCAACTCTTCTTGGTAGGGGCTCTTTTCCTCTAGGACTTTCTTTATTAAAATCAATTATTGCTTGGAGTATTCCTTCTTCTTTTGACAATAAAGGGTATATTTTTTCCATTCCTTCACTATAACTATTATTCCAAAATCTTTCTCTCTCGATTTTATCCTTGATTTTTTCTCCTTTTGTTTCCATTATTAAATCAGCGTAAATTGAGGAGGCAACTATTATGTCAAGTGCTTTTAATCTTGCAAGTTTTTTACTTTGTTGGATAGGAGTATTCCTTTTTCTCTGAAGAGTTCTTTTAACTTCTAATTTTAAGTTTTCTTCAGGATTAATTTTTTTTCTTAGTAACTCTTCTTCAATTTTATGAAGTGAATTCCAGTGTCTTGATCTTTCAAAATGCACTTGAAGAGGCACTTTAGTATATCTTCTTATTTTTTGTAGGGTTCTTATAACTTCGGATGATTTTGGATTGTATTTTACAAATGTTTTAATAAAATCAGCGAATTGGTATTCCCAAACTTTTTTTTCTATTTGTTGTTGACTCAATCCATTAAAATTAATTTTTGCATTTTTTGCAGTTGATTCTAAAGATCCAACTTTTTTTACACCTTCTATTAAATGATCTGCAAATTCTGCTGCGAGTTGATCAATAAAAAGAGCTTGTCTTATAGTGATTTCTTTTGGAGTAAGAGTTTTTCCATAAATGCCTTGAATTTTTTTAATCCCTTTTTTCGCCCTTGTCCATAACTTTAGATTAATTCCTCCTGTCTTATTAGCCATTTCTTTAATTATTTGGGCTTTTGGAATTATTTTCAAGGATTTTCGTGTTGATGGTTGAGGTTTATCAGGATTAAATAATCCAAATCTTTTTCTATCAGTTCTAGGTAACGGTTTTACGCCCATTATAATCAAACCTTGTTTTTATTATTCTTTTAATTACTAATTGCTTTTTTAATCATTGGAAGTCCAGTAGTAGAGTTTTCAACAACAATGTATCCTTGAGGCATTTCAATTCCGTCTTTTGGGTCTTTTGAAAAGTAAAATAATTTTCCCCTTGCGTGTAAATAATATTTTTTTCCTTTAGAGTTAGTGTGTTCATAAACCATTTTTTTATCACCCATTAATCTTAATTAATAAGTAGTATAGTGTTTTTAGTGGTTTAAATTTCTTTTGGCGGAGGGAAGGTTAAAAAAGAACTATTTTTCTTAATTTAACATGGTTTTAATCAAAAAAAAATCAAAAAAAAGGGTTTTTAATTCAAAGAAAAAAATTGTTAAAAAAAATAAAAAAGTTATTAAAAAAAACAAATTAATTGATAAAAAGACAATTTCTTACTCTAAGGATAATTTGTTTCTAGATGGGGTGGATAAATCACTTTACATTACTACTTTAAGAAAAATTGATGATTTTTTGAATCTAAAAGCTCTTAAACGAGTTGCTATTATTTCTGATAATGATCAGGATGGAGTAACTGCTGCAGTTCAACTAAAATTGTTTTTTGATTCTAGAAAAATTGATTCTCTTGTTTTTTTTTATGATCATTATAATAAGGCTTTTAGTCTTCCAAAAGATTTTTTATTTGATTTTAATCCTGAAAAAACAATTTTTCTTGATTTGAATGAAGGATTTGTTTCGACTATTTTGGGTGAAATTGGGACAAAAGCAGGTCCTTGTCTTTTAATTGATCACCATCAATCTTCAATAATTACTGATGCTCCTTTTAGAGTTGTTGTAGTTAAACCTCATAGTTTTTCAAAAATAGAGCCTTCTAGGTATCCTGCAACTAAAATGGTGTATGATTTGTTTGGCGGAAAAGATTGGGTTTGTGCTATTGGAGTTATTGGGGATTTTGCTTTTGAACAATGGGGTTCTTTTCTTAAGATAGTTTCAAAAAAGTATTCTCTTTCTTCAAAGAAATTAAACGAACTTGATGATATTGTTTGTTGTGTAACTTCACAGTATCCTGAAAAAATTAATTCTTTGTTTGAATTTTTGTGTAAAGCAAAAAAACCTAGTGATTTGTTAAAATCAGAGTATGTGGTTTTTAAAAATTTGTTTGAAGCACGTTTAAAAATATTAAAAGAATTGTTCTACAAAGAGGGGGAATATTATTCTGATGCTGAATTATATTTTTTTAAAGCAGATAATAGATTTTCAGGGAAATTAAGTAATTTAATTTCACAACAATTGCCTAATCAAGTGGTCGTAATTTATGAACAACCTGGTGAGAAAATTAAGTGCTCAATTAGGAGGCAAGATTTTAAGGTTAATTGCGGGGAACTAGCAAATGAGGGGGTTAGGGGTTTACAAAATAGTAATGGTGGTGGGCATATTCCTGCGGCAGGAGCTTCTTTTTTAGCTAGTGATTTTGAGCAATTCAAGAAACAAGTTAGATTATATTTATTGAATAATCCTCCAAGAGAAGTAATTGTAACAACAAAATAAAAAAGTGGGATTGTAAAACAAAAAATTCAACAACAAATAATAATCTTCATTTGTTGGACAAAAAAGAGTAAATTTATAAACTATTTTTGGTTGATTTCTATTAATCAGTGGGTCTTTTAATTCAACTAAATAAATAGTTAGTTTGAAAAAAAGGCTGAGTTGATTGCCCTAGTAGCTCAGTAGGTAGAGCGCCCGGCTGTTAACCGGTAGGTCGAAAGTTCAAGTCTTTCCTGGGGCGCT
>JAQVQA010000002.1:0-3292 GCA_028701835.1 Candidatus Iainarchaeum sp.
TATGAATCTTATTTTTGCTTTATTACCGAACCATTCGTGTTCTTCTATTGATTCGTAATCATTAGTTATTATTAATAAATCTTTACACTTTGTGTTTTGGCTTGCGTTTATGAGTGCGCGTATTTCTCTTTTTTTAGTTTCGGGATTTGTTGGATCATAACATGCTTGTATTAATTGAGTTATTTTTGTTCCTTTCTTAATCACAAAATCAACTTCTTCTCTTTGTTGATTTCTCCAACAATATAATTCTAATTCTTTCTCTATCTCCATTTTTTTTAAGTGTATTGCCACTAGATTCTCAAATAGTTTTCCAAGGTTTTGGCTTGTTTGAAATGCCTTAGCTTGGATTAATCCATTGTCATAACAATACATTTTCTTGCTTTGTACTATTTCTTTTGTTTTATAAGAAAATCTTGGAATTGTAAAAAACAAGTATGCATCTTCCAAGTATCCTTCATATTTTTGTGAAGTTATACTACTTTTTATGTTAGTGGCTTTTGCTAGGGATGAGTAGGAGAATTCGGTTGCAACATTTGATAACATAAAGAATGAAAGTTTTTCTATCTCTCCACTTTTTCTTATATTATACCGTCTTATAATATCATTATAGATTATTGAATCAAATAACACACTTAGGTATTGTTTTGGCTCAAGATTTTTTAATATTGTTTCTGGATAACCTCCATTTTGAAGATAAGCAAAGAAAGCCTCTTTTAGTCGAGTAGTTGTAACTTTTTTTGGATCAATTTCTTTTGCTTTTATATATTCTTGGAAAGAAAAAGGCAGAACATTTGTAGGTAAGTGTCTTCCTGTAAGGTGAGTTGCTAATTCTTTGCTGAGTAAATGAGAATTGCTTCCAGTAACAATAACGTTATAGCCTTGTCTTTGTAATCGGTTAACAAATAATTCCCAATTTGGGAGGTTTTGTATTTCATCAAAAAACAGTACTTTTTGTTTTCCATATACTTGATTAATTTCTGATATTATTTCATCATAGTCTTTTGCTTGGGCTAATTCTTCATTATCAAAGTTAGCATAACCAAAACTTTCCTTTTGTTTTAATGCGTGAACAACAAAAAAAGATTTGCCTGCTCTTCTGGGGCCGATTATTACTTTTATTAAGTTGTTTTCAAGAGAGAATGGTTTTGTTTCTCTTTCAATGTATTTTTCAGCAAATGTTCTTTCCAATTCGTCTTTTTGATTCAAAATTACATTTTTTAACATGAAAACCAACCCATAATAACATTATTATAATACAATAAAGTATATAAATCCTTTTATTACAATATTTTTAATATATCTACTTTTTCTTCGACTTACCCTTTATTTTTATAAATGCTAAAAAACAGGGTAAGGGGGTTAGTTGACCTAAAAACCCCTCTGCTCTGTCAAACCTCAAATTTAAGGTTTAATCATGCGTGAACTACCGCCTTAATCTCTAAAGGATTTTGCACAATCTCTTTCTTCAAATCACTTAAAGCAATATTCTTAGTTGCTTCAACTTGAGCTTCTTCAGAATTAATTAATTGGTTAAGCAATTTGTAATCAATTTTTTAAAGTTAAATTTTTTTCAGAAACTTTATTATAGGGGTTTGGTTTATTCTTTTGTATGGCTGACTTTTTAACTATTGGGATTCCTGTTTGGAATGATCCTGAATCTATTGTACGTTCTATTACTTCTATTGTTCACTCGACTGCATGGGTTGAAAGAAAACCAAGTGAGCGAGAATTGATTGTATGTGTTAATGGGATTAATAATAATAAGGATGAGACTCTTGCAGTGGTTAGGCGGTTAAGCAAAGTTACTCCTCAATTAAGAGTGATTTCGACGAAAGCAAAGGGACAAAATGTTGCTTCTAATTTTATTGCAAAAAAATCTAATCCTAGATCTAAAATAATTTTTTTTTGTGATGCGGATGTTTTAGTTAAGAGGAATACTATTCAGAGGGTTGTTAGTGCATTAAAAACTCGTGAGGGGGTTAAGTTTGCAGGGGCAATGGTTACTCCTGCAACTGCTCTTGTTCCTGAAAAGAATAGAAGTTCGTTTAAATCATATTTCTTGAAGAGGCACAAAGAGAGGGTAAAAACTAGGGGTGATTTTATTTCTGGAGCTGGTTGGGCTGTTGATAGAGAATTTTTTTTGAATAATCCTTTACCGCCTACTAGTAAGATTGCGAATGACTTGTATATTAACACTAAGTTTAAAGGAAAAATAGTATTGGTTCATAATGCTGAATTATTTTATTTACTCCCTAGTCCAAAAGATAGGTTGTTTCAAAAAGCTAGGTACTTGGTTCAAGAAAAAGCTCAAGGATTAAAAAAACAAGCTCAAAAGAGTAGTGGGGTTAGAGTTAAGTTAACTCCAAAGGAAAGAAGAGGTTTTATTATTAACAAAGCGATTGACAAGTTAGCAAAAGGGTTAGTGACTGTAAATCCAAGGATTGGGTGGATGAATTTATCTAGTACTAAATTAAAAACTAGGCGAAGATAGTTTTCTTTAGAATCTAAACTAATTTTTTTCTTAGTTAGGTTAGTTTTTTATATTAGTTTTTCTTTTCTTTAACTAGGAGTTTGATTATATTTTGGATTTTTTTCACCAAATAGCTTTTGTAGTTGGAGTAACTATTCTACTCGCGCTTCTTGCTAAATTTTTTAAACAACCTTTAATAATTTCTTATATTGTTTCTGGAATAATTGTTGGACCCTATTTTTTGAATATAGTTAATAATTTTCAAGTGCTTGACACTTTTTCCCAAATGGGAATCGCTTTATTGTTATTCATAGTTGGTTTGGGTTTGAGTCCGGAGATAATTAAGGATGTGGGTAAAGTCTCTTTGATTTCTGGTGTTGGTCAAGTATTATTCACTTCAGTAATTGGTTTTTTGATTGCTTTAGGATTCGGGTTTGATTGGTTATCCTCTATTTACATTGCAATTGCCTTGACTTTTAGTAGTACTATTATAATAATGAAGCTCTTGTCTGATAGGGGGGATACTGATGCGTTGTATGGGAAAATAGCAATTGGTTTTTTAATTGTTCAGGATTTAATTGCAATGCTTATTCTGGTAGTAATATCTGCTCTTCCTAGTGAGGGATTTGCTTTGAGTGATGTTAGTTTCATAATTTTTAGTACAGTGTTAAAGGGATTGGTTTTGATTGGAGTTCTTTTATTTATTGGGGTTAAGATTCTTCCAAAATTACTTAAATTCGTTTCTCGTTCCCAAGAATTATTATTATTATTCTCCCTAGCTTGGTGTTTTTTATTAGCTGCTTTTTTTCAAGTAATTGGATT
>JAQVQA010000002.1:3392-10977 GCA_028701835.1 Candidatus Iainarchaeum sp.
GATGATGCTGTTAGTTTATACAATGCAGGAGCAACTTATGTAGTACTACCACACTTTGTTGGAGGAAAATTCACTGCAACAATGATAGAAGCTTACGGACTTGATTTGAATAAATTCCTAAGAGAAAAACTAAACCACTTAAAGTACTTGGAAGAGAGAAGAAAAATAAATAAAGAACACTACTTGTACGAAATAAAGTAAGAACCAATTAGGATTCTAAAAAAATTTTTTCTAAATTGAATTAATTTTTTTTGGGTTAGGTAACTTACTTTAATATTTCTTGATAGAATAGAATTATAAGTTGTTTTAAACTATGTTTCATTTATATGCTTATTAGGGATATTTTTTGGTTGACTAAACCCAAGATTGTTTTGTTACTAATTTTCTTAGTTATTTTGATTCCTAGTTATTATAATTTGAGTTGTTGTGTTGGAGGATTATTTTGTCCTTGCGGGTTCTTTATTTTTAACTTTTACACTGCTTTTATTTTATCCTACCTCACTTCTTCTATTATTGTGGAAATTTATAATGTTTTTTTCAAGAAGCTAGTTAAGAAAGTTGATTAAAAATTTATCTTGTTTTAAAAAAGTGAGTTTAACTTTTTTTCCCCTAATAATTTTATTTTCTATTACTTTTAATTTTGATTACTAAAAAAATTGTAGTTTTCGTTTTTCGTAATTATTTACGTTTTTTAAAAAGATTTTTAAATTGTTTCAAACAACTTTTTTTTATGGATGAATTAGATTATAAAGTTTTGAGTGCGCTTAGAAATAATTCTAGAGAATCTTTTTTGAGTATCTCAAAAGATTTTGGTGTATCAGAGGGTACTATTAGAAATAGGGTAAAGGAATTAGTAAAGAGAGGGGTTATAGAAAAATTTACTATTGATTCGAGGCATAATTACTTTGCTTTTATTGGTTTGAAAATTGATTCTAATCATAAAATTGCAAGTGTTTTGAAAGATTTGAAAAAAATAGGTTTGAAAAAAGTTTTTGAAGTTGCAGGTAAATTTGATGCTATTATCATTCTTGATTTTATGTCACGAGAGGATGCGAATATTGTAATTGACAAGATTAGGCTTGTTAGTGGCGTGTTAGGGACTGAAACATTTCCTATTCTTAATGAGGTGTTTTAGTGAATATTGCCATAATTGGTTCGGGTCCTGCTGGGTGTATTGTTGCTAGCACTTTAATAAAAAAGGGTTTTAGTGTAACTATTTTTGAAGAATTGAATGAATTTGGAGGGATGCTTGCTTATGGCATACCTGAATTTAGATTGCCTTTAAAGTGTGTAAGAGAAAAGATGAATACTCTAAGAGAACAGGGAGTAATTTTTAAAAACGAGAGAGTAAATTTGTTTAAAGATTTGTTAAAGAAGAATGGAGGGGATTTTGACTTTGTGTTACTTGCTATTGGTTATGGGAAGTGCAAAAGATTAGGATTAGTAGGGGAACAAAAAAGGGGTGTGATTGATGCTCTAGATTTTTTGTTAGAGCATAAATTGAATAAAAAAGAACTTGTTTCACCAAGAGACAGGGTTTGTGTTATTGGTGGAGGTAATTCTGCAATGGACTCTGCTTTATTATCAAAGAGAATAGGTGCTAAAACCGAAATTTTTTATAGGCGAACAAAAATGGAGATGCCTGCACTTGAAAGTGAATTAAAGAAAGTTGAGGAAGAGGATATTAAAATAAATTTTTTGATGAATCCAATAGAGTTTTTGGGTGGAGATGAACTCAAAAGTATTGTTTTTGAGTTACTCAAGTTAGGGGAAATTGATTCTAGTAATAGGCCGACTCCGATTAGTACTGGGGAAAAAATAGAAGTTGGTTTTGATAAGTGTATAGTTGCAGTTGGTCAAAAACTCGATTTTTTGAGTTTAGAGTCCCAAGGAATTAAATGTAATAGTAGAGGAATAATAATTGATAATAATTTTATGACTAGTGTGAAGAATATATTTGCAGTAGGTGATTGTGTTTATGGTCCAAAAACTATTGCTGATGCAATTGAACACGGATTACTTTTTTTAGAAAAAATGTTAGCTAATTTTGGGGGTAAATTAAATGGTTGATGTAGTAGTAAAAAACATATTGGTTTTAAAAATAGGGGGGGGAGTGCTTCAAAACAAGGATTGTTTTGAAAGGGTTGTAAAAATAGTGAAACAAAAAAGAGAAGAATTTGGTGGTGTAATAATAGTTTTATCGGCTTTGTTTGGAGTAACGGATTTTCTTATAGATAATACTCGTGTATTTTCAAATGAGGGAGACATAAGTGAGGTAATAAAAACTATTGAAGGAAAACACGTGAGTTACTTGAATTTATTAAATAATAAAAAGTTTGTAGAGGAAGCGATTATTGATTTAAGGGGAAAGATTAGTGTTCTTGAGAAATTCTTTTATGGGACTCATTACTTAAAAGAAATTACTCCTCGTAGCAAGGATTTGATTCAATGTTATGGAGAAAAGTTGAGTCCAATTGTTTTAGAAGCTTTTCTAAAAGATTATGGTGTTGATGCAGAATTTTTGGATGCAGAAAAAGCAGGAATAATGTGTCAAGGTTCATTTGAGAATGCATTTATTGATTTAGAAAAAACTAGTAATAATTTTTTAGTTAATGTATTGCCTGTGTTGAAAGAAAAAGTTGTTTTGTTACCTGGTTTTTATGGAGTGGATGAGAATAGTGATATTAAGACTTTTGGGAGAGGTGGAACGGATTATAGTGCGGGGGTTATAGCAAATATTTTTAGTGCAAAACTCGAGATTTGGAAGGATGTTTCTGGTTTTATGTCAGCGGATCCAAAATTAATTCCTAATGCTAAACAAATAAATGTACTTAGTTATGATGAGGCGGAAGAATTAGGGTATTTGGGGGCTAAAATACTTCACCCTAAAACAATTAATCCTCTTAGAAAAAAAGATCTTTGTGCAGAGATAAAAAATTTATTTGAACCAGAAAGAAAGGGGACTATTATTTGTTCAAAAAAAGAACTTCATGATTCAATAATAAAATCAGTTACTTTAATGAAAAACGTGGGTATTGTTACTATTAAGAGTTCTACTATGGCTAGTTCTAGTGGATTTGCTACAAAAGTATTTGATGTTCTTGGAGCTAATAAAATATCAATTAATTTAATTGCTACTACCGAAACGAGTATCTCTGTTTCAATTAACTTAAAAGATGTTTTAAAAGCAGTTAGTGAGTTAAACAAAATTGGGAAAGAGTTTGACTTTGAAGTAACATCAAGAGAGGATTTGTCCCTTATTAGTGTTGTTGGGGAAGGAATGAGAGAGACTCCGGGGGTAGCAGGAAAATTATTCTCTGTACTTGGGGAGAAGAATATAAATATTGAGTTAATTTCTCAAGGAGCATCTTCTATAAATATTAGTTTTGTAGTTGATACAACTAATGTTAATTTAGCAGTTCAAGAGATTCACAAAAAGTTTTTGGAGGAGAGGGTATGAATAAAATAAAGTGTGGTATTTTAGGGGCTACTGGAATGGTTGGACAAAGGTATGTATCTTTGCTTGAGAATCACCCTTGGTTTGAAGTGACTTACTTAGCCGCTTCTCCTCGTTCTGCGGGAAAAAAATATGTTGATGCAGTGAATGAAAAATGGCAAATGTCTACTCCAATTCCTGATAGTGTTAGTGATTTGGTTGTTGGTGATGCGAATATAGTTGAATCTGCAATAGATAAATGTGATTTTGTATTCTCTGCACTAGAATTAGAAAAAGATTTAATAAAAAAACTTGAATTTGATTATGCTAAGAGTGATATTCCTGTTGTTAGTAATTGCTCTGCTCATAGGTGGACGAAAGATGTTCCAATGCTTTTACCTGAAGTTAATTCTTCACACTTGGATGTCTTATCGGAACAAAAAAAGAGTAGGGGTTTTGAAAAAGGTTTTGTGGTAGTGAAACCAAATTGTTCAATACAAAGTTATATTTGTCCAATGTTTGCACTAGAAAAAGCAGGTTATAAAATTGATAAAGCGATTATCACTACTCTGCAAGCCTCTTCAGGTGCAGGATACCCAGGAGTGCCTAGTTTGGGTTTATTGGATAACATAATTCCTTTTATTGGCGGGGAAGAAGAAAAGTCAGAACTTGAACCCTCAAAAATACTTGGAAGGGTAGTTGGTGGTGAAATAGTTGAGGATAATTCAATAAAAATATCTGCGCATTGTAACAGAGTCCCTGTTGTTGATGGACACACTGCTTGTGTTAGTTTATCTTTCAAAGAAAAACCAATTATGGAAGAAATAATCAAAGCATGGACTAATTTTTCTTCAGTTCCACAAGAATTAAATCTTCCATCTGCTCCAAAAAAACCAATAATATACTCTACTGAACAGGATAGGCCTCAACCAAGAAAAGATAGGGACAGTGAGGGGGGAATGGCAGTAACTATTGGTAGATTAAGGGAGTGTAAAGTATTTGATTATAGGTTCGTTGGATTGAGTCATAATACAATTAGGGGTGCTGCAGGTGGAGGAATACTAAATGCAGAGTTACTAAAAGCAAAGAACTATTTATGAATAATTAGTTCTTTGATTTATTTTTTTTAATCCAAACCTATTTATATGTTTTTTATCAATTAATTCTTGTTATGATTAATTATTACAAATCCACTGATTCTTTACCTAAATTAAAAGAAGTTGATAAAATAACTAAGAATACTTGGATTAATTTAGTTAGTCCAACTGTTGAAGAGATAAATTTTTTAGTTGATAAACTTGATTTAGACAAACAATTAATTGAAGAGATGTTGGATTATGAATCGGTTCCTCACGTAGAGAAAGAATTAAGAGAGGGTTACATTTCTTTTATTTTGCGTTCTCCTGTAGTGTTAGAAGAAAAAGGAGTTGTCACAATACCTTTGGGAGTAGTTTTTCTTACTAAATTAAAAATTATCTTGACTGTTTCAAAACACGAGTTATTTGCATTAACTAAATTATCGACTCGTCCTCCAAAAGGATTTACTACAAAAAACAGGGTTGTTTTTTTTAGATACTTAACTAGGAAAGTATTAAACTCTTATATGATAGAACTCAATAAAATTGAGCATGAAATTAGTGATGCTGAAGAATCAATTAATAATGCGCTTGAGAATAAAGAGATTGCAATTCTTTTAGCAAAACAAAATACTTTAGTTTATTTTAAGACTTCAATTGTTGGTAATCGTTCAGTTTTGTCAAGAATATTTTCAGGAAAAATTATTCCTTTAAATGATGATGAAAAGGACTTGCTTGATGATGCTATTGTGGATATTGATGAAGCCCAACAATTAATATCAATTTACTCTGAAATTATTTCACACACAATGTCTGCTTACTCTTCAATAGTTTCAAACAACCTTAATTTTGTGATGAAAGTACTTGCGATAATCACTTTCACTATTAGTGTTCCCACTATGATTTTTAGTTTTTATGGAATGAATGTACACTTACCTTTTCAAGAAAATCCTGAAGTTATATTCTATTTAATTTTACTAACTTTTGGTTTAATCGGAGTTACACTATTTATTTTCAAAAAGAAAAAATGGTTGTAATATTATTCTTTCTTCTTTTATTATTTATATTAAAATTCATTTTATTAAAATTATTTTTTTAATACATCTAATTCACTTATTTCATTAAGTGTTCCAAAAGCGCCATTCTAGCAAATACTCCATTCTCTGCTTGTCTAAAATAAGTAATTCTTTTATCATTCTCTTCAACTTCGATTGGCAAATCAATTTCTTCTACATGGGGTAAGGGGTGCATTATTCTAGAAGTTAATTTAATTTGTCCTAAATTAAGTGAGTTAATCGCGTATTTTCCTTTTGCTAACTCATAATCATTTTCACTCATTCTCTCTTTTTGAATCCTAGTTATATAAATTATATCTGCTATTGGGAGTACTTCACTCAAATTGGAGTTCTCTTCATATACTACATTGTGCCTTGTTAAATATTCTTTGATTTCATCTTTAATTTTCAAGTTCTCTGGGGAAACAAAAATTATTTTTATGTTTGAGAACTTTCCAAGTAAATAGGAAAGCGAGTGAACAGTTCTTCCATTCATTAAATCACCCACCATTGCAATAGTTAATCCATCTATTTTGCCCAGTTCTCTATAAATAGTGTATAAATCAAGCAAGGCTTGTGTTGGGTGTTGTCCCTTGCCGTCCCCAGCATTAATAAAAGGAACTTTTGACACACTAATAGCTTTTTTTGCAGAACCCTCTTCATAGTGACGCATAACAATACAATTTGCATAAGAAGAAATTACTCTAATAGTATCTTCTAGTGATTCTCCCTTAATTGCACTTGAAAATTCTTTTGCATTCTCTGTGCTAATTACTTCCCCTCCAAGTCTTAGCATTGCACTCTCAAAACTCAATCTAGTTCTAGTGCTTGGTTCATAAAATAGAGTTGCAAGAACTTTTCCTTTCAAGGAATCATTAGCTTTACTTTCCCTAAGTTCATCGGCTCTCTTAAATAGAGTAAACAAAAGCTCTTTATCAAACTGTTGGGATTCAATTAGATAATTTAATTTCCCCATTTTTAATCAGTAAATTGTTTTTATTCTAATATATATTATCTCCTAAAAATTTTTAGATTCAAAAAAGCTTTTATTGTTCAAAGACTATAATTACTTGATTTTTTTAAAACTATTTTTTAATTAGTTAGTTAATTAGTATAAATTAAGATTGGAATTTTATTTATTTTTTATAATAGTTTTTTGAAGAATTAATTTTTGCTCCAAGTCCATCAATTATTTTAATTTTGAATTCTTCACAAACCCTTTTTTCAGGAATCTCTCCCAATAATCGATCCCCGCCTTTAGCAAAAATAAATTCATTGCCTTGACAATATTTCAAGTAAATTAATTTAATACTCTCACAAACACTATTATCTTTATCGATAGAAAGTATTGTTTCATCAACTGATTTGAGATTAGAAACAATTATTTCCCTAATTTTTTGATTCATAAAAGGTTTTCCTTTCTTCAAAACTGCTTGTTCATCATTATTAATTATAACAATTAATTTATCCCCTAATTTTTTTGCCTTGTTTAGGCACTCAATATGCCCTTCATGAATAGGGTCAAAATAACCACTAGTAATAACTATTTTCATAAACAACACTTACTAAATTTAAATTTAATATTTTTTAATTGATTTTTGTTTTATCTCCAATCCATTTTCCAGGGGGTTCATAAAATTTTGCAACATTCTTTTTTTGTTTATAAAACTTAAGTGTTGTTTTTAACTCCCCTTCAGGGTTGAAGATTCTAATAATAGCTTTTTTGTATAATTTGTCAAGAGAAAAATTTGTAAAATTTGTTGGAGGGGTACTTCCATGAACTAAATTTACTAAAATAAAATCGCCGTTTTTTGCTCCATTATTTTGTAGTATTAAATCAAAAGGAGTTTTTGTTTTCCCAAAAACCATTCCCCTTTCTTCCTTAAGTCCACGAACCCAATTAATTCTTGAAAAGCACCCAATCTTCTTTAATAAACCCATTTTTTTAGTAGATACTTTCCTTTTAGCAATTCTTTTTATACCATTAGTCAATTTTTCAATCATAATTATTACTTTTA
>JAQVQA010000002.1:11077-18711 GCA_028701835.1 Candidatus Iainarchaeum sp.
CGAACCCAATTAATTCTTGAAAAGCACCCAATCTTCTTTAATAAACCCATTTTTTTAGTAGATACTTTCCTTTTAGCAATTCTTTTTATACCATTAGTCAATTTTTCAATCATAATTATTACTTTTATATTTTAATATATTTAATACTAATTTAGTTAAAAACCTTGTATATTATAAATGTGCTTTATTTAGAGATTCTATATAGTTGCAATTTGAGTTGAGTTAAATTAAGAGTTGGATTAGAATGAGTGAAGTAAATTTTAAAGGACATAAAATTAGGCCCGAGGTTATTAAGAGTAATTACCAGAGGAAAGCTGTTTTGTTTAGAAACAAAATAATTTCTATACTTGCTGAAATGGGTGTTGGGGTTGATGATATTGAGCTTGAATTTAATGGAATGGAAATGAAAAAAGCTAAGGCTAGTGTTACTTGGTATTTTGATGGACACATGTTGTATTATGAAAATAATTCTCAAGATAAGTATGTTGAGAATTTGTATATAGTGTTTAAGGTTATTGAAGGGGAAGTTGAGTTATTAAAATTAAAGAAAAAATCTTTAATGGATTTTATAGAAGAGTTTAGGGAAGATGATGGACTTGAAGAGAAGAGGAAACAAGCTAGAGAATTTTTCGGATTGCATCATTCTTCAAGTGATATTGAAGAAATTAATAAAAAATATAAAGACATGGCTAAAATTCTTCACCCCGATATGCCTAATGGGGATGTGGAAAAATTTAAACAATTAAATCATCATCATAAAATTTTAAAAAGAGAATTAATGTGAATACCATTTAATCATTTTAATCAAATTTTTTTAATAGTCCAAAATTAGATTTGTTTAGAATTTAATTACTTTCTTTTACTTGATTTATCTTTATCAAATCTATTATTCTCTTTTTTATTGTGTCGGTTAGAATTAGTGTTATTCTTTAACCTATTTTTATTAGCTTTAAAATAACTTTCTGCGTTTGTTTTTATTACTTCATCTGTTTTATTCATTTTATAGTTTGGATGATAGTGGGAAGTTTCAAAAAGAGGATTTGGGGTTCTTGGAGTTCTTTCATGAGTAGAATTTGAATTTTGTGTTCTATTAAAGTTAATGTGATTTGAAGAATGATTTTTTTGATTCATTGGTTTTTTTACCCCTAAGTTTTTTGAAGAATCTTGTTTTTTCAAATAATTATGTTTATTTTGTTTTGAATAATTTGAATTAGTTTGATTATTGTGACTATTTGAATAATTTTCACTATTGTAATTGTATTCATTTGAATTGCTTTGATTTCTTTTATGAGAAGAATATTCTTTACCCCATCTACTTTCGTTTGAATCATAATTATGTCTTTTGTTATGAGTTATTGGATTAGAATCATTTCTTCTAGGATATCCTCTTTGATAATTTGAAGAAAAATTTTTATTTGAATAATTGTCTCTTGAGTATTCTTCGTGGGGATATTCTTGTGTGGATTCAATTCTTTCAAACTCTGGTAATTTCTCTTGTACAATATTCATTTTTCCAAATCTTAATATTCTATTAAAGTTATTAAAATCCCTTTCACTTAACAGGGTTACTGCGTCTCCTTTTTTTCCTGCCCGAGCTGTTCTTCCAATCCTGTGAGTGTATTCTTCAGGGGTTCTTGGAACATCATAATTATAGACGTGAGAAACATCTTTAATGTCAAGTCCTCTTGCAGCTACATCAGTTGCTACTAAAACATCTATTTTTGAACTCTTAAAAGAATTAACTGCAAATTGTCTTTTTCCTTGAGTTAAATCTCCATGTACTGGCAATGAATCAATTTTTTGTTTTCTTAATTGTTTTGCAACTTTATCAACTTCTCTTTTAGTGCCACAAAAAACTATTGCGGGCCCACTAGTTTTATTCTTTAATAAATGAACAAGCAAAGAGAATTTATCATTTTTCTTTACACTATAAAATATTTGTTTTAATAAACTCTTATCTACTTGAAGTTTTTCTTGAATATTAATTGGGTTCTTTAAATACTTTTTGATTAATTGTTGAGCCGCTCTTGGCATTGTTGCACTAAACATTATTGTTTGTCGTGATGAAGGAGTTTGTCTTAAAATCTTGTCAACATCATCTTCAAAACCCATCTCAAACATTCTGTCAGCTTCGTCAAGTACTACAAATTTGATATTTCTTAATGAAACATTTCTTCTACCCATGTGATCAAGTAATCTTCCAGGAGTTGCAACAATTATTTCCCCATATTTTATTTCTTCCATTTGTTGAAAGAATCCAACTCCTCCATAAATACTTATTATATTAATGGGTAAGAATCGTGAGTATTGTTCTAGATTATCCCTAACTTGAACACATAATTCTCTAGTTGGGACAATAATCAATGCTTGAATTCCTCCTCCGGGAATAATTTTTTCTAGTATTGGTAAACCAAATGCAGCTGTTTTTCCTGACCCTGTTAGTGATTGTCCAACAACATCTTTTCCTGCTTTAATTTGAGGAATGCACTTTTCTTGAATAGGTGTCGGATTAGTTATCTTCATTGCTTTTAATCCTTCAACTAGTTTGGGGTTCAAACCCATTTTTATAAAACCCATTTTTTTTCATCATCCTTTAATAATTATTAGATAAATATCATTTCAATTCTACTTTCTTTAAAAAAATGTGTATTTTTACTAATTTCGAATGTTTAATGCTTTTTCCTAATACAAATATAAAAATGCAACAATTTAAAAGGCTAAAAAGGGGTTATTTTTTTTAAAAAAATTGTTTAAATATACAAATTATTACATCAAATTAATAGTATTTATTAATAATAAAAAAATTAACTAATTTTATTTATTATGAGTGATTCGGCCATTCAAGTCTAATTCTGATTATAATGATTTTATAGAAATAATGGATACTACTCTAAGAGATGGGGAGCAAACTGAAGAAGTATCTTTTTCAAGCAGTGAGAAATTAGCTATTGCAAAAAAACTTCTTTTAGATGTTAAAGTGGATAGAATAGAAATTGCTTCGACTCGTGTTTCTAAGGGTGAGGAAGAATCTTGTAAACTAATTTTTGATTGGGCAAATAAGTTAAATATGCTTGATAGAATAGAAGTACTTTCTTTTGTAGATTTTAATAAGAGTATTGATTGGGTTGATTCTTTGGGTGGACGAGTAATTAATTTGCTTTGTAAAGGTAGTAAAAATCATTGTCTAAATCAGCTTCATAAAAAACCAAGAGAACATTGTTTTGATATTGAACGAACAGTAAAATACGCTAAAAAAAAGAATTTTTTAGTCAATGCTTATTTGGAAGATTTTTCAAATGGAATAAAAGAAGATAAAAATTATGTTTTTCTTATTACAAAAAAACTTTTGAGTTTAGGAGTTAATAGAATAATGCTTGCAGATACATTAGGTGTATTAAGTCCTGAAGATGTTAAAAAAAATATTTTAAAAATGACTAGGAGATTTCCTGGGGCTAAATTTGATTTTCATGCACATAATGATTATGGTTTGAGTATAGCGAATTCTCTTTTTGCAGTAAATTCGGGTGTTAGGGGTATTCATGTAACTGTTAATGGACTTGGGGAGAGAACAGGAAACACGCCTTTAGAAGTATTTGTCCCTGTGTTAAAAGATTTTACTAGATTTAATACAAACGTGGATGAAAAACAATTATCCAACATTTCTCATTTAGTTGAGTTGTTTTCAAGAAGAAGAATTGAAAAAAATCATCCTGTTGTTGGGGGAGTGGTTTTTACTCAAACAGCGGGAATTCATGCTGATGGGGATAAAAAAGGAAATTTGTATAAAAGTAAATTATTTGCACAAAGATTTGGTCGTTTGACTAGATATTCTCTTGGAAAACTTTCTGGTAAAGCATCAATTGATTTAACCTTGAAACAATTTGGAATAAAACTCAACGAAAATGAATTAAAAAAAGTTTTAGAAAAGGTTATTGAGCTTGGGGATAAGAAAGAATTTGTTTCAAGAGATGATTTGCTTTTTATTTTAAATGAATTGCAACAAAATAAATCAGCAAAAAAATTTGAGGTTTTGAATTATAAAGTTACTTCATCAAAAACAATGACTCCTAATGCTAAAATAAAAGTTATTTTTAATTCAAAAAAGTTTAGTTCTTTTTCAAATGGTGGCGGGGGTTTTGATGCTTTTATTAATGCACTTAAGAAAATTTTTGAAGAAAATAATTTATCTTTTCCTCAATTAATCGACTATGAAGTAAGAATTCCTGTAGGAGGACATACAGATGCATTAGTTGAATGCAAAATAATTTGGAAAAAAGGTAATCGAAGAATAGAAACCATAGGTGTATCCACGGATCAATTAGAAGCTGCTATAAAAGCAACTGAAAAAATGGTGAATGTAGTTTTATTTATTAAATAAATTTGTTTTTTTAAAAAAAATAAATTTTATTATGTATAAAAAAATAAGGGTATTTATTATTTTTCTTAAATTAATTATTCATGAAAACTCAGTTAATTAAAATAAATTCAAGTAACAAAAATAAAGTTTTATCAATTGCTGCTGATTTAATAAAAAAAGGAGATGTAGTAGCATTTCCTACTGAAACAGTATATGGACTTGGTGCAAACGCACTTGATGAGAATGCAGTAAAGAAAATATTTGTTGCAAAAGGTAGGCCGAATGATAATCCTCTAATTGTGCATATCTCTAATATTAATCAATTAAATGAATTAGTTGAATTTGTTCCAAAAAAAGCGGAAATTTTAATAAAAAAATACTGGCCTGGGCCTCTTACAATTGTAATGAAAAAATCTTTTAAAATTCCAATGTGTATTACGGGTGGATTAAATACAGTTGCGATAAGAATGCCAAGTGATAACAATGCACTTGAATTAATAAAAAAATCAGGGTGTCCAATTGCTGCACCTAGTGCAAACTCTTCAACAAAACCGTCTCCTACAATGGCAAAGCATGTAATGAATGATTTGAATGGAAAAATTCCTTTAATTATTGATGGGGGCAAATGTAAAGTTGGTCTTGAGTCAACAGTAATTGGATTAAGTAATGATAAAGCAATTCTTTTTAGGCCAGGAAAAATAACTAAAGAAGAAATTGGAAGATTAATAGGTAAAGTTGATTTGCCTTGTGAGCAAAGTAAAATTCCTTCTTCGCCAGGAATGAAGTATAAACATTATTCTCCAAAAGCAAAGATTACTCTAGTCGAAGCTAAGATTAATACAAATAAAAAAGGAACTGATTTTTTGAATGTTGTAAAAAAATTTAGTTTAAATGAAAGTAATGATTTAATAGGAATTATTTCTTTTACAAAAAGAGTTGGATTTGAAAATGAATTCTTTTTTAATAAAAGTGTTAATTTATATGCAAAGAATTTATTTTTTGTACTAAGAGAATTTGATAAAAGGGGTTTAAAAAAGATAATTGTTGAAGGTGTAAATGATAATGGATTTGGTTTAGCTTTAATGAATCGCTTAAGAAAAGCATCATCGAAGATTATTTAAGGACAAAAATTCTTTGTTTTAATATGTGTGGTATAGTAGGTTTGTACAATTTTGTAAATTCTGAAAAATTGATTAAAACTGCTCTTGAGGCAATAAGTTATAGGGGAACTGATGGTTCAAAAGCACTTAAATTAGAAAATTTAATTTTGGGTCATAATCTTCATTCAATAGTTGATTTTGTGACTCAACCATTAGAATCAAAAAAAGGAATCTTGGTAATTAATTGTGAAATTTATAACTGGGAAAAGTTAAGGAAAAAATTTAAATTAAAAGTAAAAAATGATTCTGAATTAGTTCTAGCTTTGCTTGATTTAAAAACCATTAAATCAATTCCAAAAATAATTGAACAATTTGATGGAGATTTTGCTTTTGCATATTATTCAAAAAAAGAAAATAAATTAGTTCTTGCCAGGGACAAAGTTGGAGTAAAACCCCTAGTTTATTTCTTTGATGAGGTTAACAATAGGTTTGCGTTTGCTTCGGAGAAAAAAGCTCTTAACTCAATTTCTTTGAATGCGAATCACTTAAATCCGCGTCAAATAATACTTTTTGATTTAAATAATAAAAAATTGAGTTTTATTAAAAAAAATTTTTCTTTTGAAAAGAATTCAAGTGAATCTCAATTAAAAAAAATTTTAGTTAATTCAGTAGAAAAAAGAATTCCTAATAATGAATTTGGTTTATTGCTTTCAGGAGGACTTGATTCTTCATTAATCGGGAAAATAATTAAACTATCAAAGAAGGAATCAAATTTTGTGGGTTTATTTGCAGGAGTATTTGACCCGGTTGTTGGATTAATTGAACCAAAAGATTATTTGCCTGCAAAAAAAGCTGCAAGGAGTTTAGGGTGTGATTTAATTACAAAAAAGGTTTTTGTTCCAGAACTTGAGAAAGAATTGCCAAAAATTATTTCTTTAATTGAATCAACTGATCCTGTTCGCGTTGGAGTTGCTTGTACTATTTACTTTGCTACAAAAGAAGCTTCAAAGTTAGGGTTGAAAGTAGTTATGTCTGGACTTGGTGCTGATGAACTATTTGCAGGATATCACAGATTTAAAAACTCTAATAATATTAACAAGGATTGTTATAGTTATTTGATAAAACTTTATGAAAATGATTTATATTATCAAGATATTATTACAATGGCAAATAAGTTAGAGTTGAGAGTTCCTTTTTTAGATGATGAATTAGTAAAAAGGTCTGTTTATTATAATTCTAAACAAAAGATATTTTTTGATAAAAAGAAAAATTTTTTAATTAATAAAAAAATTTTGAGGGAAATAGCTATTAAATTAAATCTTCCTAAAGAAATTGCGTTTAAAGAAAAAAAAGCTGCTCAATATGGAAGTAATTTTGATAAAGCAATAGAGTTTTTGGCAAAAAAGAATGGATTTAAATCAAAAGCAGATTATTTAAATTCTATAATTTTAAGTAATTATAAAAAAAATTCAAATTCAATTTTACAAAAAAATATTCCTATTGCAGCTTTACTGTCTACTGGAAAAGATTCAATTTATGCAATTTATTTAATGAAAAAGCAGGGGTACGATGTAAGATGTTTGATTGCAATTAATCCTGTTAATAAAGATTCATTTATGTTTCATTCTCCTACTATTGAAATTGCAAAACTCCAAGCAAAGACGCTTGGAATTAAACTATTATTGATACAATCAAATGGAGAGAAAGAAAAGGAAATTGGAGAACTTGATAGGGGGATTATGCTAGCAAAGAAAATGTTTGGAATTGAAGGTGTTTGTTCAGGAGCAATATTTTCAAATTATCAAAGAGAGAGAATTGAATTGGTTTGTGAAAAACATTTTATACGACATTTTGCTCCTTTGTGGCACATGGATCAAGAGAAATATTTGAAAAATCTTGTTAGAAATAAATTTAGTGTGGTTATAACTAAAATTGCTTGCATGGGTTTAAATGAAGAGTGGCTTGGGAAAAAAATTGATGAATCTGTAATTAAGGACTTAGTCAAATTGAATAAAAAGTATGGGGTTAATGTTGCAGGGGAAGGAGGGGAATATGAGTCACTTGTAATTAATTCTCCATTATTCAAAGAAAAGATTGATATAAAATTTAATAAAAAAGTTTTTAATGAATTTTGTGGAGAAATAGAATTAATTTCTTCAAAATTAGTGCAAAAATAA
>JAQVQA010000002.1:18811-33774 GCA_028701835.1 Candidatus Iainarchaeum sp.
TTTTTATTCGTATCTTAATGCTTCAATTGGATCAAGATTAGCTGCTCTTAATGCAGGTAAATATCCTGAGATTACTCCTACAATAGTTGAAAAACCGAGTCCAATTAGAGTAATTTCCAAGCTTATTACTCCTTGGAGAATCATTCCTGATTCGCTAACAAAAAAAGAAATTATTTGCGATAAACCATAACCTAAAATTGTGCCCATTGCGCCTCCGATTAAACCAATTAAAGCAGCTTCTATAATAAAAATCATTAAAATTGTGTAATTACTGGCTCCAAGTGCTTTCATTATCCCAATTTCTTTAGTTTTCTCCATTACACTAGTAATCATCGCATTCATTATTCCAACTCCTCCAACAATCATAGCGATAGCGCTTACTCCAATTAAAAAGAAAGTTATTATAGCATAAATTGAATTAATTTGATCGAGTAATTGATCTGAAGTATAAACATAGATTGATCTTTGGCCATATTTATCTTCAAAATGTTTTGTTAATTCATCCGCTATTTTTGAATTATCTTCTCTTGAGAAAGTAACTATCATTAAATAAGTGGGTGTACTATTTGGACTAAATTTTTTAAAAGCTGATTCAGACATTAGTATTAAATTTTCAGGATTATAATCCCCAACTACTACTTTTAATGGTTTTTGAATTCCAATTATTTTATAAGGCAAGTCATTGATAGTAACTAATTTTTTTGCATTTAATGGTTTGTCAAAACCGTCCTCCGCGAGTTGCTTTGTAATTAAAATACCTTGAGTATCCCCTTCTTCAATTCTTCTTCCTTCTTCAACATCAAAATAACCATATTCTTCAAATAAACTTGATTTATCCAAATCCATACTTAAAATCATTACATTTTTTCTTACACTATTTGCTTGCATTGTGCCTACCCCGCTGTATAAAGGCAAAACATAATCAACTCCACTCACCCCCTCAACCCAAGAAATATCTGAATCACTAAAATCAATAGTATTACTAGTCCCACTTAAAGGATTCATTCCAAGCATATAAACTATATTAGTTCCAAGTTGCTCAAATTGTTCATTAACAGAATTAGTTAGTCCTTGCCCTATGGATAATAAACAAACAATAGCAGCTATTCCTATAACTACTCCTGCAAGAGTTAGAAAAGAACGTATTTGTTGACGAGTTAGACTCTTTAAACTCATTTCAAAAATATCTTGAATCATTGAAAAACACCTTTTATTAATTATTCATACCTTAATGCAACTACAGGATCAAGATTAGCCGCATTTATTGCAGGAACTACTCCTGATAAACTTCCAATAATCATTGAAAAAATTAATGCTCCTATAGTTATTTCTATACCCATTGAAGCCTCAAGAGCATAACCCAAACTTTGTCCAATAAAAGCAATTGTAAAAGACATTAAATAACCAATTATAATTCCGATTATTCCTCCAATTCCTCCAATTAAAGCTGATTCAAGTAAAAAAATACTTTTGATTTTGTCATCACTTGCTCCAAGAGCCTTCATTAACCCAATTTCTCTTGTTCGTTCCATTACACTCGTAACCATTGAATTCATTATCCCTATTCCTCCAACAAGAAGAGAAATTGCTCCAACTCCTGTTATGAATAAAGTTAATAAATCAAGAATAGTTTTTATTTGATTCAATAAATCTTCTGAAGAAGATACTCTTACACTATCTTCTCCATATTTATCATTAAAATAATCTTTAATAGAATCCGCTGAATACTTAGCATCATCAGCAGTATAAGTTTTAACAAAAATTATGCTTGGACTCAAATTTGATTCAGAGTATAATCTTTTCAATGCTTCAAGAGACATATAAATTGAGCCACCCATATTTGGAGCTCCACCAAAACTAGTTCCTTGAGGTTTTAATATTCCTACAACATTAAAACTTAAACCATTAATCAAAACCTGTTTTTTCAAACTTAAATCTCTTTTAAAAAAATCAGTGGATAGAGTAGTTCCTATTAAAATTCCTTGTGAATCATTTTTTTCCATCATTCTACCTTCAGTCACTTCCATAAAACCAGTGCTTTGAAAAATATCCTCGGCTTTTTTAGGATCAACAGCATTAATAGAAACATTAACTTTTTCTTGATTATACTCTAATATCCCGCTTTTTGAATAAATTGGAATACTTCTCTCAACCCCACTAGTATTATCAATTGTGTCCAAATCTATTTGATTAAGCTTAATTGATGCAATAGACATTCCTCCCCCAGGAATAACAAAAATTGTGTTTGTTCCAAGACTCTCAAATTGTTCCTCAACAGCTAGAGTTAAACCATTACCAATTGAAAGCAAACTAACTATAGAAGCAATTCCAATAACTACTCCAATCAAAGTCAAAAAGGTTCTCAAACCCTCTTTTTTTAAATTTCTAAAAGAAACTTCGACTACATCACCATCAAACTTCATAAAAATCAACTTACTAAAAATAAATAATAATAAATTTGAAATACTAAATTAATTTATTTAAAATAAAATAACTAAATTACTAAATCAATTAAATAATTAAAAAAAAATTAAATTTGACAAACTAATTTATTATCACTCTTTGAATTAACAATCTTGCCATCTCTAATCAATACTCTTCTATTGGCTAATTTACCTATACTCTCGTCATGAGTAACAATAATAACAGTAACTTTGTGTATTTTGTGCAAATTATGTAAAATATCCATTACATGTTTACCTGACTTTGAATCAAGGTTACCAGTAGGTTCATCAGCAACAATTATTTTAGGGTCCATTGCAAGAGCTCTTGCAATAGCAACTCTTTGTTTTTGACCTCCTGATAATTGATTAGGCCTATTATTCATTCTATTCTCAAGACCGACTTCTTTAAGCAATTTCTTTGCAATGCCTTCTCTTTCTTCTCTTGGAACATTATTAATCCAAAGAGGAGTCATTACATTCTCAAGAGCTGTTAACTTTGGAAGTAAATTAAAAGTTTGAAAAATAAATCCAATTTTTTTTCCTCTAAAAGCAGCGAGTTCAGCATTACTCATTTTAGTTGTATTAACCCCTTCAATGAAAACATCTCCTTTTGTTGGTTTCATCATAGTAGTAATAACATCAAGTAAAGTAGTTTTTCCACTGCCAGAAGGACCCATTATAGAAACATACTCTCCTGCACAAATGCTTAAATCAATATCATCAAGAGCCTTAATTTCAATCTCACCCACACCATAAATTTTTGAAACTCCTCTTAAAGCAATTACTCCTTCTTTAACCATTTTTACTCTTCTCCATTAATTAATTTAATAAATCTTCAATGAGTCTAATAAACTCTTTCTTTTCAGATTCTATATCATTTTCAGACTCAAATTTGTTTCCAATTCTAAAATCTCTACAACCAAAAACAAAAGCAGGTACACTAGAACTAGGACTAAACTTCTTAAAAATCTCTTCCTCTTCTTTAGGCATTAAACCCTCAAATTCAGGCGTTAGAGTATCATCAACTCCAACTAATTCACCTTGATTATTAATAATCCACTCCCAGTGATGAGCAACAATCTTGTTTTTGTCAATATAATCTTTTACAACACTCTCAAAAGTAGGTCCAATCCAAATACAATGAGGACAAGTATTAGTAGAGTACATTCTAATAATAGGTTTTTCATTTTCTTTACAAATTTGAGGACTACTAAAATAAAACATTGATAAAAATATAATTAAAAGTAATAACCCTATAATAATCAAAATTTTTGGACTTATAAAAAAAAATTTATTTGCTTTACTTTCTTTAAAAATGATTCTTTTCTCCATTTTTTTTAATTTACTCATAACAAAACCTTAAATTATAAACTTATTAAATACTATCCCTTAAAAGCAAATCTCTTTAGGTTTTTTTTGTGTTGTTTTAACCCAAGAATAAATAGTTTCCTCAATGATTTAAATGCTTGAAATGCAGGCCAAGAGGCAAAAAAACAGAATATTAAAATAGAAGTTATTTGTCTACTATAAATTATTGGGACCCCAAATCTAGGAATAGCTTCATAAAGAAGAATAGTAATCCAAGCAAAACAAAGAACAACTAAAAAATTCCCTGCAAATTTTTTTATTAACTCACTAAGCTCATTAGTTTTTTCTACAATAATAATATTTTCTATAGGGGCTTTTCCAATCGAAGGGAAAATAGAGAAAAATTTTTCATGCAACTCTCGTAAATTGTACAAAGGTTGGAAAATTATTACTGTTGATAAAATCATTAAAAAAGCAAGGGAAGAGATTAATGCACTTTCGGCTCCATTCAAAGCAACCATTGAACTCTTAGCTATAATAATAACAAATTCTCCTAAAGGGATAAGCATTATTGCAATTAAAGCAGAATCTTTTTTGCTTAAACCAAAAGGGGGTCCGAATATATGAAAAACTACTCCATTAACAAAAACTATTCCTATAGAAACTGCTAAAGCAATTCCTCCAATAAAAATAAGCGTTGAAAGTTGAGGTACTTCAAGTAAACTTGTTGATGTATTATAAAAAATCATTGTGCCAAAAGTTACAAAGAAAAACACTAACATAAAATCTCTCAAAAAACCCACGTCTTTTTTTATTTTAGAACCATACTTTGTTTCAGCTAAAGCAAATCCTGCAAAATAAGCTCCAAGAGCACTTGAGAGGCCTAAAAAAGTTCCAAGAGTTGCTACAATTAATCCAATTCCTAAAGCAAATAAAGTTACTTCAGTATGCCCAAATCCATTACTTTCAAGCCAAGCTTCTACTTGTTTTGCAACTTTGGATACAGCAAAAAAAGCTGTTACTGCAAAAACTATTGCTGCAAGACCTAATTGGATAGGATTAGCTCCAGTAGGTGCAAAAAAACTAGTTAAAAACACTAATAAAACAATTCCTAAAAAATCTTGTAAAATCAGAATAGATATTGCAAGTTTAGCAGAGGTTTGTTGAATCAAACCTTTATCGAGAGCAAATTTTGCTACAATTGCAGTGCTAGTCGAAAAAGCCATCATTCCTACTACAATTGAGAATAAAAAAGAGAATCCTGAAATATAAGTTATAAAAAAACCAATTCCCACAAGACCAGCCATATCAATCAAAGCAAGTCCTATTGAAGTACTACCTGCTTTTAAAAAATCTTTCAAAGACATTTCGAGTCCTAAATAAAAAAGCAAAATAAATAACCCTAGTTCTCCAAATCCAAGTACTAAAGCGTCAGAAGGATTTAAAAAATTAAAAAACATTGGGCCTAAAATAAATCCTGCTAGAATATAGCCTATGACAGAATTTTGTCCCGATTTTTTAACTAAAAAACTAATGCTAATTGCAAGCACCATTATTATTCCAATAGATGTTAAAGGAAGAACTTCACTCATGTATTAAATTGAATTTAATAGAATAAAAAACTTGCTTTTTTTTGTTTATTCAAAAAGGTTTTATAATGAATATATTTTCTTTAATCAAATGGTTGAATTATATTGTTCTTGGTGCAAAGGACTACCAGAGTCAAAAAAAGCACTTAGTATTATTAAGGATTCAAACGAGTTCAGTGGAATTGAATTAAGTAATACTGATAATCAAATAGATAAAGTACTTGAAAGTGGGCTCAAAGTTAGTATTCATAATCCTGCGAGAGAATATAAAATTTCTATTGAGAGTCCAAATTTTATTGAAATTATGTCAGCCCACCCTGAAATAATTTCCACTTGCAAAAAAACACCACTACCATTTGTAAGTTTTCATATGGGACAATCATGTTTCTATTATAAGCCGCAAAGTAAAGAACAATTATTATCCAATATAAGAAAAAATTTAAATTATTTGAATCATTCAATTGATAAAAGAATACTACTTGAAGAAATGAGTTTTTATCCAAGCATGATTAATCCTGTAAAAGAACAAGAATCTAAATTATATTCAACAAGTATAAAATTACAAAAAGAAGTTAGTCAAATAGCTAATGCGGGATTGTTAATCGATTTATCTCACACTCTAATTTCGGCACGTTCAAGAATAATGCTTAATTTATATAAGGGAAATGAAATAGATTATTTCATAGATTTGTTACAAAATGTTGGAAGCAATATTTTTGAACTTCATTTAAATTCGCCTTTATTAGTGAAAAATGAAGGATTTGTTGATAAACATTTCATAATAAATTCTGCAAAAAAAGAATCCAAATTCGTTTTGGACTATGCTCAAGAAGCAATTTTTTCTTGTCCTAATTTAAAAATAATAACTTTAGAAATGGAACCAATGCTTGAACCAATTCAACATGCAAAAGTGTTAGTAAAGCAAGCAAAATTAATTAGAAAAAAAATTAATTTATAAAAAATCTAGTTTTTTTAAAAATAGCAAATTTTTTTTTATTTTTTAAAAATAAGTTTTTTTTAGATTAATCTTGGGATTAATTATCCCAAGAATTAAATCCAAAATTTGATCAGAATTACTTTTTTCCTGATATCTTCTTTTTCTTTATATAAGCCCAAAGTAGTTTTGTCATTTCGCTTGGAGTAATATCTCCAGACCCAAATACTTCTTCAAGGGTATCAGTTTTACCTTTGAAACTTATACAGTATCCTCCGAATGCTTTCTTCTTTGGTTTTCCTCTAACTTTGTCTAATAATCCCATTATTAACCCCTCCGGGTGTTAGACATTACGTCTAGCTTAAAAGAGAAATATTCTAGTATAAAAGGATTACTCAAAAAAAGGCTAAAATTACCTCTAAAAACAATTTTTTAAAAATTTTTTATTAGTTAGAAAAGATAGTTTAAGAAAATGAATTAATTAACTAATTATAAAAAAATATTTTTTCAAAAAAATTAATAACTTCACTGCAATAATTTTTTTATTAATTTTGTTTTCGAGAAATAATTATTATGCTGCAACTATTTCAACATCAGCTCCCGCATTAGCTGAAATAGTCGCAATTATCACCTCCAATCCAATCAAATCTTCGCTCATAAACAAACCTTTCTACAACAATTACTACAATTGATTCTTTTAAATGTTAATTAAATTTTAATGTAACAAAAATAACATCATATTTATTTTTAATGTAATTATATTGATTTTTTATGCTCTATTAGTGTATTCTAGATTCATTAAAATAAAAATGTCATAAATTATTTTAATATTGTTTTTTTTTAGTATTTTTAAATTATTTTATTCTTTTTTGAGTTTTTTTTAATAAAGTTAATAAAGGAGTTTTATTGTTAATATAATATGCAAATTAAGTCATTAAAGGGTCAAAAAAAAGTTTTTTTTAAAAAGCATTCTAACTCTGTACCAATTATAGGTGGGAGTGATAAAATCAGTAAACAAGTTATTATGCGTGCAACAAAATCTAAATCTATTAATAAATTAACTAATATATCAATTAACCCTGTTAAAAAAGTTGTTGTTAAAAAACAAGGGTTGAAGAAAAAATTATTAAATGCAGGGAAAATAGGGATAGGGGCTATCGCAGTTGCAACAGCAATGAATTTAGTTAACAAATCAATTACTCGTGCAAGAATTGATGAATTAGCAAGGGCTAGTGAATTAAGAGCAAAACAAGTAATGGTTTTAAAGGATGGTTCTGTTAAGTACCCTAATAAATACCCTAAAATTACTCCTGCACAAGCTACTAAAGAAATGAGTCAAGTAAGACAAATACTAAAACTTAATATGGCTAGTGAAGCTGATGTGAGAATCGCTAATAATTTATTTGAAGTAGCAATGAAAGCAGGAGTATCTCCAAGAATTGCTTTAAGAACAATAGCTCGAAGTTCGGGTAAATCAAGTGCATTAAACCCTGAAATAAATCGTTTGGAGAATATTTTAATTGAACAAGAAAAACTGAAAAATTATGAAGGGGCTAAGCGAGTTGATGAAAAATTGCAACAAATAAAAAAAATTAAATTAATTTTAGAAACTCTCGAATCAATGAATTCAAAAGAAAGTAAAGAACTAAAATTAAGGGCCTGGAATAATTAATCAAAAATAATTTTAGCTAAATCTATCTTTCACTCTCTAAAATAATGCATTTTTTTTCTTCATAAGAAATTCCATTTTGTTCACAAAAATTAATTACTTCCTCATCAAAACTACCTGGTTGAAACCAAAAAAAATTGCTTCTTAAAAAATTTTTCTTTAAAACCTCAAAAGTAATTTTTGGAGGAGTAACAAAAATAATTATGTCCAATTTTTTACTAATTTTTTTTAAATCAGAAAAACATTCTTGTCCTAATATTAATGATTCTTTTGGATTAATTGGGTATATATTAGGAGATATTTTTAGAAGAGCTTTAACTATTTTGTAACCATATTTATTAGGGTTATTTGAAGCACCTATTATTCCAAAGCTTTTATTATTCAAATCCATTCAAATTAATCGCACAAAACTCATTTTAATTCTTTTCATTAAATCAATTATTAATATGAGTAAAAATAATTTAAAAACAAATGATTTGAATGACGACTTAATTTTTTTATTTGATTCTTTAAAAGATCCTAGGGACATGGCTCAAGTAATTCACTTAGGAATGGCTCTTGGAGTAAGAATTGAATTTACTGGCTCTTCTCTTCCAATGAATCACCCTAAAGTAGTGGGTATAATTAATTCATGGGTTAAAGGTTTTAAAGAAAAACCTAATTTTGATAATGTTTCAACTCACCCTGATTTTTTTAAAAGAATAAATTTCTTGAAAAAAAAGGGTTATTTAATAATAGGAACAACTCCAAATGTTAATGCTATTGATTTATTTTCAGTGGATTTATCAAAAGAAAAAAAAGTAATAGTTTTTGGAACAGAAACAACAGGATTATGTAAAGAAAAACAAAAATTAATGGAATTAATGATTAAAATACCTATGAATCCTCCTACAAGTTTTTTTACTATAAGTGTAATTGCTCCAATAATTTGCTTTGAAACAATTCGTCAAAAAAAACATTTTGAAATCTAATAATTAATAAACGTTTATGGTTAATTAGATTCATAATCTGTTAAACAGATGAAGGTGAATTTATTTGTGCAAAGCAGAGGTGGCAGAGACGGCAACCTTTTTTCTCCTTCGGAGTAAAAGGTTGGCGAAACTTAAGCAAAACGAAAGCGTTTTGCTGGCATAGCAAAACATAATGTTTTGCCATGAGCTATCCTATGTCAAAATAAATTTGTTAATTTATTTGACCCGCAAACATTAGTTTGCTTGATCATCTAAAAATGACATTTATTTGTGCAAAGCAGAGGTGGCAGAGCGGTCTAATGCGTACGCCTGGAAGCTTCTAAATGAAGCTGTAAGTAACTCAAAGTCTTTTCTTTGGAAAACTTACACTTTCTTTTCTTTAAAGAAAAGAAAGAGCAGAAAGCGTATTCCTTAACAGGAGCCCGAGTTCAAATCTCGGCCTCTGCGTAAAACTATTAGTTTTTCTTAATTTATTTTTTGAAAAACGAAACGTTAAAATACTCTTAAATTCATTATTGTCTTGGTTTTTAAATGGTTCTAAAAAGAGTAAGTTCAATAAAAAACTTTTGCATAAGTTTAGTTAATAAATCGATTTTTAATCAATTAATATTATTAGTTATTTTAATTAATTCTTTAACAATTGGTCTTGAAACATATCCTCAATTTGATGTTATAAAAAATATTTTTTATTTAGTTAATACAATTGCTTTAATTGTTTTTATAGTTGAGGCAGGGGTAAAGATAATTGCAGTTCTCCCTAATTATAAAAAATATTTCTTTAATCCTTGGGACTTATTTGATTTTTCAATAATTGTACTCGCATTCGTTCCAGGAATAGGGCCTTTGATTACAGTTGCTAGACTTGCTAGGTTACTAAGAGTATTAAGAATAGTTAGGCAGTTTAGTGAGTTAAGAATTATAATAGATTCTTTAATGAAAGCTATTCCTAGTATATCAAATGTATTCTTACTTTTGGTAATTTTATTTTATATTTATGGTGTTTTAGGAGTTCATTTATTTAGTTCAGTTGATTATTATAGGTGGGGTACATTAGGTTCATCAATTCTTACTCTCTTTACGATAGTGACTTTAACCAATTGGGATATAGTATTTTATAAAGCCTTATCAAGTAATCCTTACGCTTGGATATTCTTTTTTAGTTTTGTTTTATTAGGTTCTTTAATTGTAATTAACATGTTTGTTGGAATAATGGTGTTTAATATTACTGAATCACGCAAGAAGAAGGTTAAAGAAGTTCAAACTGATTTGAATAGCAAACAGATATTATCCGAGTTAAAGGAAATAAAAAGAATAGTTAGTGTTAAAAAAAAATAGTTAATTAATTGTGAAAAAAACAATTTTTACCTAGGCATTTTTCTTAATTCACTAATCTTTGACCCAATGTCTTGGATTAAGTCAAGTACTTCAACAAAAGTGCTTCCATGAGCTGCTTTGCCCTCAGAAAGTCTTGAAAAATAATTTTTATAACCTTGGTTAATATTAGTTCTTAATTCTTGATCGTTTTTGTGCATTTCACTCAAAATCTTTTCAGTAAAATTAGGGTAATTATTTTTAACAAGAATTAAATTAGCTGATAATATTGATAAACACTCTTCAATATCTTGTTTAGCTTCAATAGAAAAATCAACTTCGTTTTCTTTAGAAAGCAAAATTATATTGCTTATTTTTCTTATTATTTTTCCGATTTCTGAACTAATTTTTGAAGATCTTGTCAAAAAAATTACTTGTTGACCATCCTCTTTTGATAATTTTTTCTTACTCACTGGAAACAATACTTTTTTTGTTTCATCATAAAGATATTCTACAAAAGCGTCTAATTTAATTAGTCTTAAATTGTTTTGGGTAGGATTAGTTAAAATATTCTTACTCTCATTAAGCATTTCGATTAAAGATTCTATACTGTTGTTGAACTCCTTAATTACTGCTGCAAAAATTTCGATTGGTTTCTTTTCATCTAAATCAACTAAATTTTTTGCTGATAATACAATTTCTTTTTCTTTTGTAGGAACAATCTTTTCAACAAATATTTTGAAGTAATTGATAAAAACTAGTAAAATTAAAGTCGAAACTAAATTAAAAAACAAATGAGCGTTTGCAACTTGTTGTGCAGGAGAACCTCCTATTTGGTTAACAAATCCAACTAAGTAATTCAAAAAAGGAATGAAAATAATTACACCTATAAAATTAAATAAGAAATGAGTAACTGCAGCCCTTTTTGCAAAAGTATCCATTCTTGAAGAGACTACTAAACTTAATACAGTAGTTCCAATATTTGCTCCAAAAATAATTGGAATAGCTTGGTCTAGTCCAATTAAACCCGTTTGAGACATTACTACTAGTAATCCAGTTGTAACTGAACTTGATTGAAATAAATTAGTTACAATAAAACCTACAAGAATTCCTACTAGAGGAATACTTGTATAAGCTAATAATTCCATTAATTGAAGGTCATTTTTTAGAGGAGTGACTGAAATTGAGACTAAATTCAAAGCGAATAATAACAAACCTAAATAGAAAATAGGTTTTCCAAAAATGTTATACTTGGTTTTAAGTAAACTCAAAATAAATCCTAATATTATAAATATGGGGGCATAAATTATTAGATTTAAGGCAACTAATTGAGAGGTGATAGTTGTTCCAATATTTGCTCCAAAAATTAATCCAATGCTTTGAGAGAAATTAATTAAACCTGAATTAACTAAACCCATTGCAATAATAGTAGTAGCTGCACTTGATTGAATAATTGCAGTTATTAAAGCTCCAAAAAAAGTTGCTCTAAGAGGGCCTTTAGTAGCCCATTTAATTACTTGATTAAAATGAGTACCTGCTGCGTGTTGAATCTCTTTACTAAAATTCTCAATTCCGTAAATAAATATAATTATTGCAGGTAACAAACCTAACCAAATACTAAAATCCATTTTAAAAAAACCTTTTTTTTTATTCGCTTTATTGTAAATTAATTTAAACTTTTGGAGCAGAAGTAAAAGGATCCTCATTAATAGTTTCCTTAATATCTTCTTCCTTAAAATCTTCTTCTTCACTTAATTTAACTTCCCTCTCGTTAGGACTCTTTGATTGGACTGACTCAAGGCAATATTTTAATTCACTTAAACATTGTTCGCAAATATCTCTTCCTCCAATTGTTCTACCTTTACAACCACCATCTCCATTAACCTCGCCAACAAAAACTCCACAAAAAAAACAATCTGCCAAAACACTCACCTCTTACTTAACTACACTAATATTAGAATATTTCTTAAATATAAAAACATAACTAAATGTTTTTTTGTTTCAAACAAGTCTTTAAATACTAGTTAAAACAAATCATTGAATATATTTTAAGTGTTTTTTTATGAGTCTTGTTGACGAAAAAAAATTAATTCCAAAAATAAACTCTTCGGAAGTCATTAAGATTAAAAAAGATTTAATTGAATTATTTGATATGGAAGTACTTTCTAGGGACAATTATTTTCAACAATTAAGAAGATTTGATGGAATTGAGTTTGAAACAATAAAATGGCTCTCTGAACAAGAGGCAAGACACGTTCAATTACTGGAATTAGTGTTAAGCAAAGCAAATATAATAGTTAAAGAGAAGCAAACTCCTGAACAGAGATTTAATCAAACCGAGTCAGAAATAATTTCCATTGATTTAGAATTTGAAGATAAAACAACTAAACAATATGACACAGCTGCAAATAAAACTATGGGTGCTCTAAAAGAGTTACTTTTAGGTATAATGAAAGAAGAAGAGAATCATATAGAAAGATTGAAAAAATATGTAAAATAATAGAATATTTACTAAAATTTATAATTTACTTTATTTATTTTTATTTATTTAAGTTTACTAAATTTATTTAATTAATTCTTTTTTAAATTTTTTATTTGATTCCTAATTATTGACTTGATGGTGGGTAAATCGCCATTAATTAAAATACTAAGCCCTCTAGGTGAGTTAGTAATGTTTCTTAAAATTCTTCTATATTCAGGAGAACTGAATAAATTAAGTAAAATTCTTCTTCCTTCGCTAGAACTACACATTCTCTTCAAAATCTTTCTTCCTTCCCTTGAACCAGATAAAAATCTTAATGATTTTTGTCCATTTTCAAGGAAAGCCAGTGATTCAATAGCTTTTTGTCCTTGAACATTAGTCATGAACCACCTCAATAAGTCTTGTCCTTCAACAGCAGTGTATAAGTTGGATAAGACTTTGCGGCCTTGTATGGAGTAACTTAACCAAGATAAACGCCCATTAGGCACATGATTTTTATTAAGAGAAAGTAAAATCTTGTCAGCAAGTTTAGTGCTAATTAAAAATTTTTTTTGCACTTTAAAATTTATAATTTTAGTGCTAATAGTAGTATTCAAATTAGGGCTCTTTGATCTAAATTTTCTTTGCCTCAAATTACCACTCAATTTTTTTGGATTCATTAAAAAAACCTTTTCAAAATGCTAAATAAAAAATTAAATTAAATTATATTTAGTTTTTAACTAATAAATAACTTTGCATTTTTAACTTAATTTAAACTATAACATTTTTTTGATTTTTTAGAAAAAAAATAAATGAATTAAAAATTATCTTAGAATATTTTTTTAACTGAAAGTTTAAAAAATGCAAGGGGAGAGGATCGAACTCTCAAAGCCACTAAGGCCTAGGACCTCAACCTAGTCAGTTTTCCAATTCTGTACCCCTGCGCATAGCATGGATTAATAGTCTAAGAAGGTTTTTATTTAATAGTTTTTTTGAATTAATTCTTATATTTTTTAGGCCACTTCTCTTCTTTTTTTGTTCCAGGCATTTCTAAAGAGATTAATTTATTCCAATCCACTAAAAAGAAAGCAAGTACAGCAATTACCCCAATTATTTCAATCATTATAGTCCACATAGATGCATTTCCTTGCATAGTTGCTTCTAGTGAAGAAAATACTTTTTGTGTTGTAAATATTAAAAATAAATAACTAATTGTTCTACCTAATAAGAATGCTGTAAGGACTTCCATTAATTTTGTTTTTGTTGCTCCAAAGGCAATAAATAAAGCGTTACTTGGCAATGGACTTAAAGAATAAATTAAAGTGAATATAAATTTTTGAGATGTTTTTCCCTCAAGTTTTTTCTCAATTGCACTAAACTCCATCTTTTTTTTCTTGTCAGCAAATTTTTGGGTGACAAAATAACTTGCTTTTGCAAGAGCAAATCTACCTGCAGTTGATGCAGTTACTCCTATTGCTACTAAAAGAAAAATATTTTGGGGAGAAGAAATATAAAAAAATGATAACACGGCCCAAGTAGGTGGAGCCATTGCGGGAACTACATTAATTAAAAAAACTATTACCCATTGAGCAAACAACATTGAAATATAATCAATTTCATCAAAACCAAACATTCTAATTCACTGAATAATTATTAACTTTCAGATTTAAAAAAGTGCGTATTAACCAATGATTAAAAACACTTCTTAGTTTTAATTAAATTGATATTTCTATTGATTAGTAAATTTTTTGAAAGGTTTTTGTAATGAGTAAATTAGAAATTGGTTCTGGTAATAAACCAAAAGAAGGTTACCTGCACTTTGATATTAGAAGTAATGTTAATGCAGATGTAATTGGGGATGCGAAGAAACTCCCTTTTAGGGATGAAGAATTTAGTGAAGTCTACTCAAGATTTTTTTTAGAACACTTATTGAGAAAAGATGCAAGGATTACTTTAAAAGAAATGTATAGGGTTCTAAAAAAAGAGGGGGTTCTAGAAATAATTGTTCCAAATATTGCTTACTTCTTTAAATTATTTTTAACTGAATCAGGTCAAAAAAAGGAGTGGGCTTTAAACAAAATTTATGGTTTTGAAAATTATGTTGAAGATCACCACTACTTTGGTTATGATGAAGAAACTCTAAAAAACTTTTTAACTGAAGCGGGTTTTAGAGAAATTAATCGAATAAGTGAAGAAGAACAATACCTTCACTTAAAAGCAATTAAATAAATTAATTGATTTTTTTAATTAGTATTTTGGTTTTTAATTGTTTTGGG
>JAQVQA010000002.1:33874-63353 GCA_028701835.1 Candidatus Iainarchaeum sp.
TTTTAACTGAAGCGGGTTTTAGAGAAATTAATCGAATAAGTGAAGAAGAACAATACCTTCACTTAAAAGCAATTAAATAAATTAATTGATTTTTTTAATTAGTATTTTGGTTTTTAATTGTTTTGGGTGACTAAATCTTTATGAAAAATTATGTGATTATAGCCATTCTTGCAATAACTATTACCCTATTATTTGGCTGTATTCAAAATAATAACTTAGGAAGTGGTTTAATGGTACTTGATGTTAATAATAACTCTATTGATTCTAATTCAAAAGTATATGATAATTTAAATGATTTTAAGAAAGTTAAAGTCGGAGATCATGTTTTTGTTGATTATACAGGTAGATTGCTTGATGGAACAATATTTGATTCTAGTATTGGTAGAAGTCCTTTAGAATTTGATGTTGGGGCAGGTCAAATGATTAAGGGATTTGATTCTGGAGTAATTGGGATGAAAGTTGGTGAAAAAAAAATTGTTACAATCCCTCCAGAACAAGCTTATGGGTTAGTTGATGAAAGTAGAATAATTACTATTGATAAAAATTCTTTCTCAGATTTTGATCAAATGAAGGTTGGATTAATGGTTAGTTCAGGAGCGCATACTGGAAAAATAATAGAAAAAAATGACACTAATGCAATAATTGATTTTAATCATGAATTAGCAGGAAAAACATTGGTGTTTGAAATAACTTTAATTTCTATAAACTAAATGTGTAAATAATTAGTGGTGTATTCGTTGAACAAAGCGTTAATATTGTATTATAATGAGACTTCTTTTACTAAATCAAAAAATAATCAAAAAAAAGAGTCTAATGAAGAAAAAGTTGTTTTTGAATTAAAACGACTCTTTGAAGAAAAAAAATTTTTAGTAGATACTATTAATTTAATCCCTACTAAAAAACTTCATTTAAAAGACCAATTCAAAAAAGAAAAAGAGATTAATTTATTAAATAAATTACCTGAATTAAATAATTATAATTTAGTTTTAATTGGTACCCCTATTGTAGGTGCAATGACTTCTTCACCAGTGATTAATTCATTTATTCGAAAAATAAATTTTGGCGCTAAGAAAAATAAGCCCCTATTTATAATTTATTCAACAGGAATAATACATGGTTTTGAACTAAAAAAATTAACTAGTTTATTATCAATGAAAGGAATTAAGCCGATTGATTCAGAGTGTTTCTGTAGTATGTTTGACTTTGATTCAAAGAAACTCGTTGAAGTAAAAAGCTTTTTTGATAGATTCTTTGAAAAAATTTGATTTAAAAAAAATAATACTAAATCAAAAACATTTTTTTTAATTTAATTAATTTGCTTTATTAAATCCTCTTCTACTTCATCCCAATACTCTTTTTTATTTAATTCTTTACTAATCTTTTTTTGCTTAGCTATTTCTTTAGCCCCTTCTTTTAATTGTTTTTTAAGCAACTCAATTTCCTCACTCTCTTGAATCCCCTTTATTTGAGAATCAAGAGTAATGATTTCTTGTTTTATTTGAGAAGAAATATTTTTGAACCCATTTTCATCAAGTTTTCTATGATAAAAACTATTCTCTGCTTTTTTTAATTCAGTTACTTTTATTTGTTTTTGTTCAAGTAACCCTTTTAGCACACTCCTTTTATCATTTGAAATCGAAGTATTTTTTTTAACCTCTTCTTTTTTAGCACCCCTATTTTTTTGAACATCAATCTTAGCTTCAATAGAAATTAATTTAGCGTTATTTTCGTTAGTAAATTTATCAAAAGTTTCTTTATTTATTTTATGTTTTAAAAAATCGTTTTCAGCCTGTTTAATTGCATTAATTATTTGTTGTCTTTGAACAATCAATTCATTATTCTCTTTTTTTTCTCGTAAACTAAAAGCTAAACCGATTAAAATGATTGCTAAAACTATTGGTAAACCATAAACAAAGATGCTAAATTCTTCAACAAAACTAATTGGAATAAGAAAAGCGAGTGCAATTGTTATAAGCGCTAAAATAATTAGGATAGTAGAAATAATTTTTTTATTCATAACATGAATTAATGCTTTTTAGTTAAAAAACATTCCTTTTTAATAAATTTAAATTTATTTTATAAAAAAAAATAAAAAGCGGGCCTAGAGGGAATCGAACCCTCGACCTACTGCTTAGAAGGCAGTCGCCCTATCCACTGGGCTATAGGCCCTTTTTTTAAAAGGTATCTTAGGATAATTAATCTATTTTTAGGGCTCTTTTTAAAAGTTTGGTTAAGGTTTTTTTTTAGTAAAAATAGTTAAATTAATAAAAACTATTTTTCTTTATGAATAGTGGATAGAGTAATTGATTTAGTAGAATTAAGAATGAGAGGAGATTATTTAACCGAGCAAATAATATTGGGGCTAAAAACCAGGTCAAGATTTCCCTTAAATATGAGTACTTTTAGCGAGATTTTTTACGACAAAAAAACATGGTTCTTGTATAGGTTAAAAAAAGTTCAAGATTTGGATTCACAATTTGGTAGATTTTTATATAGACAACAAAAACCATTTTTATTTAAAATAAGTGAATTAGAAAAACCTTTAATTAAACCTCTGCTTATTAATGAGGGGTTTATTGGATTAGAGTTAAATCATGAAAAAGAAATAATTGATTTGTATAAAAAAATGTTGTATGAAGTTTGTATGGATGATGATAATAGATCTACTTATGGTGAGACTACTAAAATTGATGTTGAGAATGTCTTGAACTTAAATGAAAGATTGGTAAGTTTTGGACAACAAGTAGCTTGGACAAAAGTTCATTCAAATCCTGAATTAAAAAAAGAAACTGATTCTAGTAAAATAAGAGAATTGATTGTTTCAAAAGATAGAGAAGTTGAAGTAATAAAAAATGCAGTTAGTTTGGCTCAAAAACATAATTTAACTAATATAGAGAGTATCAAAGATTTTGTTAAAATACTAATTGATTTTACTACAAGGGTGGAAGTAGAAACAATTCTAAAGTTACAAGAATAATTATTTTTCATAATTATTGGTTTATAGTCCAAATTAGCTTCATGAAAGTGTTTTTTAAATTAATTTGAACACAATTCTAGTATGGATTTTAAGATTCAATTAGCACAAATTATTGCAAGAGTTTCGAATTTGAGTGAAGCTGAAGTAATTTCTCTTTTAACAACACCCCCTCAAGGAATGGGGGATTATGCTTTCCCTTGCTTTCTTGTTGCAAAAGAACAAAAAAAGAGTCCTATAGATGTTTCTAGAGAGTTAAGCGCTAAGATTAGTGCACATTTTATTGAAAAAGTTGAATCAAAGGGACCTTACATTAACATTTTCCTTGCAAAATCATCAGTTTCTAATAGTGTTCTTGAGGGTATATTTACTGGTAAATCATTTGAAATAAAACTAGGTTCTGGTAAAGTAATGATAGAATACTCTTCCCCAAATACAAATAAACCACTTCACGTAGGGCACTTAAGGAACAATGTCTTGGGTTTAGCTATTTCTAATTTGTTAACCTCTACTGGGCATGAAGTAATTAAAGCTAATTTAATTAATGATAGAGGAGTTCATATTTGTAAAAGCATGTTAGCTTACAAACTTTTTGGGAATAATAGGGACCCTGTTAAAGAAAATATAAAACCTGATCATTTCGTTGGAGAAATGTATGTTTTGTTTAACGAGAAATCAAAAGAAAATCCTCTTCTTGAAGAAGAAGCACAAAAAATGCTTATGCTTTGGGAAAAAGGTGATAAAGAAGTTATTGAATTGTGGAAAAAAATGAATGAATGGGCTTTGGATGGGATGAAAAAAACTTATGACAATTTTGGTACAAAATTTGATGAATGGTTTTTAGAATCAGAAATGTTTCACAAAGGAAACAAATTTGAGTTAATTGAAGAAGGTCTAAGTAAAGGAGTTTTCAAGAAAGAAGATAATGGGGCAATAGTTGCTCTACTTGAACCCGATTTACCAAATAAGGTAATTGTTAGAGGTGATGGAACGAGTTTGTATGCTACAAACGATTTAATGCTAACCCAAGTAAAGTTTGATGAATTTAATTTAGATAAAGCAATTTGGGTAGTTGCTAATGAACAAGACTTGTATTTTAAACAATTATTCAAAATATTTAGTAAACTAGAAAGAAAATGGGCTAATAATTGTTTTCATTTAAGCTATGGTTACGTGAATCTCCCTGAAGGAAAAATGAAGTCAAGAGAAGGGACTGTAGTTGATGCAGATGATTTACTAAAAGAAGTTGAAGAACTTGCTCTTGAAGAGATATTAAAAAGATACCCTGATTTAGATGAGTTTGAAAAAAATAGTCGGTCAAGAAAAATAGCTTTAGGCGGAATAAAATTTTTACTACTAAAAAATGATGCTAAAAAAGATATGATTTTTAATAAAAAATTAGCTCTTTCATTTGAAGGCGAAACCGGCCCTTATTTACAATACACTTATGCAAGAGCAAGGAGTATTCTAAGAAAAGCTCAAAACGAATTGAAAGTCGGAGAAAAAGATTTATTTAAAGCAAATTATTCGCTTTTAACTCACGAAAAAGAAAAAAATTTAATAATAGTACTTGGAAAATACTCTGATTCAATTAAAAAATCCTGGGAAGAATTATCACTACACCCAATTTGTCATGAATTACTAAAAGTAGCTGAAGAATTCAATTCATATTATCATGAAGTGCCCGTACTAAAAGCGAATAATAAAGAAGAAATAATTGCAAGACTTGCTTTAGTAAAAGCTACTACAATAGTGTTAGAAAAAGGATTAAATTTACTTGATATTGAATTAATCGAAGAAATGTAAACTAAATTTATTATTTAATTAAATTAGATTAATCAATATTCAACTAAACTAGATTCATTATTTAATTAAATCAGACTCATTATTTGTAATAAACTAAACCTACTTACTTTTCTTAATCAATTTTTTAACTTTTGATTTTTTATTCTTTTTACTCGCACCCCTAGAGTGCTTTTTATTTGAAACAACCTTACTTTTCTTTTTAACCATAAATAATTCAACTCAAAAAACTAAAATTTTGGAGTAATTTCACACAACAAGAGTGTTTCTGGACTCGGTGAAAGAGTGCCACAAGCTAAAATAGAACATGCATAACCCTCTAAATTAACTTTAATGGTTATCTCCTTCATGCAAGGAAGAAGCTTTATTAATTACCAGGTTTTAGACGAAGAGATATAGTCCAGACTTCGTTTCAATGGTTGAGTAACTAAAAGAGGCTCTACCCCAACATATCCTTTCCAGGACAACCGAACAGTCCAAACGCTTTGCGAATGAAAAAACTCCAAACTATTAGTATTATGAATGAAAAAGCATAAAAAACTATCTATTCTTTAAAAATAGGTTTTTTTGTAATTTATTTTTAATAAAAAGCTTTTAATGATTTTTTTATTCTAAAATAGCTTTTATTCGCCTTATTCCTGCTGATGAACTTTCTTCTTTTATTATTTTATAAGTTCCCATGCCTTTAGAATCTTCTACATGAGGACCTCCACAAATTTCTTTGGAATAAACTTTCCCACTCTTTCCTTTAATTGTATATACTTTTACTTGTTCTCCATATTTTGAAGTAAAAGTTCCATGCGCCCCTGTTTTTTTTGCATCATCTAAAGTTAAGATATTCATATTAACTTTAAACTCATCCTTAATTGCTTCATTAACCCAATCCTCAATTTTTCTAATTTCTTCACTTGTCAATTTTCTATCCAAATTAAAATCAAACCTAAGCCTTTCTGCAGTAATATTAGCCCCTTTTTGTTCAATATTTGAATCAATTAGTTCTTTTAGTGCAGAAAGAGTTAAATGAGCACAAGTATGCAATTTAGTTGTTTGTACACTATCATCAGCTAAACCCCCTTTGAATTTTTGTTCAGCACCTTTTCGTGACAAATCTTGATGCTCTTTTAATAACTTTTCAAAACCTTTTACATCCACACTAAAACCTTTTTCTTTACAAATCTCTACAGTCATCTCAATTGGAAAACCATAAGACTGAAACAAATCAAAAGCACCTTTAGCGTTAAGTTCATTTGAACCCGCTTTACTTAAAAAGTCTAGTTTCTTTTCAAGAATCTTAGTTCCTCCTCCAAGAGCAGTTAAAAATTTTTCCTCTTCTTTTTCTAACTCGATAAAAATTCTTTCCTTATTCTTTTCAACTTCATGATAAATTGGACCCATTATATTAACTACTACCTCTGCAATACTTTTGCAAAATTTTTCATTAATTCCAATGAGTTTTGCGTGTCTAATACTTCTTCTAATAAACCTTCTAAGGATATAACCTTGATCAACATTACTTGGAGTAATTCCTTTCTCGTCACCAAGAATCATTACACTGGCCCTCAAATGATCCGTAATAATTCTAGCACTCTTTTTTTCTTCAAGAGAAATTTCTTCTTGAGTTTTATTTTCTTTACCTGAAAGAATAAGTACTTTATTTAGAATTGGTTTCAAATTATCAATTTCATAAACATTGTTAAAACCATTTAACACAGCAACAGTCCTTTCAACACCCATCCCAGTGTCAATATTTTTTTGTTTACTCTCTTCATACTTTCCTTCATTGTTTTTGTTATACTCCATTAACACATCATTCCAAATCTCGCAAAACTTTCCCCTCTTATTAAGCTTTACAAAATCTTCTGTACTAGTTTCTTGGATATCCTCTACATGGTAAAACATTTCAGTGTCAGGTCCGCAAGGGCCAGTTTCCCCCGCAGGACCCCACCAATTATCTTCTTTTGGAAGAAAGTGAATCCTTGATTTATTTAACCCTAAATTTTCCCAAGTAAAAGCAGTTTCAATATCTTTTGGACAATCATTATCTCCAATGAAAGCAGTAACACTTAATCGTTCAAGAGGAATTGCTAAATAATCATTCTTAGTTAAGAATTCAAAACTCATTTCAATTGCTTCTTTTTTAAAATAGTCTCCAAGGGACCAATTTCCCATCATTTCAAAAAAACTCAAATGCCAAGAATCACCAACATCATCAATATCCCCAGTTCTAATACATTTTTGAATATTACAAAGTCGCTTTCCTTGGGGATGAGTCTCTCCAAGCAAGTAAGGGACTAAAGGATGCATTCCTGCAGTAGTAAATAACACAGTAGGATCATTTTCAGGAATCAAAGAAGCACTAGGTATTATGATATGCCCCTTTGACTCAAAGAAATCTAAAAATTTTTTTCTTAATTCAATAGTAGTAATCATTCAAAAACACTAAAATAAAAGTAGTTGAGAAATTATTTAAACCCAATCCCTTGAACCTATATATGCATTAAAAATATTAGACTTTAAGAGTATAAAAAATCCTTCTTTTTTTTCTCATTGTAAAGAAAAGCTCCTACAATTATTAACAAAATAATTGCAACTAATGCAACCAAAGACAAGGGATTTGATCCAAGAGAAATTAATCCAGTTAAACCAGAGTCAAAACCACTAAAAACAATTCCCTTTCCATTCTCTTCTTTTATTAACTTGTTCAAATCTAAACTTAGTTTCTCAAGAGAAGCATCTTTATTCAAATCACTTTCTTTTAAAGTACTAATATTAGAGTTAATTTCCACTAAATTTGATTTTAGTGAATCATTGAGTTTATTTAACTCATCTATTTGAATAGTTTTTTTATTTAAATCATCTCTCAGAGAATTAATTAATTTTTCTTGCGAATTAATAGTATTCTCTAGTGAATAAATTTTTTCTTCTAAATCATAAAAAACAATTTCTTTAGAATCAAATTCAACTAAATCACCTTTGTTGTAAAGCTTTGCTTCAAAAGTATAAATCCCTTCTTCAAATCCAATCAAGGACAAATTAATTAAACCATTATTATAATTATAATTCAATAATTTACTAGAATTTTGAGTATCATCAACAAAAGCCTTTCTGTTATACTCAAAAATAGTTATAATTAATTCATCATTCAAAAAAACTTTTAATTCACTTGAAGTATTCAATTCATACTCAATAGTCGAATTCCAATTAGTACCAGCAGGGAATCTGTTAGAAGACTCAATACTAATGTTGGTTGCAAATACAATCGAAGTTAAAAATAACAAACCCACAATTATTTTCAAAATGTTTTTCATAAATTAATCCCTTTAACAATTAAATCCTTTAACAATTAAATGCTTCTTAAGTTTTTAAATAGTGTTATCACTCATTCTTGTTTAACAGCAGTGATTAGTAAGTCCCTGTCCAGTTTCGCCATCTAGCAAATCAATGATTTGCATGACTCGCAAATGTATTACATTTGCTCTGTGACGAAACGAAGTACGATTGCACTCTGTGCAATCCTACAAAATTAATTCTTGTTTAACAGCAGTGATTAGTAAGCCGCTTTTTGTTAATCCACATCGAGTCAGGAAAGCCTGACAAGTGGACGGCATTAACCTAAGCCTCCAATAAAGGAGTTGCATTTAACAGCCCCCGTTGCATCCTGTTTACAAAGTGCAAAGCATGCCATAAGGCACATTTCGCGAACCTTTGGAAAAGGTTTCGTTTCTGTTGAGCTGCCCCCACCTCTCGATGTTGCCCATTACAGGCAGGGAAAGATTCTTTTACGAACCCAATGAGCGGACTTTCCTCAATTCCGTTAAAGGAACCGTTAGCCGTTCAATCACTACTAAAATAATTCTATAAAGAAGAGTATAAAAACCTCATTTTTTTGATTAAATCAAATAGGGATACCATAGTTTTGAAAAACTTCTTCCCGAACTTGAGCAAAGATAGATTGAGAAAATTGCTTTTCTTGAGTCCTAACATCCCTAAGTAAATTCCCCATATTAACTGGTTCCTTAAATATGCCTAATAACCTAACCCTCATTTCTCTTAAAACAGCATTCGCTTTAACATCCCCAAATTGAGAAGATAACTCTTTTTTTAATTGAGTCATTTCAAGTCCAAAAGCAGTTGCTAGCGCATTTGCATGAACCCTAGAATATCCTTTTTTCATTAAATAAGAAGCTGTTTTACCAACTTCTTTTCTTTGTTCAAGCTCCATTCTCTTTCTCTCACCCGCATACAAAAGATTCTCATCCTCTGCAAACAACCCTAAATTTCTAGCCTCAATTAATTTAGCTCTCTCCCCTTCATATTGTTTAATCATTCTCTGTCTAGCCTCATCACTAGCTTTTTGTACTCCCTTAAGAAAAGGGTTCCTCATTTTAAGTCTCTTAGCAGAAAGAGCATTCAAAGCATTTCTCATAAATAAATAACTAGCTTAATAGTATATTAAAATAGTGTTTTTTAAATAAAAAAAATTAGTGAGTCGAAAACAAATTCGACTCTAGAATTAGTGTAAAAAATAAAAAACCGTTTTTTTTTATTTTTAAAATTATTTTAATAAACTAATTATTGATTAAAAAAAAACAGTTAAAAAAATATAAAAAAATCCGGATAGGATTAAACTTTAAAAAATAATTTAATCTAGTCTAGCGCTTACGCTAGTAAAAGAATAAAAAATAGTGTCAAACAAACAAATTGAATTGTTTGTTAAAGGCACATAGGATTTGTCAAATATATCATGTTATGCGAAATTCTTTGAATCTTTTTTTTAGCAACCTTGAGCTATTAGTTTTGCAAGACTAAACACATCGCCCGAAGGCTTTGTGCGTACATCCGCAACCTATCAAACCATTCTTCTAATGGCGCTCTCGTTCCTACACCCTGGTTTTTCACAGGTTCTCGGAATAGACTGACTATTTTTAGGGATGGCTTCGTGCTTAGATGCATTCAGCTCTTATCCACTACAGCGTAGCTACCCAGCATTGCCTTGTCAGACAACTGGTACACCAGAGGCTGCGACGCTATGTTCCTCTCGTACTCGTAGCATCTTCCCCTCAGTCAATCGACAATTCCAACAGATAGTATCCAAACTGGCTCGCACCGTTCTTAACCCAACTAACGTACGGCTTTAATGAGTAAACCCCTCCACCCTTGGCTGCTCATGCACAGCCAGGATGCCATGAGACGACGGCGAGGTAGCAAACCGCGAGGTCGATGTGAACTCTTACTCGCGACAACTCAATTACCCCCAGGATAGGTTCATTGTAAGACTAGGGCCCTATTAAGAGGCGCACTAGCGTTCGCTAGACCCAAGTTTCCTTCCAGCGTTTCGTGCCATTAGAAACACTGTTAAGCCTGCTTATGCTCTTGCACTCTACGTCGAATTTCTGACTCGACTGAGCAGACCTTTGGGCGCTCCTGATATCTTTTCAGGAGCGTGCCGCCCCAGCCAAACTACCCACCAAATGCTGTCCCCGAAAAAAGGTAAGCAGTATGTTTTCATAAGGATGGTGTTACATTGTTGCATCCGTAGCTCCTGACGAAACTACTTCGATTGCTCCCATCTACACTGTACGTATAAAACCATACCACAACATCAGGCTGTAGTAAACTTCCGTGGGGTCTTCTCTTCCCGTTGGAATTCCGCAGCATATACACAGCGAAGTATGTTCATTCGGCTTAACTTAGGGACAGTAGGAATCTCGTTACTTCCTTGGTGCAAGCCGCCAATAAAACGGCAAGGTATTACGCTACCGTGAGAGCCTCAGAGTTAGGCCCGCTCTTCACAAGGGCTTAGTTCCGTTGAAACAGAGTTTCACCTACTTGCAGTGAGCAGAAGTCAGCCTCTATACAAACCATTGCTGGCTAGCAGAGACCTGTGTTTTTGTTAAACAGTCGGACTCCTCTTGTTATTGAAACCTGCAATCTGCATTGCAGGCACCACTTATACCGAAGATACGTGGCTAATATGCCGAATTCCCTTAAGTTAATTCCCCGAATACGCCTTAGCTTTTTCTGCCAGGGGCACTCTTCCTAGTTCTTGGTACGGTTTTTTGGAATCATATACTCTCTTTTTTCAAGGACACCAGGCCTCGCCTAAACATTGCTGCTCATCCAAATTTGTTCTCCTTCTCGCCATTACAGCTCTCCGAAGAACTATCTTTGTTGAATCACACGACAGTGTGACTTTAGCTAGCCCAATATGTCAAAAGAATATATATCGTTGCCGAACTTATCCAAAAAGTACGCGACTATGAACGCGTTTCCCATTCCTGTACGTCCTATTATGAGTACAGTTAGGACCGACTAACTCTTAGCTTATGATAAGCGCTAAGAAACCCTGGCCCTTTCGGCGGAGGTGATTCTCACACCTCTATCGTTACTACTAATGCAAGGATCCATATCGCGAAAAGCTCCACTCGAACTTACGTCCAAGCTTCTAAGCCATCCGCGCACCTACTTACAAAGATTTTTTCAACTGAAAAAATTTCTACGTATCGGCAGTTGGTTTTAGCCCCGTTCATCTTCGCCGCCAGTAGCCTAGGTGGGTGAGTTGTTACACTTTCTTTGAAGGATGGCTGCTTCTAAGCCTACCTCCCCACTGTTTTAGGATACTGACTAGCTTTACTAACACTTAACCAACATTTGAGGGCCTTAACGTAGAGCTGGGTTCTTACCCTTACGGATGCAAACCTTACGCCTGCACCCCTACTCCCGACTTCAGCGAAGAATATAAATTCGGAGTTTGGGAAAAAAGTCAGCCCTTTCGAGCCGATACTTCTTAACCAGTATCTCTACATCATATTCCTTCTCCATCGAGGCAATCCTCAGAGATTTTTCAGCAGGAGCCTGCTATCACCAGATTCGGTTCGCTTATTACGCCTAGTCCCAAATCACCCAAGAAGATAGACTATCACTGGTTGCGGCCCTCCACCCTCCGCCAGGAGGGTTTCAGCCTGTTAAGGACTAGTTCATCTGGTTTCAGGTCTGGCTGCAGTGACTAACGCTATGAACGCTACACCTAATCGCTCGAAGCGATTGCGTGTAAATCGGTTTCCCTACGGATGCGCCCTTAAAAAGGCTTATCCTCGCCACTACAACAAATTCCCTTGCTCGTGCTTCACGACGTACGACCCGACACTGAAATAAACTAAATACACAACCTCTCGATTGATTCTCTAATTTACCTTTCCTTTCATGCCGAGCCTCGCCCGTAACCAGGTAGTTTCAGGTGCTTTTAAGCTCCTATTAAGGATACTTTTCAACTTTCCCTCGCGGTACTAGTACTCTATCGGTCTAGAGACGTATTTAGGGTTGGAAGTCAATCCTCCCATATTCCCGCGCACTATCCAATGCACAGTACTCTCTTATTAGCAATCAAGTTATTTTACTTCAAATACGAGACTATCACTCTCTCTGGTGCCGCTTTCCAACGGACTTCTCCTCATAAAAAAACTCGTGCACTAACACCACAACTCCACATCCTTACAGAATAGGATTCAGTGCGCCCTCTTCCAATTTCGCTCGCCGCTACTTTCGGAATCCCAATTGGTTTCTTCTCCTTCCGGTACTGAGATGATTCAATTCCCGGAGTTCCTCTTCATTACTGAATTATTCAGGCATCTTTGGTTCAAAACCTGCATGCGGCTCGCCAAAGCTTATCGCAGCTTGCCACGCCCTTATTCAGCGCTCTAGCCTAGTCATCCACTACCTGGCGTAACGTTGCCTACTAACCGATAATGGTTGAAGCACACGAATTGTGTGTCCATTATCGGCAAAAAAGACTTAAGTTATTCGCTATGATATACATGACAAATCCTATGCAACAATTATCTCCAATTTGGATTTGACTCCAAAAATTCAACAATAATTGTTTTGCCTTCCATTAGGAAAAAACTCCCAATGGGAACAATATCAAATATTGTAAACACAAATGTTACTTTGTGAATGCAAAATTACGTCCTCTTTCAAAGACGAGTGGACTCTGAGGGATTCGAACCCCCGACCTCTCGCGTGCAAGGCGAGCGCTCTACCAACTGAGCTAAAAGCCCATTTATGTAGATTCAAATTAGTTCTACCAATTACGGCAAGAACTATTTTGAGCGCTTGCACCGCTCGTGGTGAAACCACTGGTTTCACTACGCCCCACAAACATAATTTGTGTGGTTGGTCGATACCAATCTAATCCATTAAAAATACACTAACCAAACTTTGTTAAGTTATGTATATTACTTATTTATCATTTAACTAAATAAATAATAAATATAATTGTTGAATGTGAGAGAGAAAAATACTCGAAAACAACTTCTCTGCACTAAAAGAACTTTTTGCAAAATTCTTTGAAAAGAAAAAATTTAGATTTCACAATCCAAATTATTTTTTTTAAAAACTAAAACACTCTTTAAAAAGCATTTTTTGTTTTAGGAGGTGATCCGTCCGCAGGTTCCCCTACGGACACCTTGTTACAACTTAGCCCCCCTCGCAAAACCAAGAATCATACGCACCTAACGGTGCGGATTCATCCAGACTCTACTCGGCTGGCTTGATGGGCGGTGTGTGCAAGGCTCAGGGACTTATTCACCGCAGGTTAATGACCTGCGATTACTGGGGATTCCAACTTCATGAGGGCGGGTTACAGCCCCCAATCCGGACTGAGGATAATTTTGCGGGATTCGCGCCCCCTTTCGGGTTAGCATCCAATTGTATTATCCATTGTGTGTCGCGTGTTGCCCAGGAAATTCGGCTCATACAGACCTACCGTTGACAACCCCTTCCTCCATATTACTATGGCAGTCCCCTTAGAGTGCTCCAAGACAAACCTTGGATAGCAACTAAGAGCATTGGTCTCGCCCGTTGCCTGAGTTAACAGGAAGCCTCACGGTACGAGCTGGCGGTGGCCATACAGGACCTCTCAGCGTGTCAAAAAAGCCCTTCAGACTGTTCATCACTCTGCTGTCTTTCCTGGTAAGATTTTCTGGCGTTGCATCCAATTAAACCGCAACATCCACCCCTTGTGTGAGCCCCCGCCAATTCCATTAAGTTTCACCCTTGCGGGCGTACTCCCCAGGCAGTAGACTTATTGCCTTCGCGTCGGCACTCGCAGTCCATGAAGGAAAGCGAACACCTAGTCTACATCGTTTACAGCTGGGACTAAAAGGGTATCTAATCCTTGTCGCTCCCCCAGCTTTCATCTCTCACTGTCGGGATAGTTCTCGTAAGGCGCCTTCGCTACTGGAGGTCCTTATAGGATCATCGCATTTCACCGCTACCCTATAAATTCCCCTTACGTCTCACTTCCCCAAGAATGACAGTATCTTTAGCAATTCTACTCGTTGAGCGAGCGGATTTCACCAAAGACTTACCAAACCAGCTACAGGTGTTTTAGGCCCAATACAAGTGGAAACCACTTAGGGATTACGTATTACCGCGGCGGCTGGCACGTATATTACCCCCCCTTTATTCGCCAAGCTTTTTAGGCTTAACAAAAGGCCACAGTGTGGCCACTCGAAATTCCCCTATCGCGCTTTCGCGCAGTGTAAAGACTTCGAAACTGCTGCACCCCGTAGGGCTAGGGACCTTATCTCAGTTCCCTTCTCCGGGCGCCCCCTTTCAGGGCCCGTACGCATCATCGGCTTGGTGGGCAGTTACCCCGCCAACAACCTAATACGCCGCAGTCTCATCCTTAAGCGAACACAATCGGGATACAGATTGCTTCCTTTGGGTAATACAACATTCCAGTAAGTATTACCTATGTGGTATCGTCCCCAGTTTCCCGGGATTGACCCCTCTTAAGGTTAGATTAACTACGTGTTACTGAGCCGTACGCCAAACTTCATTACCTGAAATTTGCGACTTGCATGTCTAATCGAATTTCGATAGCAGTTTCCGCCAGTAGGATCAGCTGGAATTACATTTCACTAATTAAAGCAAAAGCAATTATTCAGTTTGATCCATGATTATGCTGACATCAAATTGATGCCACTTGCATGGAAAAACATTTTACTTAATTTGGAATTGGTTTGAGCTATTATTCTCACCATGGCACTAAAATAAATTTTATCACCATTAATACATGAACTGTTAAGTTCAATGCACCAATTCTCACATCCAACATCACACCAAAAAAAACTTTGGTGCTCATGATTCCTGATAATAAGACTAGAAGCAGATTAACTTTTTTCAAAGCATCCGCCAATGCCTTTACAGGACATGAATATCCATTGAATCTTGACAAAAGCCAAGGTTTTCAATTCGAGAACTTGAAGTTATTAGCGTTAAACCAATAACTCAATTTAACTCTAGCATCGGATGCCACCAGGCAAAACCCGAATTGCTATACATATATGCATACACCAACCTTTATAAACCTAACGGGCACCTTTCTCAAAAATCAAACTTTTGGTTTAAAATTAGTTTAATAGCCAAAATGAATCATTTTGTAAAAACTGTTTTTCTTCATTTTTTAAAAAAATGCGCTTTTTTTACATTTTGCCTAGTAAGTTGGTTCATTTTTAATAAAATGAATAAAAAAATAGAACTTTAAATTAAAATTCTTTTTTCATCAAATCACTAAAATACTCTTCTTTTTTGTTAAATAAATAGTTACGCTTTTTAGTCAAACAAAATGGGTTTAATATCCCTGTGTTCCTGTGTTTACGGCGACCCATTTTGTAACATTAAGAACCATTTAATACAATAGAACTTGATTTAATGTTCTTCATTCAAATCCACAAAAACTCCTCCTTGAAAAATAGTTTTAATTTTCTGCTTAAAAACAATTTTAAACCAATTTGCCGACGCATTAATTAGTTCCAAGCCACTCATCCATTTTTGCAATATTTTTTCTTTTAACTAAATTACCAAAATCAGCTACCCAAATAGTTATTCTTCCAGTTAAAGGATTTCTTTCAAACAAGAAAAAATCACTATGCCTATTGTAACCATGTTTCCACAAAACTTTTTTTATGTGTTTGAGCTTCAAATCAACTTCTGTTTTATCAGTTCCTTTTAGATTTTTGTATTCAACCAAATTTTTTAGTTTTGTTACAATCAAACTAGGAGGAGCATTTTTGTTTTTCTTTAACCTAACAGTTGGTAAAATATTCAAACCCAATTTTTCTCTTCTATTTAATTCAGAGAGGGATTGAACTGTTCTTAAGTGTCCAATTGGATTTCTTATATTGGGAGAAACTTCTTTTTCAGTGCAGGGAAAAAACTTTTTTTCAACAAGATTTAGTTTTTTTGTCCTACCCTTTTTATTTGCAACAGTAACTTCAACATCAAAAAGTCCACTCGATTCATAATAACCTTTGTGCAAAAGTTTCTTTGGATTAATTGATAATACTCTTCTTGGCTTTCTTCCCCCATGAAGAACAATACTTCGTTTAAACACCATGCAAAATCAATGTCTTTAGTTGATTAAATAATTAACTAAAAGTAATTAGATTTTATTTTTTAGCAACTTTTTTGTATTCCTTTACAAGAATATCAATGTGTTTATTTAATGAGAATTTCTTAAGAGTTTTTGATGCAGCTTTGCCTAATTTTGAAGCAAACTTTTCATTCTCAAGAATTTTAATTAACTTTTCATCAGGAGTTGAAGAATAGGTTTGAACAAAACCTTTGAACATTTCTTTAACAGGAATGTTTCTAATTAATACTGGTTTTCCAAATGAAGCTGCTTCAATAATAACTAACCCAAATGTTTCAGAAAATGAAGGTAACCAAAATAAATCACACATAGCGTAAGCACACGCAAGATCTTTTTTATACAAAGCCCCGGTGAAAGTAATATTTGTTCCTTTGTTATTTTTTACAAGTTCATTAATTTCATCCTTGTTTTTTAAGTAAGGTAAATTAGGTATTTTTCCCACCCAAACAAAATTGTATTGAGGCATTTTTTTTGCAACCTCTGCAAACTCAAAAATACCTTTCCTATACTGGATTGATGCAACACAAAGAATTGTTTTTTTTCTGTTATCTAAATTCATTTTTTTCTTAAATGAATCAACTTCTTTTTTACTAACTTTTTCAAACCTATCCTTGTCCAAAGGATAAGAAAGTAAAATAAGTTTTTTTGTTAATAAATTATTTTTAGACAATTCTTTCATTATATGGGGTGAGGTTACAAATACCTTCTCACAAGAGACGTAAAATGTACTCAAACCAAAATCAAGCATGCTTAATACCATATCAGGCACTAATCCTTGAACTTCACCACTAGTCATGTGAGTAGAAGTAACTACAGGAGTATATGGTTGGTGAATCTTCATTTTAGCTAAATTCTCTGGCCTGCAACTATGAACATGAATTAAATCATACTTCTCATCATACTTTGAATCAATATTAACAATAACCCCTTTTTTTGATAATTCTCTGGCAATGATGTCAGCATAAACTTTTATTCCTGAATCAGGATTCTCATTAACAATGAATAATACTTTCATATGCAATCAAAAAATCTAAATTGACTTATCTTTTATTTTCTATTTTTTTAAATTGTAATGGAGAACCAAAAGCAATCATGTTTGAAGGAATATTAGTATATACTAAAGTGTTTGCAGGAATTATTGAATTATCCCCAATAGTTACCCCTGCAAGTACCACTGATCTTGCTCCTATTAATACATTTCTCCCTATTTTTACTCCTCCATATTTAAATTCATTAGTAGTGAATTCATGACACAATATTAAACAATCCATTCCAATAATAGTCCCTTCCCCAACACTAATTAGTTCTGGGAAAAAAAAGTCAAAACCTGGCGAAGGCATTAATTGAACATTCTTCTCTATCTTGACTCCCATTAACTTGAAAAAGAGATAATTAAAATTACTAGGCATCATATTCCCAATTTTTGAAATTAAAAAATTCTTTAAAACAATTATTAAAGGTTTTATCTTTTTCCATTCTGTTGAACTTTTCCCAGTCTTTGATTTAATTCTAATCAATTTTCTCAAACTAAATTCACCCAATTAAGATAAATATTAATAAATTTGCTACAATAAAAGCTATTGTTGCTCCATACAGAGTAGAATAATTCTTTTTCATATCCGCTTTTTCAGGAGTTAATATTCCCCCAACTAATTTAGGTACAAATACTACAGACACAAGCAAAGCTAATAAATATTGAGGAGGAAGAAACCCAAGTAGCTTTTCTTTTAGTAAGAAATAATTCAAAAAGAGAATAAAATAACTTAAAACAGCCAAAACTATTGCAAAGTAAGATAATAATTTAACTGTCTTCTCAGAAATTAATGCCACACTACTCTTCATTTTAGTCGCAATATCATGTTTTTTTGAAAATAACCTATAAAGAGAATAACCACTAAATTGAATTCCTACTACAAAAATAACAGGTAATATTGGGAAAGGACTTGTTAACAAAATCCCTTGAGGCACAAACAAAACAATTCCTGAAAGGTATCTAAAAAATGGATTAATCATTGAACCTGACACGAAATCAAGTCCTTTAACAGATTTTAATCTAAATGGCTTAGTAGTATATAATAGTTGATTAACTACCATCGCAAATAAAGATAATACAAGTAAATTATTTTTAATCAATAAAGCTATACTAAAAGAAACTAACACTAGTGTAAGAGAATAAAGAAGTCCTTGTTTTGGAGTAACCTTTCCACTAGGAATAGGCCTAAATTTTTTAACATCATGAATTAAATCAATTTTCCAGTCAGTATAATCATTCAACGCATAAAGTCCAGACCAAAGGATTGCAACTGAAAAAAAACCAATTGCAAGCAATGGTAAATTTACTCCTAATTGATAAACATAAAAAGTAATTAACATTGCAAGAGTCATATTCAATAAAGGTTTACTCCACTCAATTGGCCTACCTAATTCAATAAAACCACATAATCTCTCAAAAAAAGAATACTTTACGTTCTTAATCCTAATTTCTTTTAAATTTTTTACAACATTTGAATTAAGTTTAGTTTTTTGATTTTTTCTTTTATTTTTAATATTCTTCGCCATTTAATTCACCAATTCAATTATTTATTTTTATTAAAATCAGGTCTATACTCTTCCCAGGTTATAGTTTTATTAGTTAGAATATACTTTAAACCCATTGCAACGCATTTATAAAGAGGAATTTGTTTTTGACGCCTAGCTGAAGTACAAACCTTCATTTTGTTTGAAAAAATAATTTTTCCTTTTTGAGCTAATCTAAATGATAAGTGCATATCTTCATATAATTTATTAGATTCATCAAAACCATTAAGCTCCCTAAACTCCTTTTTTCTTATCCCAAAATTAAATCCAGAAATTATTGGTTTCCCAAGGAAAGTTGATACTTTTGCTTGTAAATCCCAAAAAACAAAAAATTGATTAATCCAAAAAGAATCTCGCTCAATGTTAGTCAAAGGACCAGTCGCCCCCACTCCTTTATTTAAACTCTCAATTAGACCCTCTACCCAAGTATTTGACACTATTGTATCTCCATCAACAAAACCCAAATATTTTCCTTTAGCATACTTAGCTCCAAAATTCCTTCCATAACCAGCACCTTTTCTTTTACAAATCACTAACTTATCAACTAATTTTTTTGATAATTTAACAGTATTATCATTACTTGAACTATCACTCAAAATAATCTCGTAATTTGTTCTAGGAATAGTTTGTTTATTTAATAATTTTAATAATTTGACTATATTTTTTTCTTCATTTAAAGTAGGAATTATTATTGAAGCAATTACACTATTTTTTTTGTTTACATTAACTCTTTTCTTCATCCCAATCAAAATAAGTTAAGATTTAAACTATTTAATGGTTTATGTTTAGTATTTTCAAATAGTTTAATATTCGATTAACACTTATTAAAAAGGTAAATTAATTTTTGATTTTGTTTAATACAAAAGTTGCTTGATTTATTCCTAAAAATCTTTTTCGAATATTAATTGAACTAATTAATAAGCCATGTTCTTTAAATATTTTTTCCCATTTTGTAACTGAATTATAATAATTTTGATTCAAATTAAAATCAAGGTTAATTAAATTATCAAAGACTGAAAATAAAAATTTTTTATAATTTCCTTCAAATACATCTTCTTGAATAATTATCTTTTTTGCAACTCTTTTAGCTTCATCTAATAAATCTTCTTGAGTCCTAACATGATGAAGTACACTAAGTAATAATATTGAATGATAATTATTATTCTTTGAAGGAATTTTTTTACCATCATAAATAACGGGTTTAACTAACTCGCTCATACTTCCATCATAAATATCCATAGAGTCAATTAAGAAACCCTTTTTTAAAAATATTTCATCCAATAAACAAGTTCCTGCACCTAAATTTAATATTTTTTCTTTTTTATTTAAATTTTTTTTTAAAATAGTATAATCTCTTTTTCTTCTATTGGGTCTCAAATAATTAACAAACACATTTTTCAAAAAAGAATTATTTTTTATGAATAAAAAACTCATTTTAAATCAACTTTAATTTATAGATGACCCTAGCTAGTTAAATTAGTAATTCGAATTCACCTTTTTTGGGAACCAAATCTAGAAACAATTAAATTTAGAGGAAATCTCACATTCCCTCCAAACAAAAAAAATATGTTATTAAATTGAATAATTTAAGATCTAGCTCTTTGTCTTAGATATCTTTTTTTTCGTTTCATTCTTTTTGTTTTTTTCTTACACCATTTCCATCTTTGTCTAGCATGGGTTTTTTTGAATCTGCTAGTATCTTTGGTTCTTGTAGCCATTTTTTTACTCACCATTTTTGTAAACTTATTAAATAAAATTAAAGAAATAAGCTTTATAAACCAACGCATTAGGACTGATTTTTGATTTGATTTAATTAGTTAGTTATTTTTACAGCTATTTTTTTAAAATTATCTTTGCTAACTCTACTTTTTCACTATCCTTGAGCAAATTAACTATTTTTTTCATTATTTTTATTTTTTTAATTTTAGGTAAATTATAAAAATAATTTAATGCCATTTGTTCCATCTCTTCATCCATTTACAATCAACACCATTAAATAAATTTTTTTAATTCTTTTAATTCCTTTGCACTTTTAACTAAACCAAAAAATAAAGGTGCTGGTTCTTCTAGCTTTGATTTTAATTCAGGGTGTGATTGAGTTGCAACAAAATAAGGGTGAATTATTTTAGGTAACTCAATATATTCTACTAATAACCCATTTTCAGATAATCCACTCAAAACTAATCCATTTTTAATTAAAATTTCATGAATATTTGGATTAACTTCAAACCTATGGCGATGCCTCTCAAAAGAAAAGTTTGAAGAATATAACTCACTTACAATTGAACCCTCTTTTAATTTAGCCTCATATGAACCTAAACGCATAGTCCCCCCTTTGTCAACAATCTTTTTTTGAGCATCCATTAAAATAATTACATTATTTTTTGTAGAAGGATTCATTTCTGTAGAATTAGCATCAATTAGATTACATTTATTTCTAGCATACTCCACAACTGCTGATTGTAAACCCAAACAAATTCCAAGAAAAGGAACTTTATTTTCTCTAGCGTATTTTATAACTTCAATTTTTCCTTCCCAACCCCTATTGCCAAAACCACCAGGAACTATTATTCCATTAAGATTACTTATTTCATTTTGAATTGTATTAGGATTTTTTTCAATACTTTCAGTGTCAATCATTTTAATACAAACCTCTACATCTAAATTTGCTGAACAGTGATGAAGCGCTTCTACAACACTTGCATATGAATCTCCTAAAGAAGTGTATTTTCCACAAATTCCAATATTAATTTTGTTGTTAACTTTACAATTTTTTACTTCAACCATTTTTTTTGCTAATTTGTTCCAATTAGGTATTCCATCAAGAGGTAATTCTAAACCTAATTTTTTTGAAATTATTTCCCTCACTCCTTGTTTATCAAGTTCACCTGGAATTAAGTATACACTAGGAACATCAATTGCAGTAAAAACACAATTCTCATCAACATTACAAAATAATGCAATTTTCTTTTTTATTTTTTCTGTTAAATAATCTTCACATCTTGCAGCAATAACATCGGGCCAAATACCAATTTCATTTAATGTTTTGACACTTAATTGAGTTGGTTTAGATTTTTGTTCATTAACTCCTTTTGGAATTGGAACATATGATAAATGAACAAACATTACATTATCTCTTCCTTTTTCTCCTGCAAGTTGCCTAACTGCTTCAAGATAAAGCATATTCTCCATATCCCCTACAGTTCCCCCTATCTCAATTAACAAAACATCACATTTCTCTTGATCTGCTATTTTGTAAAACCTGCTTTTTATTTCGTCAGTAACATGAGGAATAAGTTGAACAGTTTTTCCTAAATAATCTCCTTTCCTCTCTTTTTCAAGAATGGACTTATATATTTTACCCATAGTTAAATTCCAATCTCCTTTTGCAGATACACTCATAAATCTTTCATAATGTCCAAAATCCATGTCACATTCAGTGCCATCATCAAGAACAAATACTTCCCCATGTTCAACAGGGTTCATTGTGCCAGGATCAACATTCAAATAACCATCACATTTTACAGCAGCACACTTATATTTTGAGGATAAAAGTTTTCCAATAGAAGCAATTAGTATTCCTTTACCAAGCCCCGAAATTACTCCTCCAGTTACTACAATAAATTTAGTCATTTTAAAAAACCCTTCAACCTAATACATTTAAATAAAAAATTGATTAAATAAAAAATAAATTTGAATTAAATATTAATTTTTTTAAATCAAAAAACTTTTTACTTAACTAACTAGTATTAGTAATGTTCTTAGCTTATTTAAAAAACCATGTCCTAATATTTGTGTTTAGTTAGATTAAAATACTCGAAGAACACTTTTTTTAATTAAGCCCAATTGATTCAATTTTTTAAAAAAAAATTTAATTAACTTATTTATTTTAATTCACCCGTTTTTTGCAATTCCCAAAGGGAAGAATACACTCCTTTTTTATTTGATAATTCTTTATGATTCCCAATTTGTTCTATCCCGCCATTTTTCATGACAACTATTTTGTCAGCATTCATTATAGTGCTTAATCTATGAGCTATGATTAGAGTAGTTTTTCCTTTGATTAATTTTTCAAATGCTTTTCTAATATCATACTCTGTTTTAGAATCAAGAGAACTAGTAGCTTCATCAAGAACAAGTATTTTTTTGTTAGCTAAAATTGCTCTTGCAATACTCAATCTTTGTTTTTCTCCACCAGATAATTTTATACCCCTTTCTCCAACCAAAGTGTCTTCTTTTTTAGGCAAATTATTTACAAAATCAAGTAATTGAGCATTTTTAATTGCTGAAAAAACTTCTTTTTTGGTAGCACTTGGTTTTGAAAATAAAACATTGTTGTAAATAGTATCATTAAATAAAACACATTCTTGAGGAACTATACTCAATTCGTTTCTTAAAGATTTTTGAGTAACATTATTAATATTTTTATCATCAATTAGTATTTCTCCCTCTTGAATTTCATACAATCGATAAAGCAATTTTATTATAGTTGTTTTACCTGCACCTGAATGGCCTACAAAAGCAACTTTCTCTAAAGGATTAATAATTAAATCAAAATTATTAATTATCTTTTTTTTTGAGTTATAATAAAAATTCACTTTTTTGAATTCTATTTTTCCCCTAATTATTTTTATATTTTTAGCCCCTTTTTTATCCTTAACGTCAGGTTGAATCTTTTTGTATTTAACTACCGAATCCAAATCAGCAAGTCCTTCATACAATCTCCTCACACCCCAAAAAAATTCGTATAAAGGTAGAGTTAATCCAATATAACTAGTGTAAATAAAAACAACTGAACCAATTGTTAATTCACCCGATAAAAACCGAATAAGTGAGAAATACATTATTGCAATAGTGCCTAACCCAATTATAGTAACATGTCCTGCTTCAGTAGTATTATAATAATTCCAAAAAGTAAGCCACTTTTTTGAAGTAACATCAGCTATTTTGAAAAACAAGTCTTTCATCCTATCTTCTTTCCCAAAATGTTTAACTGTCTCAATATTTGAAAAAGTATCGCTAATAAATGCTTTTTCATAATCTTCTTGATTATTTTTTTCAATATTTGCTAATTGCTGTTTTTTAAGTAAGAGAATACTGTAAATCATGAATATTGCTGACATCACTATTACTACTATTGAAGAACTAATATCAAAAAAAGCTATTACAAAAAAACCTATTAACAATTTTATTATTAAAGGCCCTCCATGAAATGTAATAAAATCAGTCAAACTTTCAACACTTTTTCCACTCCTAATTAATTTTGAAATTAAGCTCCCTGTTCTGTTTGAAGAGTGAAATTTATGAGATAAATCAATTAAATGATCAAAAATATCTTTTTTGATATCCCTCATCATATTTACTTCCATTTTATTTAAAAAAACTAATCGAATGTATTTAATTGCTCCCGATGCTAAAACTAAAATAAAAAAGATTATCCCTAAATAAAGAGCTTCGTTAATGAAAAAAACTTTGGTTATTTTGTCTGACGCAAAATCCGCTCCTAAATCAATTATTGTTTTATAAATCCAATTTTGCCCAAATTCTATTAAAAAAATAATTGTGATTAAACTCATTATAATAAAAAACATTATCCAATAAGGCTTGGCTATCCCTAAATAATAATTTAGACTATCCATAAGAAGGTCTTCTTTTTTTTCATTTGAATTTAAACTTAGACTAGATTCAACCATATTAATTTTTAGAAATAAGTATAAATAAGAATTGTTCTATTAGGCTAAAAAATTTTAAAAATCACTTTTTTATTAAAATCATTTATTTTTTAATATTTTTTAGTATGCTCTTTCCAGTCATTTCTTTTGGCTTTTTTATTTTTAATATATCCAATACTGTAGGAGCGATGTCTCTTAAACCAGAATTTTTATTTAACTTTGCTTTTTTATATTTTTCTTCAGGAGAAACTAAAATAAAAGGAACTGGGTTTAGTGTATGACTAGTACCCCATTTTTTGCTTTGATCCTCTGCATTACCATGATCAGCAAAAATTAGAGTAGTGTATCCATTAGCTAATCCAGTCTTTGTAATTTTTTCAGAACATTTATCCACAGTCTCTACAGCCATTAAAATTGAGTTTAACACTCCTGTATGTCCAACCATATCACAATTAACTAAATTAACTACAATTAAATCATATTTTTGTTTCTTTATTTCTTCAATCAACTTTTCTGTAATCAAAAAAGCACTCATCTCTGGTTGCAAATCGTAAGTAATTACTTTTGGAGAAGGAATTAATATTCTGTCCTCATTTTTATTAGGTTCTTCATTTTGTCCATTAAAGAAAAATGTAACATGAGCATATTTTTCAGTCTCACTAATTCTTAATTGTCTTAAATTATTATCACTAATTACTTTCCCAAGCAAATTATCTAGTTTCTCTTCACCAAAAGCTATTTGTGCATTCATAGGAGTATAAAATTGAGTCATTGCAGTAAAAAATACGTTTAATGGTTTTCTATCCCACCCCTCAAAATTATTTTCAACAATTGCTTTAGTAAGTTGTCTTGTCCTATCGGTCCTAAAATTAAAAAAAATAATTGAATCCTCTTTTTTTACTCCACCATAATTTCTTTTCTTTGTTGGTTCAATAAATTCATCAGTAATATTATTTTTATGACTCTCTTTAATAGCACTTATTGAATTAATATAATCTTTTCTTGATTTGCCCAAAACAATACAATCATATGCTTTTTGAGTTCTTTCCCAACGTTTATCCCTATCCATTGCATAAAATCTTCCACTAATAGTCGCTATTTCTCCAAAACCCAGTTTTTTTAATTTTAATTCAATTCTCTTTACATGCTTTATAGAGTCCCTTACAGGCGAGTCCCTCCCATCAGTAATCGCATGAATTTTTACATTCTTGAATCCTTGTTTTTTGCAAAGATCAAGTAAAGCAAGCAAGTGATTTAAGTGAGAGTGTACCCCTTCAATTTGAAATAATCCAATTAAATGAAGTGTAGAATTATTTTTTTTTGAGTTATTAATTGCTCCAAGAAGAGCCTCGTTTTCAAAAAAACTTTTGTTTTTAATACTCAAGTTAATTTTCTCCAAGGATTGAAAAATTATTCTCCCTGAACCAATAGTCATGTGACCAACTTCTGAATTCCCTTGATAACCTTTTGGTAAACCAACTGCGGGCCCACTAGCATTAATTAAAGTATGGGGATAATAATTCATTATTTCGTCAGTAAATGGAGTACTAGCTTGAAAAATCGCATTATTTTTAGTTTCTTTTCTAAAACCCCAGCCATCCCTAATTACTAGAATTACTTTACTCACAAAAAACAACTCTTTACCCAATTCAAAATAATTTTTAATTAAATAATACTTTTACTTGATTTAAATCTATTTAATTTAATACTCTAAAATTTAGGAAGTTTTTAAGGCTTCCTAAAATTGATTCCAGAATATTTTGCTTTTTCCCCTAACTCTTCTTCTATTCTAAGTAATTGATTATACTTTGCTAACCTTTCACTCCTACAAGGCGCACCAGTTTTTATTTCACCAGTTCTAAGTCCTACTACAAGATCTGCAATGAAACTGTCTTCAGTTTCTCCGCTTCTGTGCGAAACCATTACACCCCAATTTGATTTTTGAGACAATTTGCACGCATCAATTGATTCAGTAATTGAACCAATTTGATTTACTTTTAATAGCAAAGCATTAACCGCTTTTTTTTCTATACCTTGATTTATTCTCTCTACATTAGTTACTAACAAATCATCACCAACAATTTGAATTTTATCTCCTAAGCTAGCAGTTAATTTTGAATAAGATTCCCAATCATCCTGATCAAAAGGATCCTCAATAGAAACAATGTCATACTTTTCCACTAACTCTTCATAGTATTGAATCAATTCTTCTCCACTCTTATAATTGGCTTCACTACTTTTAAAAGAAAGATTATACAATTTTTTTTCTAAATCAAAGAATTCACTCGCAGCTACATCCATTCCAATCTTTACTTTACCTTCATAACCTGCTTTTCTAATTGCTAGAGTAAGTAAGTCAAGTGCTTCATGAGCATCTTTTACGTTAGGAGCAAACCCTCCTTCATCCCCTGCATTAATCGCATTTTGCCCATACTTTTCTTTTATTATTCCTCTTAAAGTATGAAACACTTCAGCACCATATCTTAATCCTTCCCTAAAATTAGGGGCCATTATTGGTAAAATCATAAATTCTTGCATTGCAAGTTCATTACCCGCATGTTTTCCCCCATTAATTACATTAAAACTTGGAACAGGGAGAATCACTTCACTAACCCCTGCTAATTCACTAATGTAGTTATAAAGTGAAACTCCTTTACTTTGAGCCCCAGCTTTACAAACAGCCATTGAAACAGACAAAATCGCATTAGCCCCAAACTTTGATTTATTCTTAGTCCCATCAGATGAAATCATTTTCTCATCAATTTCTCTTTGATTAATTGAATCCATTCCAACAACTAGAGGTGCAATTAATTTATTTACATTCTCAACCGCTTTGAGTACTCCTCTACCCATATACCTATTTTTATCCCCATCCCTTAACTCAAGTGCTTCATAAATCCCAGTACTTGCTCCACTTGGAACAGCTGCTCTAAACAAACCCTCTTCTGTTACTACATCACATTCAATAGTAGGATTACCCCTCGAATCAAGTATCTCCCTAGCTTTTACACTCAAAATCTTTGACATTAAAAACACCCCTATAATTTCAAAAAACTTCTTTGAGTAAAAAAAAGAACGAAGGGTTTTTATTACTCATTTTTATTATTGCTTTCAACACTCTTTATTATTACTCTTTAGTATTAAAATACTAAGCAATTAGTTTTAGTTTTATTATAAATTTTAGTTAATGCTAAGCAATTAGTTTTTTCTTAAATTTTAATTCTTCAATCGATTGTTCTTTAATATACTTTATTGTAGACTCTTTTGTTTTCTCACTCAAAAAAATCTTTTCTCTTGATTTAAAAGAATCAATTTTTTTGTATAACTCATCAATTCCTCCAAGCAAAGGCATTGAAACAAAATCAACTCCATTTTGGTAATAATTAAGTGAATCATAATAATGAGCTGAAGAAGCAAAAATACAAGTATTTTTATAAACTCGCTTAATTGCATTAACAAAATTAATTCCTTCCTTATGACTTGCCATAGTTATTACTACTAATTTACTATCATCTAAATCAAGTTCATCCAATAATTCAGCATCCTCACTAGTACCATAAACAAAAGGCAAACCCTCTTTTTTTCCACTAACAACAACTTCAGGATCAGAATCAACAATCAAAATCTTGTTATTTAATTTTAATTTTCTAGCAAGTTTCCTACCAATCAAACCACCTCCTATTATTATTATATGTTTATGCAACTTTTCTTTAGGAGGAATTTTTCTTAAATCATCTATCCTTTGATTAAATAATTTAATTTGATTTATTTTAAATAATTTATTAAGATTCAAACTTATTTTGTTAGAAATTAATGGTGCAAAAGAAATTAAATGAGGCGTTAGAATCATTGATACTGCTGAAACAGTTACTATAAAAGAAAACAAATCTTCAGAAAATATTTTTGAAGAAAGAGCAAGACCTGCAATTACAAAACCAAATTCAGAGACTTGAGCAAGACTCAAACCCGCTTCAAGACTCAACCTACTACCATAACCAGATAATAAATTAATAATAAAAAATATTAACGGTTTGAAAACAAAAATTAGGATTAAAATAATTAAAACCAGAATAATGTTTAAACCACTAAATGAAAAATCTAAACTCGACCCAAGTGAAACAAAAAAAATTGTTAGAAAAAAATCTCTAAGAGCCCTTATTTTTGAAAAAATAGCTGTATTATAAGGCAAATTATTTAATGCAAGACCCCCAATAAAAGCCCCTATTGTTAAAGGAATATCAAGAACCAAACTCAAACCAATAAAAATAAACGCAGTAGAAATACTAGAAAGGAAAAAAACTTCATTTTCCTTAGAAGCAATATTAAACAAACTTGGGAAAACAAGTTTATTAGAAACCAAAGCAATTAAAACAAGTAAAACTGATTTTCCAATAACAGGCAAGAAAAAATAAGGGTTAGTTAATTGTGAAAAATTTTGAAGCAAAGGAACAAAAACTATTATTAAAAAATCTTGAATTAATAAAATTGAAATTAAGGTCCTCCCATTCAAAGTATTTGTTTGTTTAGAATCAGCTAAAATTTTTATTACAATCATTGTAGAAGAAAAAGCAATTATTGTCCCAACAAATAAAGCTGATTCAAAATCTAGTAAACCAGTAAAAAAAGTTAATAAGAGTGTAACAAGAATAACTCCAATTACTTGAAAAATTGTTCCAAACAATAAGGGTTTTCCCATACTAAAAAGTCTTTTAACTGAAGTCTCAATACCTATTGAAAAAAGTAAGAAAGCGGTCCCTAACTCAGACAATAACTGTATTTCAGGAGTAATCTCACGAATCCCTAATTCAAATGGTAAATTAAGCCAATTTAAATCCATTGAACCAAGAAAAAGAGGGCCTATCAATACTCCTGCTATTATATAAGAAAACAAATTTGGCTGATTCAATTTTCTTAAAACTAAACTTGCAATTGTAGCAAAAATTATTACTTGTGCAAGGCTAATAAAAAAAGATTCTCCAATCATAATTAAATCACATGCAAAGGTAAGACAGGCAA
>JAQVQA010000014.1:0-6581 GCA_028701835.1 Candidatus Iainarchaeum sp.
GCATTTTTCAAATCAAGTGGGTGTAGTTTACCTTCAAGATAGTAACTTTCTAATTCTTCGTAAGTTGAAAATGAAATATTTCCCCCAAATTTCTCTGGGCGAATTATATCAAAAGTTTCTTTTTTATCCGTTTTGTGAACCATTACAACGTATTTAATAAAAGCCATTACTCCGTTTCCTTCAATACTCTTTTCTGGGCAAAAAGCTTTATTCAATTTTGTTTTAATATCTTCTTTTTTTTCAATTAAATCAATTTTAGAATTGGGATCTGATGAGGACATTTTTCCTCCTAAAGAGAGTCCAGGAATTAGTGGAGTCATTATTTCTATTCTTGGTTTGTACCCTAATTTTGGAAGATTTTCTCTAGCATAAACAAGTATTTTTCTTTGATCCACTCCGCCATATTGTACATCAACACTCAAGTATTCTTCATCAAGGGCTTGAAGTAAGGGGTAAATTAATCCACTTAATTTAGGATTGTCACCCATTTTTACTACATCACTAGCTGCTTTGTTTGCATCGTGCACTGTAGTGAATGAACTTAGTTTTAATACATCAAACATATACTTTTCGCTTAATTGGAAACTTGATCCTTTAACAAATTCTAATTTTTCGATATCTGCACCCGCGCTTTTTAGCATTCCTCTAATCACTAACTTGTAGTACTCGTATCTATTGTCAAGTAAATTCCAAGGGCAATTATCAAGCGAACCGTGTACATCTGCAAGAAGAATTTTTGCTTTGAACCCAGCTTTCATAAAATCAGCTACTTTAGTTGCCCAAACAAAGTAACCAATGTGTGGTCTCCCAGTGACACTAGTCCCAATATACATTACTGGTTCTTCTTTTTTCTCAAGAAGATTCTTTAATTCGCTTTCTGTAATAACTTCAATAGTGTTTCTTGTAATAAGATTATACCTTTCATCAATACTCAAAACCATTTCTAACCAACTTTCTTTAATATTTAATTAATTCTAATTATTAATTCTTTTAATCAATCATTTTTTATAGTTTGAGGAAATCCTTGTCTTTTCGTTCTAACTCTAATTTGTTAAAAAGCATTGAAGTTAATTGAGTTGGAGTAAATATTCCTTTTTCACAAATAATGCCTTCTATTTGTTTTGAATCACTCCTGTCAAAAGCAGGGTTAATTAATTTAACTTTCTTTGAATAATTTTTATCTTTATTATTTATAATTTCTTTAAGTTCTCTTTGTTCAATAACCTCATCTTTTCCAAAAAAAGTTTCTGGTTCAAATTTGTGGGTTGAAGCAACTACATAGTGGAGTACATCATATTTTTTGCATAACGAACTAATTTGGTTAGTCCCAATTTTATTAATAACATCCCCATCAGCTAAAATTGCGTCAGAGCCTGAAAAAAAATAATTGCATTCTTTCATCACAGTTGAAGCGGCATTATCTACAATTAGAGTGACATTAATTCCTGCACTAGCCAATTCTTTTGCAGTAATTCTCCCTTGGTAAAGGGGTCTTGTCTCGCAACAATAAACTTTTTTTATTTTGTTCTTCGCTTTGATTAGCATCTTAACAACAGTGCTTGAGTGACAAATAGTTATTATGGTTGACTTTGGTTTGATTAGTTTTGCTCCATAAAGAGTCATTTGTTCCATGGCTTTTCTTCGATTCACATCGTATTTTGTTATAGTCTCATTAATTTTTTGTTGCATTTCTTTGACACTCAATTTTTTCTCTGAAATAGATTTTTTTATTACTCTAATTGCTGTTCTAAGTTCTGGTTCGGTTGGTCTTGAAGTAGATAATAATCTAGTATTTTTTAAAAAGTCTCTTCTAAACTCCCTCTCGTTTTTTGCTTTGCTTTTATTAGACGAAATTAATAAAGCTTCAATAGCTTTTCTTCTAACATTACTAGCACCCTGAATTTTTAGGGATTTAATATCCTTAATTGTTTGTTTAACAATATCCATTAATGAATTAAAAACTTTCTAGTATTAATACTTTCTTTGTTTTTGAAAAATTGATTTTTTATGTTAATTAGAGTGAATTGTTAGTTTTATATACTAGTTTTTTGCTTAAAATATGCATGTTTGGTAAGGATTCTAATGGAGGAGTTTCTCTCACAGTTTTATTTGGTTTATTTGGAGTACTAGCTCCTTTTGCTTCAATTTATATTGCAACTTTTATGGGTGAGAGTGACATTGCAATGTTCAATAGTTCTATGTTAATGTTTTTGTCAGTTTTGTTAATGGTTTTTTTAATAATCAATTCTTTTCATAATTTTTTGAATAACAACAAGAGAGTATTTTTGTTAGGAGTTTTATTTTTGCTTTTTACAATAGTCTCTTTTGTTTTGAACTTGACTTTTTTTATTAATCTTTGAATCAAGTTCCTTATTATTTAAAAATTGGTTTTAAATATTCTTTGAAAGTAGTTATGGAATTTAATTAAATTTAATTGATTTTTGGGAATGTTTTTAAACAAGTTGTAAGTGAATTAGTATAATTTTTGCCGTTTTTAGGTAGGGTGAGGTTTGATGGATCACATAGTTAGAGGAGCAATTGCTCGTGCACAAGCTGAAATGAAAAAAGCGAGTGTGCATCAAAAACCTAGTGTGGGTTTAGGAAAGCAGTTTTCTGGGAAAGAATCTGTTAAAGAGAGAAAGTCAATGGATAAGAGTAAGAAAAAGAGTGCAACTCACTCAGATAATGATTTGCTTGAAATGCTTGAACATAATAAAGCAAAGATACTAGTTATTGGTTGTGGTGGAGGTGGTTGTAATACTATTGAGCGAATGGCGGAAGTTGGTATTGAAGGGGCGACTACTCTTGCATTAAACACTGATGCTCAAGACTTACTTACTACAAAATCTGATAAAAAAATTTTGATTGGAAAAAGGTTAACTAGGGGACTTGGAGCTGGTTCTGATCCAACTGTTGGAGAGAGTGCAGCTAAAGAGAGTCAAGAAGAAATAACTGAGGTTTTAAAGAACTCTGATTTAGTTTTCATCACTTGTGGACTTGGGGGAGGAACTGGAACGGGTTCGGCTCCGGTAGCGGCAGAAATAGCAAAGTCTTGTAAAGCCCTAACTCTTGCAGTAGTTACACTACCTTTCACTGTTGAAGGAAAGAAGAGGATGGAGAATGCTTTGTATGGTCTTGAGAGACTACAAGAATTCACTGACACTATTATAGTAATTCCAAACGATAAGATACTAGAAATTGCGCCTGATTTGCCAATTAGTGCAGCATTTAAGGTAGCTGATGAAGTGCTAACTAATGCAGTTAAAGGAATAACTGAAATGGTTACAAAACCTGGTTTAATTAACCTTGACTTTTCGGATTTGAGAACAATCCTTTCAAGGGGCGGAGCTGCAATGATTGGACTTGGTGAATCTTCAAGAGGAGAGAGTGGAGAAGCAAGGGCTCTTGAAGCAATTGAAAATGCTTTAACTTCGCCACTACTTGATGTAGATATTTCTGGAGCTAATAGAGCTTTAGTGAATGTAAGTGGTGGAACTGACATGACTCTAAGAGAAGCAGAGTTAATAGTAGAAACAGTTTCAACAAAGATTCACTCTTCAAGCCACGTAATTTGGGGTGCAATGGTTGACCAAAATTTACCAAAGAATCACATTGAAGCGATGGTTGTAATTGCAGGGGGAAGATTCCCTTACCTTGAAGGTGGAAAGAATGCTAAAAAAGCTGGTGAAGAAATTGATTTAGGAATTGAATTCACTTAAAATTAAAGTGAATTTAAAAAACGAGGGCTTTTAATAATTGCCCTCTAAATTATTTTTTATTGGTGAAACAAAATGAATCCTGTTGAAAAACTAAAAAACTTTGTGGCAGATGCTAAAAGAATATTTACAGTATCACGAAAACCTTCTATGGAAGAATACAAGAGAATGACTCTAATAGTAGCAATTGGAATAATTGCTATTGGAGTAATTGCTTTTATAATATATTTATTCTTTGCACTAACTGGAATTGGGTTTTGAACAAATTTTTTTATAATTTTTTTTTTTGATGAGTTTGTTATTAGGAAAATTCACTTCTAAAAAAACTTGTTTTTTAAAAAATCTTAATAAGCAGGTTTTTAAATCTTTCAAATGGTTGTTTCTTTATTATTCTTACTTAGCTGGGCGAATGTTCTTGGCGAAAGTTGAATTAATTATTGTTAAGGTGATTAAAAAATGATATTCCCGATTAGAACAACAGTAGGACAAGAACAATTAGTTGTTGATATTTTGAGTTCGAAAATAGCTAAGGAAGAACTTAATATTTATTCAATTGCGGTTGTACCAGGGTTAAAAGGGTATATTTTACTTGAAGCTGATAATGAAATTACTGTTAGAAGAGGAATAACTGATACGCCTCACATTAAGGGAAGTGGAATAGTTAAGGGAGCAGTTAATATTGAAGAACTATCAAGTTTACTTGAATCAAAACCATTAATGAAGACTCTAAACGAAGGAATGCAAGTTGAAATAATTTCGGGTCCATTTAAGGGAGAGAAAGCAAAGATTACTAGAATTAATACTGCTAAAGAGGAAGTGACAGTTGAGCTCTTAGAGGCTGCAGTAAAAATACCAGTGACAATAAAAGCAGAGAACATAAAAATTGTTCAATAAATGTGTTAAAAATAATTTATTTGAATAAAAAGAATTGATTTTGAAAATAAATTAATTTAAAAAAAAATTGATTTTGGCAAAGAATTTTGCCAATTTTTATAGTTACACGTTTTTGATAAAAAAAGGAGTGCATTCTTTTTTTTACCAAAGAATTATTTATAAAAAAAAGCTTCAAAAAAACAAAAAGGTGAATAAAAAATGAGTGAATTGAAAGTAATGGTTGATGCAGGGCACGCTTCTGCAGGAGCACCACTTGGACCAGCACTTGGACCAACTGGAGTAAATATTGGTGAAGTTGTTGCAAAAATTAATGAAAAAACAGCTTCTCTTGTCGGGATGAAAGTTCCTGTAACAATAAAGATTAATAGTAACAAGACTTTTGATATTGAAGTTGGGCTTCCTCCAATTAGTGCTTTAATTAAAAAAGAATCTAAAGCAGCTAAAGGAGCAGCGAATCCAAAGACTGATGTAATGGGTAATTTGACTATTAATCAAGTTGTTGAAATTGCAAAAACAAAGTATGATAAACTCAATGCGGTTTCAATGAAGAATTGTGCAAAAATAGTTATTGGTACATGTAATTCTATGGGAGTAACTATTGAAGGAATGCATGCAAAAGAGGCTCAAAAAGCAGTGGATTCTGGAAAATGGGATGCAGAATTAAAAGATTGAATAAAGTTTTAATTCTTAGCAAGATGGTTAAATTCCATTTTGCAAGGATTCTTTTTTTATTTTAGATATTTTTTTAATAATCTAATATATACTCCGTTAGTCCAACCAAATCCGTATTGAGTTTTGTATCTCCCTGATTTTCCTATTTGCATGGTAGTAACATCATACTTTTCCCACATTTTATTTGTCTCCAAAAATATTTTTGTATTCATGTTAATCCATTTTTTTGCAATTCTCTTTGCTTCCTTTTCGTACCCATAATTATTCAATGCTTCAATTACAATAAATTGTTGACAAGGCCAGCCATTAGGATAATCCCATTGCCTGTACTCTGGGGTTAGTCTTTCTTTTTGTGTATTCACAAGTCCTCCTTTCGCATTAAATAATTTTAATTGTTTAATCATTTTCTTAGCTTCTTTTTTAGTAGCGATTTTTGCCCACATAGGGTAAAATCCGGCAAGGGAATAAAATTTTGCTCGTTTGTTTGAATAATAATTATAATCAAAAAAGAATCCTCTTTTTTCACTCCACATTAATTTCCTCATTTCTTTCTCTCTTTTTTTAGCATTCTTCAAATACTTTATTTGCTTTTCTTTATCGTTTAGTATTTCAAATGCTCGGGCTAAATCAGTTTCGTATTTATATAAGCAAGAATTCAAATCAACTGGTAAATAATGCATGCAGTTTTCTTTGAATCTTGAAGTCATATCCCAACCAGATTCTTGTTCAGCAGTTGAGTGAGTAATGTTGTGATCACAATACCTTGAAAGGTTTTTAGTAACTAAGTGATTCCCTGCACCAGTTTTTTTCATCCAATAAGACTTTAATTCGTTTTCAGCAACCAAAATAATTTTCTTTAACCACATTTTGTCCAAAGTTTTTTCATACACTTCAAAAGCCATTGAAGTCAAAAAAGGGGGTTGGGAAATACCTAAATTGTAGAATCTATTCCTTGAAGGAATTATTCCATATTTTTTGTATAAATAAGTTAAGTTCTCAACCATTCCTTTTGAAAGTTTTATTTTTCCTAAATCAAGTGCCCCAATGATAGTAAAATAAGTGTCCCAATAGAATTGATCTTGGTTAAATATTCTCCTGTTTGGTGAAATAAATTTGTTAGGGAGTCCAATTGTAACTCCTTTGTTTTTTGGAAAAAAAGTAGGGTGATTAAATTTGTTTCTAATGTAATCAAGACAAGCTTTTTGTTCTATTAGAGGCATGATTTAGTATTTAGTTATTTAAGTCTTTAAATGTTTGCTAATTTCATTAAATAAAAATAGTTTAGTTTATTTGTTGTTT
>JAQVQA010000014.1:6681-17440 GCA_028701835.1 Candidatus Iainarchaeum sp.
ATTAAATAAAAATAGTTTAGTTTATTTGTTGTTTAAGAAAGTTAATTTGTGATAAAATTTTATCTTTTGTTTTTTGTTAATTATTTTTGTTAACTTTCCCCTAAGCTTTATAAACCTTTCACAATCATTTTTCTTATATAATAAAAAGCCTAATTTTAAGTTAGGCCGTTGCTTAAAAAAATTTTTTGAGCAGTACCACTTCGGTGGAAGGTGTTAGAGAATGAGAAAAGATACAGCTTTGAGTGCTTTAAAAAAATTGCGTGAAATTGCTCCTAAGAGGAATTTTGCACAGAGTGTAGAGTTAATGATTAATTTTACTGGGCTTGACATGAAGAAGCCAACTAATCAAGTTAATTTAAAAATTTCTTTGCCTCACCCGACTGGTAAGGGTAGTGGGAAAGTTGCTGTTTTTGCTAAGACTGATGAAATGATTAATTCTTTGAAAGGTAAAGTGGATAAAATTATTGATGATAAGGAGATTGAAGCTTTGGCTAAGGATAAAATGAAGTTAGCAGAGTTAATTTCTTTTGATGCTTTGTTTGCTGAAGGACCTTGTATGCTTACTGTTGCAAAGTTTTTAGGTCAACAATTAGCTCCTAAGGGAAAAATGCCTAAACCAATTATTAGTGCTGGTTTGTTTGAAGAAGCTTTGGCTAAAGCTAGAACTCAAATAACTGTTTCTAACAAAAAGGGAAAGTTTATGCCTGTTGTTCATGCGTTGATTGGAACTGAAAAAATGAAGGATGAATTAATGGTTGAGAATATGCTTGTTGTTTATGAGAGTGTAATGAATGCATTGCCTCAAAAAAAGCAGAATATAAAAAATTCTTATATTAAATTTACTATGAGTCCTGCAATTAAGGTTGGTGATGAATAATGACATCTCACACAAAGAAATGGAAGAGTCAAAAAAAAGAAGAAATTATTGAGTTAGTTAAAAATTATCCAGTTATAGCAGTAGCTACTTTGAATGGTTTGCCTGCTAGTATTACTTCTGTTTTAAGAAAAAAACTTAATGGAAAAGCAGAGGTTAGGGTTGCAAAGACTAGGGTAGTTAAGAAAGCTTTTGCTGATTCGGGAGTAGATACCTCAAAAATTGATTCTATTGTAAGCGAGAGTGTTTTAATAGTTTTTTCAAAAATAAATCCTTTTGAATTATTCTCTTTTGTTAAAAAGAATAAGGGTAGTGCTGCTGCAAGAGAAGGGGATGTTGCTGATAATGATATTTTAGTTCAAGCAGGAGACACTGGTCTTCCTCCTGGACCTGCTCTTTCAACACTAAAAGCGGCTGGACTTGAAGTCAAAGTTGCTGGGCCAACAATTTCTATCTCAAAAGACAAGGTTGTTGCAAAAAAAGGAGAACCTATAAAGAAAGAAGTTGCTGAAGTTTTAGGGAAGTTAAATATTAAACCAATGAAAATTGGAATGAAAATTATTGGTGTACTTGATAAGGCCGATGATATGTTTTACTCTGCTAGTGCACTTGATATGGATGAAGAAGAATTGTTTGAAAAATTCATTCTTGCACATCAACAAATGGTTAACTTGTCAGTGAATGCAGAGATATTCAATGAAGTTTCAACAGAATTGATAGTTGTTAAAGCACAAAGAGAAGCTACGGGTTTAGATAAAGCAATTAGTGAGTCTAATCCTAGTGAATCTAGTGGTACACAATAAAATTTACATTGAGAGGTGAAAGTATGCAATATGTATATGCAGCTATGTTGCTCCATTCAGCAAAACAAGAGCTAAGTGAAGCAAATATCGAGTCTGTATTAAAATCAGCTAATGTTGAGTTTGATATAGCTAAAGTAAAAGCAATGACGGCTTCATTAAAGAACATCAACATAGACGATGCTATAGCTAAAGCAGCAGTTGCAGCGGTGGCAGCACCAGCAGCAAGCGCACAAGCAGTAGCGGAAGAACCAAAAGAAGAGAAGAAGACAGAAGAAGAAGCAGCAGCTGGTCTTGGAGCACTATTCGGATGAATAATTCATTCAAGTAGCATCCTTTCACCAAGTGTTTGCTTAAATTGTTAGTTTTAGTATTGGGTAAAACCAATACTAATTTTAACAAAACTATTTTTTTTAAAAATTAATTTTATTCAAACAAAATGGGTTTAATATCCCGCTGCTCATTATGAAGCTCTTGATTCACGATGTCCTTCAAAGCTTTTGCTTTGGTTGGTGTGGCGACCCATTTTGTAACATGAAAAACCCGTCGGATACCCCGGGGCTCAATGGCAAAACATAGTTTTGTAATGGGGGTTTTTCATTTTTTTGACAAATATTGTTTTTCAAATTCTATTTATTTATATTATTTTTTCCACAGTTGTCTAACTTTTTTGACGAAAAATTTGTTACAGTTAATTAATTTCAACTTAGTTTTTATATTCTATTAGCTCAATTATAAGTGAAAATCATTTTGTTTCCTTAAGAAAAGTTATGAATTGATTTTCAAGAGAGTTGTGAGACTGGGTGAATTATGAATTAATCCAGTTGGAGTAGGGGAAATATTTTGATGAGGGAATGTGCTCACCAACATGTGGCGTACCAATTAAAGTGATTTTTGGTTTACTCCCTCTTTTCCCCTATTAAATTAGTTTGCAATCAAATTTTTTTTTATAATCCTTAATTTTTTTTTTAAAAGATAGGGTTTTAATACTAAAACTTCTTTTATTTTGACATGGAATTAAATTATTTAAATAAAATCTTTTTTGTATTTGTTTCGCTTCTTTTTGTTCTTTGTCCTGTTTATGCCATTCTTGATTATGGTTCAATAAACATTTTTGCGGTTACTGAAGACAATAAGGGAATGGCTGCTGAATTAATAATGCAAACAATTCAAGGAACTGGTAAATCAGCTTTTATTACTTCAAATTCTCTTGTTGGAAAAGATACTCAAACAACTGGTAATATTGCTATTCAAATAGCGCAAAAAGAAACTAGTGTTATGCTAGTTGATAAAGATTTAATTTTTGATATAAGAGCTAATGCGTCGGAAGTTGATGGTCCTTCAGCAGGAGCAGCAATGGCTTTACTTGCTTATTCAATGTTCTCTGAAAAACCCTTGCAAGAGGGGATTGGTTTAACTGGTACAATTAACTCTGATGGTTCGATTGGAATGGTTGGTGGTGTTGGGGCTAAAGCAGTAGCAGCTTCAAAAATAGGGGTCAAGTTATTCATGATTCCGTTGGGAGAGGCTGTAGCCGATATTGTTGATGGAAAAAATTTTGATACAGTTAATTTACTTGAGTATGGACCAAAAGAACTTGGGATGAAAGTAGTTGAAGTTAGTAATATAAAGCAAGCAATTGAATATGCTTACTCTGATTTTGATTCAATAATTGTTGATTCTAGTATTTCATCAACAGTTTTTATTCCAAATTCGATCAATTATGAACCTAGTTTAATTCCAATGAAACGTGTTTCGAGTAATTATATTAGTGATGCTGAGTTAGTAATTGAATCTGCAAAAAAGGCTCTTGATTCAAGTGGTCTTGAAGAGAGAATACTAGCTGATTTTTATCAAAAATATGGTGAATCAAAGCGAAATGTTGAAATGTCTAAGAGATTCTTAGATCAAAATTATTTGTATTCTTCAGCAAATTATGCTTTTAATTCAAGAGTACTTGCAGGAACAATTAAAGAAATAGCTCAAAATCCATCAATGTTATTAAATGATGCTGTTCTTTTAACAAAAGTTAATTCCTTAAAACAAGAAATTAATGAACTTAAATTGAGAATGAATTATATCCCTGCTAATGAATTTGAATGGATTATTGGGGCTCAACAAAGAATGGCTTATGCAGAAAATGCTTTGAATAGTATAACTTCTTCAGCAATTATTCCTCAAGATACTCCTTTGAGTGAAGAAGAAAAGAAATTGATTCAACAAAACATTCAATATGGTAAAGTTTATGATTATGTTTCAGCACAGGCTTGGATTAGTGTTTCAAAAGATTTTTTGGTTCAAGCAGATAAAGACATCTTAAAATACAAGATGTTTTATTCAAATGATTTTAAGGAATTAGTTAATAGTAAAATGAGTGAATTAGAAAATATTTTGAATGATTCAAATGCTTCTGATTCAATTCATGAGGACTCTTTGAGGAGGTATCATTCAGCGATAATTTCTAGAGACAATAATTATTTTTTTGCTGCTCTATTTGACCTTGCTTTTGCAGAGTCTTTTATAATGTCAGAAGCAAACAGAAAAAATTTTTCTTATGATAAAATGTTTAATTTAATAGAATCTGACATTAATAAAGGATCAAATTTTGATTCTGTTTGGGCTAACATGTTCTTTGATCATTCAAAATTTTATTATGAAAATGCTGTTTTTAAAAAAAATCTTGATCAAATGATGGAGTATAATGCAAGTATTGAAACTAGTTATGATTTATTATATTTAAGCAAAAATTTGGCGAGTGCTAGAGAAATCGTTTTAGAATATATTGCTTTTAATGAGTTTGAAGAATATGTTGTTGAGGAAACCTTTGTTGAAGTAAAATATAATAGAGTTATTGATCCTTCTCAATTAATTTTGGTTGCAGTTTTATTAATAGTTATTTTGCTCTTAATAATGGTTTTAATAATTGGGTTAATTACTAATTCAACTAAAAGAGATTTAAGTTATTCTTCAAGAAGAGATAAACTAAAAATGGTTTTAGTTAACTTAGACAAAGCATTATCTGGAAAAAAAATATCTGATGCTGAATACTTTTTTATGAAGAGGAGATATGAAGAAGAACTTGAAAAAGGAATTGATTCTAAAAAAACAAAAAATTCTGTAATTAAATTGTCTTTAGAAGATTTGAAGGCAAAAGAACGTGCTTTACAATCAGCTTTAGTTGATATTAAAAGACATTATAAAGAAGGATTGATAATTCCTGAAGATTATGAGCGTAGTCAAAAACAGTTATCTAGTGAACTTAGTGTAATTAAACTTGATTTAAAACAAGCCCAAATTGAGTTAAGGGAAAAGAGGAGAGAAAAATCTGTTTTTTCAAAGTTTTTTTCAAAACTAAGAAAAGAAGAGGAAAGGATAAAAGGTACTGAAGAGTTAGTTGAAGAAGAACAAAAAAATGAAGAAAAAGAAAAGATTAAAAGAAAAAAAATTCTTAGAAGATATGCTTACAAAAATAAGACAATTAAAAAATTTAAAGAAAACTCTAGTGGAAGACAAAAACTTGGTTTTGATTAAAAATATTGGCTTTAATTATTAATAAGTTAATTCTAATAGTTTTTTTTTAATAAAAAATTTATTTTATTTATCATTTTTTTATTCATCCCTCATGTCATTTGTCTAATATAATAAACATTTTCTTTTAGTCAAATAATAAGTTTAATACTTTAATTATTTAATATTTTTTTTATTAGGATATGTGTTTTAGGGTATGGATAAGGCAATTATTAGAATTTTTAGATTAAGTTAATCTTCTTTTTTTGACTCAAATTTTTCTAATTCTTTTAATTCATCATCTTGTTGATTCTTTAACTTTAATCCTATTACTGAACTGTCGTCTTTTGCTCTAGCAACTCCAATTATTTGATGAGCTTTTTTTGTTATTACATCATTATGCGTAATTGCGATGAATTGACTCTTTTCAGCAATTTTTTCAATTAAATTACTCATTTTTAATGAATTTTCTTTATCAAGTGCTGCATCAGCTTCATCAAATGCATAAAATGGGGCGGGGTGGTATAATTGAATTGCAAACATAAAAGCAAGTGCTGTTAAAGTTTTTTCTCCCCCACTCATTGAATCAATATTTAACAGTTTTCCTCCTTTGTGTTTAGCATCAATTATTAACCCTGATTCGAGTGGTTTTTGAGGATTTTGGAAACTCAAATCTCCTTCTCCATTGAAAAAGTTAAAGAATATTTCTTTGAAATTTTTATTAACTTCATTGAAACAATCCATAAAAACTCCTGTTCTTTTTATCTCTATTTTGTCAATCATATCAAGGACTGCAAGTCTTTCTTCTGAAAGTTTATCAGCTTTTTGTTGAATGTCGTCAACTTCTTTTTTAAGTTCATTAAAATTGTCCACTGCTTTTAGGTTAACTGCGCCTATTTCACTTAGCTTTTTTTCAATAAAAGATAATTTTTCTTTACATTCTTCAAGACTTTTTGAAGTATAAGGGGCTATGCCTTCAAATTCCTTTTTTTCTTCAATTAAGTCACTTTGTCTAACGCTTATTTTACCTTTTTCAATATTGAATTCGTTTATTCTAATTTCTATTTTCTTTACCTTTCCTGAATCATTCCAAATTTCTTTTTCAATTTTATCAATTTTTTTATCAGAGTATTCCTTTTCATCAGATAGAATGGCATTTTTCTTCTTTGCTTCAATTAATTCTTTTTCTTTTAATAATACTTCCTCTTTTAGTTCATCAATTAATTTTTCTTTATTTTTAATCTCATTATTAAAATCATCAATTTCGCTTTGAAGAGCATTATTTTCAAATGCTGCATCATCTTCTCTTGCGGAAATGTTATCAAGTCTTGATTTTAATTCACTTAAGTTATTATCTAAAACACTCTTATTATGTAGAAGACTTTCATTTTTTTTATTTGCTAGAGAATATTCTTCAAAAATATTTTGATTTCTTATTGAGTGTAATTGTTTTTTTGACTCTATTAATTCTTTTGTAATTATTTCTATCTTTTTTATATACTCATCTCTTTTTTCAAACTCTTTTTTTATAAAAGTCTCATCTAATTCTTTCTCCAAATCTATTTTTCTATTATTTAAATCATCAATTCTAGTTATAATGGATTTTTCATGCATTATCTCGGAACTTATTTTTGAAATTAATCTAATTATTTCTTTTGTTTCTTCAACCTTTTTCTTCAAATCACTGATTAAATTGGATTTTTCATTTTCTTTAATAGTAAATTCTTTTACTAAGTTCTCTTTTAGACTTATTAACAAATTTTTTTTAGCTTCATTTAAGATTGAATCGCAAGTAGGGCATTGTGAAGAGACTTTCTTTAATTCATTCAATGCTTTTTCCTCTTGTGTTTTCTTTCCCTTTAAGAAACTCTTTTCTTCATAAAGTTGGCTAATTTTTTCTTCAAGTTCATTTAGTTCCTTTTCTGGATTTTTGTTTAAGTGCGCATTCAAAATTTTTTTCTTATCCTCAATTTTATTTTTTTCTTCTAAAAGTTCACTCTCTTCTTTTAATAATTCAGAAAACTTTTTTTCGTTAAATATTTTTTGTTTTTCAAAATTTTTTGTTATTAATTCTACATTAAATGATTCTTTTTTTAGTTTTTCAATTTTATTTTCAATTTCTTCTATTTCTTTTTCTTTTTTTTGCAAATCAACATTTTTTTCTCTGACTATTGATTCAAGATCGTTCTTTTTCTTTACAATTTCCTTCAAATCTTCCTCAATTAATTTCTTTTCATTATATATTTTATTAATTTTTTCTTCAATTTCATTTTTTTCTTTAACTATTTTTCTAGCTGTATCATTATTCAAATCAATTTTTTCTTTATTTTTGTTTATTTGTTTCTTATTTAAATCAATCTTTTCTTGTTCAAGCAAAAACTTTGATTTCTTCTCTTCATATTCTCTTCCTATTGTAGTGTAAGTGTGCTCCGATGCTTTAATCATTTTTCGTGAAAGTTCCTCTGATTTTGACTTTGATTCTTGTAATTCTTTTCGATATTGGATAATTCTATCATCAAGAGTGTTTTTCTCAGAATTCATTTTTGATAATTCATTATCTAAATCTAGAGTCTTTTTCTCAAGCGAATAAAGTTCTTTTTCAAATATAGTTGCTTTTGTTTTTTTCTTTTCTTCTTCAAGTTCTTTATATTCTTTTGCAGCTCGCATTTCTTCTTGTAGATCAGTTAGAAACTCATTTCTTTCATTTAGTATAATTGTTGCTTCTTTTATTTTTGAATCAACTTTGTCAAGTTCTTTAATAGCCTCTTCTTTTTTAGAATCAAATTCACTTAGACCTGCAATTGAATCAATTATTTCTCTTCTTTGGATAGAAGACATTTCTATTATCTTGGTTATATCTCCTTGAGTTACAATGTTGTGTCCGTCTACATCAATTCCGAGTTCAACTAAAAGAGAACTTACTTCATTTAAAGTGGTTCTTTTTCCATCCAATCGATAAACACTTTTACCTTGTTTATCAATCATTCTGCTAACTTCGTATTGTTTATCTTTATCTCTAATCAACAAATCTACTTTTGCATAATTTTCTTTTGCATTAGTATTAACTAAATCAGTTAATTTTCCTGCTCTAAGGGTCTTAAGGGAAGTTATTCCTAATACAAAGAGTAATGCGTCAAGAGTATTGCTTTTTCCAGATCCATTACTCCCGACAATAGCTGAAAAACCCTTGCTGAGAGGTATCTCTGCCTTTTTAAAGGATTTAAAGTTTTTCAAAGAGAGCTTTATTAGCCTAGTCATTTAATTCACTGTTTTGAATAAAAATAATTTGTAATTGCACTTATAAAAAATAAACTTGGGAAAGTTTCAAATAAAGCTAGTACAATTAATTCTATAACGTTTCCTTCAAGTAATAATTCAATTTGGTAAAAAATACTTCCTAAAATCACAAGAATTACTCCTATTAATAATAAATAAATTATTGAATTCCAAAATTTATTATTTGTGAATTTCCACGAAGATTTAATTGCTTCTTTTAATTCATTCTTATTTAGTGCAGGTAAAGCAAACACTACTTTAACGAAAACTACTGTAAATACTATTAAGAGTATTGTTAACAAAGCGATTGCGATTAGTTCATTAAATCCTGCAATTATACTCAAAATCATTCCCAAGAATATTACAAAAATAAATGCTCCCCAAAATATTAATGCTATTCCGAATGCTTTTTGATATTCATTCATTGATTTGTTAATCGCTTTTACTAATTTTTCTCCTTGAGCAATTCTTGAAGTGCTCATGAAAGATATTACTCCTAGTACCGTCATTAAAAAAGCTAATATTATTGCAAAAATAATTTCTAAAAAATATTGTGTTAAAAAAACACTGAAAACTGGTTGTAATTCTAAAATATTTGAATAAATAGTTACATCAAGAATAAGTCCTTGAAGAATAATACTCATAGCAGCAGTAGTTGCAGTTGAAATTATTAGCATTCCAATTAAGGGAAACCATATTTTTGGCTTGAAAATTAGTTGCAGTAAACTTGCGAATAAATTTGATAAAATCATTTTCTTCACCCTAAAACTTGAAATATTAAGTAACTGATATTTAAATTACTTTGCGTTGAAGAAAAATTGTGTTTGGAATTAAAAACTTTTTTTAATAAAGTGTTTTTTATAACTTGTTTTTTTTAATTAAATTCTTTTTTTATTTTTTTAACCCCTTTAAGAACCTTTTAAAACCTTCTTATTTACTTTCTCTTTATTGACTTGGTGAGTTTATGAAAGTTCCAAAAGAAAAGAAGCTTTATTGTAAAAAGTGTAAGAAACATACAAAGCACAAGCTTAAAGAGTTTAAATCCGCTGCTAAGCGAACTATGGCTGCTGGTAATAGAAGACACGAAAGAAATACGGGGCATGGGTATATGGGTAAGTATAAGTATGTTGTTTTTGTTAAAAAGCAAAACAAGAAACCTACTTTTGTTGCTGAATGTACTGAATGCAAACAAAAAATACCTTATTCTTTAGGAAAGAGAATGAAGAAAGTGGCTCAACAATAAAATTTGAGCCAATTATTTCTTTTTTTTTCTTTTAATTATTTTCTCATTTTTTTATTCTTTGTTTGTTTTAGTCTTGTAAAAATACAAAATATTATTTAACCAGTTTTAGGACTCTTTGTTTATTAGTTAATTATAATCATGTTTATTATACTTCTTTAGTGTTATTTTTCTCATGACTTTAAATAATTCTTTGTTGCTTTTAATAAAGCAAAACCCTGGCATTACTTATAATGACATTTATACTAAACTTTCTTTAAGGTACAAGAATCCTGCCTCTGCAAAATCTGCTTTAATGAGGGGGTTAAAGGATATGTCTTCATTTGGATTAATCAAAAAAGATGGTTTAAAGTTTTTCATTACCGATAAGGGTTTGTCTTCAATGAGTGTTGAGATGAAAGACAAACTTGTTCTAAAATTAAATCAAGGTATGAAAAAACCAATTGATAATCTGGATGAAGTAGTTAAATTGCTTGTAGTTTTATTGCAAAGAGGAGTTGAAGATAGTGACTTGCTTCGTAATGCAAAAGACAATTCTTCTTTTACTATAAATGATTTAGTTGAATTAAGAAAAGAAATTAAATCAAAAAGAAAATATTTAAAAAAAATGGGTGAATTGTTAGATGCTCAAATAGATAAACTAAAAGAAGTTGATTTTAATGACTCTTTATTAATTAATTTTGATGTTGACTTTGTTGATAAATTAATTGAGTATTGTAATGGTCAAAAAATTTTGGTTGAAACCAAAGATGAGTCAATCTTATCCAAAGTTCCTTCTCATTGGATTAAACAAAGCACTATCTCTGTTGAAGGGGATAATATCTCGCTTTTGATTCAATTAATTTTGGCTTCTCCTTGGGCAAAAGTAGTTATTTATGTTCCTGGCGTAAAAATAAATTTAATGGCGGGAAAAGCAAGTCTTTTTGGTTCACATAAAACGATTAGTGAATTTTATTCAAACATGCTTGTTAACATGGCTTTAGAAGAAAGTTAATAAAATAATTCTTAAAAAAAATTAATTAACCTAATTAATCAATTAAATTAATTGATTTGATTATATTT
>JAQVQA010000015.1:0-6033 GCA_028701835.1 Candidatus Iainarchaeum sp.
GTGGTTAGTAATAAAGTTTTAGTAACAAGTGCTTTGCCTTATGTTAATAATGTTCCTCATTTAGGGAACCTAATTGGTAGTGTTTTGAGTGCGGATGCTTTTGCAAGGTTTATGAGGTTGGATGGAAAAGAAGTTTTGTTTGTTCTTGGTACTGATGAACATGGTACTACTGCGGAATTTAAAGCGTTGGAAGAAAAAATTACTCCAAGAGAACTTGTTGACAAATATTTTGCAATTCACAAAAGTATTTATGATTGGTTTCAAACTAGTTATGATTGTTTAGGAAGAACGTCTTCAAAAGAAAATGCAGAAATCACTCAGCATATTTTTACAAAGCTTTATGAGAATGGATTCATAACAGAACACACAATTACTCAATTGTATTCAGAACCTTCAAAAAAATTTTTGAGTGATCGTTTCGTTGAGGGGGAGTGTCCTAATTGTCATGCGAGTGGGGCTAGGGGGGATCAGTGTGATGCTTGTGGAAAACTCTTGGATCCTAGTGAATTAATTAATCCGATTTCAAAGTTAGATGGTTCTACTCCTGTGCTAAAAGAAACTAAGCACCTCTATATTGATTTACCAAAAATAGAACCTGATTTAATTAAGTGGTTTAATGAGAGTAAAAGTAAGTGGAGTAATGTCGCAATTTCAATTACAGAGCAATGGCTCAAGCAAGGTTTGAAAGAGAGGTGTATTACTAGGGATTTAGAGTGGGGAGTAAAGATTCCATTAGAAGGGTGGGAGAATAAAGTTTTTTATAGTTGGTTTGATGCTCCAATTGGTTATATTGGAATCACTATTGAGAATAGAAAGGATTGGAGGGATTGGTGGATGGGTAAAGATGTTTCACTTTACCAATTCATGGGGAAGGATAACGTGCCTTTTCATTCAATAATGTTCCCCGCTTTCTTAATTGGGACAAGAGAGAATTATAATTTAGTTAATTACTTAGCTTCGACTGATTACTTGAATTATGAAGATAAGAAGTTCTCAAAGAGCAAGAGTATTGGTGTGTTTGGTGACGCTGCGAAAGATACTGGGATAGTTAGTGACGTTTGGAGGTATTATTTGTTTAGAATTAGGCCCGAGTCGGGTGATACTCAATTTGAGTGGATTGATTTTCAAAGCAAAGTGAATAATGAGCTTGTAGGGAATTTCGGGAATTTTGTTAATAGGGTTGTTATGCAGAACGAAAAATTCTTTAATTCAATTACTCCTAAATCGAATCACGAGTTGTTAGAAAAAGCAAGGCCTCTAGTTGAAGAGTATAAATCTCTTTTATCTTCTACTAAGATTAGGGATGCGTTGAGTAAGGCAAATGAAATTAGTTCTCTTGGTAATAAGTATTTGCAAGAAAAGCAACCTTGGATTGAAGTTAAAACGAATCCTGTTTTGGCAGGGATTACTATTGCTAATTGTCTGGATTTAGCAAGACTCTTAGCAGTTATTTATTATCCATTTACTCCAAGTGCTTGTGAAAAAATATTCCAAATATTGGGTGAGAAAGAGGATATTCTAAAAATAGGTTTTGAGCGAGTTTTTAAAGGTGTTGAAGAGGGTAGGGTAATTACTCCTAAGGGAATATTATTTGAAAAATTAGAGGATAAAAAAATAACTGAATTAAAACAAAAGTTTGGTTAAGAATAATATTTTTTTAAATTTGGAGAATAGAAGGAAAATGTCTTCTTTTTAAGCATTTTCTTTCAATTTTTTTCAAGGTTCATGGCGAGTCGGATTTAAATGATTTGTGTAGTTGCTTTGATTGTTTTTGCTTTACTTGGTTTAGTTTCTGCAAAGTACAGAAATTATTTCTTTGAGGCATTTGATTGTGTAACTAAGAGGGTTACTCTAAGAAAATGCACTACTTCTTTTGACAAAAAAATGAAGATGAAGATTACAACCAAGTTAGCGAGGTTCAATAAACCTTTTGGAGGATTTGTTTTCAAGAATTTTGAATTAATTTCTTGGATAATAACTTTTTTTATGATTGCTTCACTTATTTGGAGTGCTTGGATTGGTTTTAGTGGACTTTATAATTGGTATTATTATGGAAATTGTTACGGGCCAGAGTCAAGTGACTTGTGTGCTTTAAATAATTTGATTGGAGCTTCTCCTGCAGTAATTGAGGGTTGTATGAATCCTAATTGTACTGGAGTTGATTGTGAGGTTCACAACATGGATTATTGCATTGGTTCTTCTTGCGGTTGTACGCAAGGAGATTGTATTAGTAATTAAATTTAGTTTGACAAGAAATAGGGGGTAATAATTTATGTCAAAGCACAAAAAACATAGTTCTGCTAGCGAGCATAAGGCAGAGAATTCAAAAATTGAGTCAAAGAAGGATTCAAAGATACTCGGTTTTGAATTGAACACAATTTTGCTCATTGCAGCGTTAGTGATAGCAACTGCAATAGTATCAACTTGGGCAGGGTTTGGCGTTGCTCAAAGTCAATTTGCTCAACAAGAAAAGGTTAATTTGGATTTAGTTGATTCAACTGCTTTAAAACTTGAGGTAGAGGATTATATTAACGCTAATTTGTTAGGTCAGGAAGGAGTTTTGGCAAAAATAACTGGTGCTACTGAGATTAGTGTGGGGTTGTTTGAAATGCCTTTTGAGATTTATGAGAATGAATCACTTGTTAGTCAAGGTAGTGTTTATGCTAACAAGAACAAGGTTTTTTTAGTTCAAGCAGCTTTTGATTTGAACACTCCTTTGGAATTGCCTGTAGCTGAAGAAGAGCCTGTTGAGGTTGCTCCTAAATCAGATAAACCAGTTGTCGAGTTATTCGTTTGGGGTTATTGTCCTTACGGAGTTCAATCACAAGGGCCTTTAGTAGAGGTTGCGAATTTGTTGTCAGAGGAAGCAGATTTTATTATAGTTCCTTATTATGATGGTCACGGTGCTTTTGAAACTCAACAAAACAAGATTCAATTGTGTGTTCAAGAATTGTATCCTGAAAAGTATTGGAGTTATGCGGATGGATTTGTAAAAGAAGTTTATCCAAAGTGTTCAGTTCAAGGTACTGTTGAGTGTGATGCTACTGAATCTGAAAAAATAATGTCTTCTTTAGGGATTGATTCAAAAGAAGTTATGAGTTGTGTTGAGTCCCAAGGGGAAGAATTATTTATGCAGGCTCAAACAGAAGCTAATTCAAATAGTGTTCAAGGTTCTCCTACATTAGTAATTAATGGAGCAAAGATTAATGTTGCTCGAACTGCGGATGCTATGAAGAATGCTGTTTGTGAAGCATTTAATTCAGTGCCTCAAGATTGTTTAGTTACTTTGAGTGAGAGTAATAATACTGCTAGTGGTAGTTGTTAAAGTAATTTGTAAGTAAAAGGAATTGTTTTTTTTAAAAAAGCAATTCTTTTTATTTCTTTTTTTTATTTGTTTAATTAATGTTTAGTTTTATTCACAACAAATTTTTTCTCTTTGCGTTGGGTTTAGTTAATATTGTTGCAGGGATTTATTCACTCTCTTTTTATGCTAGTCAATTAAGTTCTTCTCCTGTTTGGCTTTGGATTTTTATTGCTGATTGTCCACTAACCGCGATTTTGTTTGGGTTAATTGTTATTTTACTTTCTTTTGGAATAAAAATTAGGTGGCTTTCTTTTTTATCAATAGTTGCTAGTGTTAAATTTTCTTTGTGGACTATTTTTGTATTGATTTTGAGTGGTTCTATTCTTCCTTTATGGTGGGTTGCTTTGGTTCACTTAATATTGTTGTTTGAAGTAATAGTTTTTTTTGAGTTATTTGATTTTAGGGTTAGGGATGTGTTATTGGCTTTGATAGTATTTTCGATTGGCGATTTTTTTGATTATGTTCTAAAAACGCATCCTTTAATGCCAAAAGAGGTTTTGTTATTTGCAGGGGTTTTTGCAATATTATCCACAATTTTTTTGTCAATTACTCTTCCTTTAATTTTCTCTACTCGAGTTAAAGGAAATCAAGTTAATGTGGGGAAAAGAATTCCTTTTAGAAGGGAAATCAAAAAAAAGAGGTGGGGGAATTAATTTTTTTTTAAGTGCAAAAGCATATAAACTCCTTTACTCTTATTTTTTTAATTCGGATTGATTTGAAATGGTTAATAATAATTCTTTTTCTCTCACTGGTCTTGGTGCTTGTGGAGAGGTTGGTAGGAGTGCATTTATTCTAGATTTTGGGGAAAAGTTTCTCTTGGATTATGGAGTTAAATTAAATATTGATGCTGTTGAATATCCTCTTGAGGTTAGTGAGCATGTTAAGGCAGCAATTATTTCGCACGCTCACTTGGATCACTCTGGTTTGTTACCCTATTTTTATAAGAATTCTGATTGTTTGAGTTTTATGACTCAAGCTACTCTTGAACTTGCAGATATTTTGTGGAAGGATTCAATTAAAATTGCTGAGTTTGAGGGTGTTGCTCCTAAATATAATAAGGCAGAGATTGAGAGAACACATAAGCATAATTTTATTGTGCCTTATAATAAGAAATTGAGTTTGGGTAATGATTCTTCTTTAGAGTTTTTTGATGCTGGGCATATCCTTGGTTCTGCTTTGAGTAAATTCACTTATAAGGACAAAACTTTTTTGTATACTGGGGATTATAAGGTTGATGAGACTCAACTCCACTCGGGGTGTAATCTTAACGTGGGGGAAGTTGATTATTTAATGACTGAATCAACTTATGGTGATAGGGAGCAAGCTGATAGGAAACTAGAAGAGAAGGCTTTTTGTGAGTCTGTTCAGAGTACTGTTGAGAGGGGCGGTTGGGCTATTGTTCCTGTTCTTGCTATTGGGAGGAGTCAAGAGATTATTGATATTCTCTCTAAGTATAATATTGATGCACCTATTTATTTTGATGGAATGGCTAAACAGGTTTCTGAAGTTTATTTTCGTCACCCTGATTTGTTAAAGGATCCAAAAGGGTTGAAGAAGGCTCTTAATTCTGTTGAGTGGATTATGGGTAAACAGGGTAGGACTAGGGCTTTAAAGAATCCAGGGATTGTTGTTTCAACTTCGGGTATGATGCATGGTGGTCCAGTAATGCATTATGTAAAAAAAATAATTAATGATCCTAGGAGCAAAATTCACTTAACTTCTTATCAAGCAGATGGTACTCCTGGAAGAGAATTACTAGAAAAAGGAGTTTTGCTTGATGAGAATACTGGGACTGTAGTTAAAGCGGGTTGTAGGTATGAGAAGTTTGATTTCTCTGCTCATCCGTCTCAAAGTGAATTAGTTAAATCAATTAAGAAGTGGAATCCTAAAGAAGTTTTTATGGTTCATGGTGATAAGAAAGTAATGGATGTTTTTTCTAAATCAATTTATTCTGCTACTGGGGTTAAGGCGACTCGACTTGAAACAGGAAAAAGAACTTATTTTGGATAAAAGTTTTTTTTAGTTTCTTAGTTTTATTTTTTTTAGTTAAGTTAGTTTAATTTTTTTTTTAAAATTATTTAGGGTAGTTGGTTTGTAATGAGTTTTGAAAGGTTTTGTGTTAAGTGTGGGGATGTTACTGATTCTTTAATTAAGGGGATGTGTCAAAAATGTTTTTTGAAGCGTAATTCTCTTTTTGAGGTTAGGGATATTAATATTGAAATTTGTGTTAAGTGCGGGAAGATGAAGGTTAAGGGTAAATGGGGAGCTTATAATCTTGAAGCAGTGGGTGAAGAGGTTGCAAAAAAAGTTCATTTCTTAATGAATCTTGATCAACCTAAAGTAAATATTTCTCTTGAACCAATTACTGAGATTGATTTTGATGCAGAAATTAAAGTAGCTGGTTTTTTGGATGGGGTTTTAGTAGAGGAAATAAAGCATTATTCTTTTTCTTTGAATAAAGTTTCTTGCGATCCTTGTATGAAGGTTGTTTCAAATTATAGGGAGGCTATTATTCAATTAAGAGCTGGTTCTTTGAGTGAAGCAGAGAGTATGCTTGAAGTTACTAAAAATTTTTTGTTAGAAGAACAAGCAACTGATTCGCTTTCTGCAATAACTAAAACAATTAAATCTCCTCACGGATTTGATCTTTGGATTGGTTCGAACAAAGG
>JAQVQA010000015.1:6133-8610 GCA_028701835.1 Candidatus Iainarchaeum sp.
ACTTTTCAAATTCGCTTAGGGCTTTAGTCATTTCTTCTATTGGCATGCTTGTTGTAATTAAAGGGATTTTTTCGCTTTCAGCTATTTTTACTGCGATTGGGTCAACTGGTTTTTCTGTAGAGAATTGTCCATGAAGTATTATCATGCTTGGTTTCATGTCGGTTGAGAATCTACCTATCTTTATTGCAATCATTGGGCTTCTGCCATTTTCTACGTGGCGAAATATTAGTACTCGGTTAGGTGTTTTTCCGTAGAGCATCATGTACTCGTGAACCGGTACTTCAAGAATTACTTTAATTGAGTCAATTATAGTGTAACCAAAAACAGTTTCTTCTTTTATTTTATGGGGTAAGCAAATTATGTTTCCATTAATTTTTTTGACTACTTCAGTTGCTTTTATTCCTGAAGTGAATTCGTGAGAATCAAAAGCACTACTCTCTTCTTGTGCAAAGTCTTTTTCTAGTTGTTTAACTACTTTGCCTCCTTTTAATTTATCAATTTCCATTAAAGCGTTTACAAATCTTGAGATAACTGCTATTCCTGGGTTTTTTCTCCTTCCTCCTTCATAATCTGATATTGTTGAAGAGGATACTTTTAAGTGGGTTGCGAGTTCGGTTTGGTGAACTGCAAATATTTCCCTCCACTTTTTCATTGAGCCGCCCGGGTCACTTGAGAGAGTAATTTCTCCTGCAATAGTCATTGATAATTTATCCATTCTAAAAGTAATACTAGCTAACTCCTTAATAATCCTTTCGTCAGTTGTCATTTTTCCAAGCTTTTTTTTCGTCAATTTATTCTACTGGTTTTTCATAGTGTCCGCGAGTGAATTTAGATTTCTTTGTTATTTTAGTATTATTTATTTTTGCTTCTAAATAGTTTAAGAATTCTCTAATTTCTTCGCTTGTTGTTGCTTTGAAATCAATGCCTATTATATTAAATGAATTAAATTTTTCTAATTCATAAGCCATGTCTACAGGGAGAGGGTTGTATATTTTTAATAATTTATTCTCGTTTTTTACTTGGTAAACAAATTCTTTTCTGTCTTTAAGCAAAAAATCGTTTCTTCCAATAGAATCATTTTTCTCGTATGCTTTTGAAGTCATTAAGAGTGGGTAGAAGTAAATTAGGGGGATTAGTTTTTCTTTAAAGGGTAGTGAATTAATTTCGTTTAGGGATAATTCTATTGAAGGGATTATTCCCTTAGCACCCAATTCCATGAAAAATATTACTGCGAGTGAATTAAAGCAATTCATTTCGCGTTCAATAAAGAAGTCAATTTTTTTGTCAAGAGCTATTTTTAAGGACCCTAAATTTGTACAAAATAATTTATTTTTAGAATCAATCTTCTCTTCAAATTCTTTTAATTCAATAGTACTCATTATGTTTTGGGTTTTAACAAATTCGCCGAATTCACTTTTATTGTTAATGTAATGATTAACAATTGTTTTGTTTTGAACATCAAAATTTTTTAGTAGTTCTTCTTGGTATTTTTCGATAAATATAAAATAATCTTTTTCTTTTTTTGAATTAAGATTGTGAGATTTTTTATTTAATTTAATTAAATTAAATATTTCTCTAGATTTTAAATCAAAATCAATAGGGGTTTTTCTATTTGGCAGGAGTTCTTCTTTTGTTTTTAATTCAATTAATCTCTTTAATTCTTTTAGTTCACTTAAAGGAATAAATGCGTTTTCACTCACATTGCAGTTAAATTCTTTTGGAGTCAAAAAATAAAATTCTTTAAATATTTTATCTTTGATTGTGTCTTTCAAAGTAGGTGTTTTTTGGGCTTTGTCTGTTATAAAATTGCTTTTTCCTTCAATAAAACTTTTTCCAAAACTTTTTAGTGCAGGCACTTCTATTTTGAATCTGATTTCTTCCCCGACCTTAGAATTTATGCTTAAATTGTAATGAATAATTGGATTATTCTTTTCTTCAGCTTTTTTTGGAGTAGTAAAGAATAATTCGTCTCCTATATTAAGAAATGGTCTAGGGTAAGTTGTTTTAATTAAAATGGTTTTTCCTTTGTTTGAACTTTGAGTTTCGCTTCCATTTTCAATTATTTGCTTAATAAAGAAGCTAGAGTAATTCTCGTCTTTTACAAGAGTTAATTTGTCACTTCTTTTTATTTCAAAGAATGTTTTTACAAGCAAATCTTGTCCTTTAAAAGAAATTATTTTGCACGCGAGTATTCCTGCACTCCCTGAAACATTTCTTGTTGTAACTTCTTTTTCTTCACTCAAATAAAGTGAACTATTTTCTCTTAAGAAGGATTTTTTCATCTCGTTTATTTCTTCGCTTGTTGGTTTTGTTTTTTTATCAAAGTAACCATCAATAGTTTTTCTATATACTCTTGCAACATTTTGGATATATTCATTATTCTTTAATCTTCCCTCTACTTTGAATGAATCCACTCCTGCTTTAATTAATTCTTCAAGCATATTGTAAGTTGTTAGGTCTTTCATTGAAAGTAGTCT
>JAQVQA010000015.1:8710-17234 GCA_028701835.1 Candidatus Iainarchaeum sp.
TCCAAAATAAACTGCGTCCGCTTTATTATTAACAGCTATCTTTAGTTTTTCAAGGTTTCCTGCAGGCATTAATAATTCGGGTTTTTTTAACAATTTGATTCACTCTCAATTATTATCTTTTAGGAAGGTTTTTTATGCATTAATTAGAGTTGATTCTTTTTGTTATGTTTAGCTTTTTTTAAGGAAACAATCAAGAATATAAGCTGTTGGGTTATGAGTAATTCTTATGGTGGGTGTTATGTTCATTAAGACTATTATTGAAGAGGGAGTTAGTTCAAGAGATAAGGATGATTTAGTGACTGATTGCACAGAACTCGTGCAGGTTAAGCAAGCAATTGAAAGATTAGATGGGGTAAATAAAACTGCTGTTGTTCTAAAACTTGATGAAGATAATTTAATGATTATTGGTGGTGGAGCGAATAACAAGTTCATTGTTTTTGCAAAGTTGAATGGAAAGAATTATTACATGGCTAGTAAGTTTGATATTAAAAAAGAACCAATTAGTGTTAATGTTGCAAAGAAAAAAGATAAGTATCCTTCAAGGAGATGTTTTGGACTTGACATGGTTCTTGAGAGTGCGAAGCACTTTGCTCATAGGGGTACACTAGCTCAAACTTTTAACTGGGAAAGGGTTTAGAAGGGTTTAGTTTGAATCTAAACTCTTTTTTTTCTTTTTCAAAACAAATAAATACTCTTTTCGTTATACTAATATTATATGGTTCACTTGTTTGGAGATTGGTTTGGCGACATTTTTGCAATTTTTTTAATGTTTGTCATTTACTTGTATTTGAGAATTAATTCTAAAAAGAAAAAGACTTGGGATAGGCTAGATTTTTATTTTTCTCTCGCAATTTTTATTGTAGCGGCACTCGAAGTAGTGGGGGCTTTAGTGTTTAGAGATCCTTATTACGGGCCAAGTGGAGGTTTTATCCTAATGATGGGGATAATGATTATTACTTTTATTTCTGGTTTGGTTTCAGCTATTGAGTTGAGGGCAAAGCAGTTGTGGTGAGATAGGGGTTTTAATTATAAACTTTTTTTGGATAAAAATTAGATTTTAGTTAAAAAGTTTTTTTTTTGAATTCAATTTTTTTAGCTATTTGAATAATTTATTTTTTTTGAATTAAAATAATTTTCAAATTTTTTGTAAGTCATTATAATCAAAAATATTAGTGTATTTATTAGAACAATTGTTCCTGATACTGCATAATCTAAGTAGTATGCGGTAACTAATCCAATTATTATTGATAGTATTGCAAAAGTAATTGCCCATAAAATAGTTTTTTTGAAACTAGTTTTTAATTGTAGGGCTGATGAAGGGGGTATTATTATTAGTGCTGATGCTAATAGTAATCCAACCACGTTCATCGAACTTACTATTGTTATTGCGGTGAGAATTATTAGCATTGAATTAAGAAAATTAGTGTTTATTCCAGAGACTTTTGCGCTTTCTTCATCAAATGTTACATAAAACAAGTCTTTGTTGTATAATAGAATAAATGCTATTACGCTTAGTGCTAGGATAGTTGAAAGAATAAGATCACTATCTTTTATTGCTAGTATGCTTCCAAATAAATAACTTAAAATATCAGTGTTAAATCCGCGTGCAATACTTGCTATAAATATTCCAAGTCCTAAAGAAGCGTGGCTGATTATTCCTATTGCGGTGTCTGCATGTATTGCGGTTTTTTCCTTTAATTTTAATATACTAATTGAACCTATTAGTGCGAATATTAATGAACTTATGAATGGTGTTATTCCAAATAATAGTCCTGTTGCTATTCCTCCAAAAGCAATGTGTGCTAATCCGTCTCCTATTAGAGAGAATTTTTTTAGAATTAAGTAGGTTCCAAGGGCAGCACAAGCGATTGCAACTAGTATGCCTGTAAGGAATGCTTTTTGCATAAATGGATAGGTTAGCATTTCGATCATATTAATCCCTTTTTTTCATTCTCCATGAATACATAAAGTGTGTTCGTGTGGATGGTTTTTATCCTTTGCACAAAATTCTTTATGATTTCCAAAAAATGTAAGTTTTTGATTTATGCTTGCAACTTTTGTAACATTTCTAGTTATTCGTCCTATATCATGAGTTACGAGTACTATTGTTATTCCTTTTTTGTTTAATTTAGCGAGTAGTTTGTAAAAGTTTTCTTGAGTTTTTTGGTCCACTCCTGTCGTTGGTTCATCAAGTAGAATTATCAAAGGGTTGCTTACAAGTGCTTTTGCTATTAGGGCTCGTTGTTGTTGACCTCCTGAAAGATCTGTTATTCTAGCTTTTGATAAATTAGTTATATTTGTTAATTCAAGTGCGTTTTGAATTTTTTGATTATCTTTTTGAGTAATTATTTTTGGAATTTTTTTTGTTGAAAGTAATCCCATTAAAACAATTTCTTGTACTGTTGCAGGAAAATTTTTATCAATATTAGTTGCTTTTTGTGGAACATAACCTATTTTTGACCAATCTTTAAATTTTTTTATAGGTTTATCAAATAATTTTACACTACCTTTATTTGGTTCTAATAATCCAAGCATTATTTTTAAGAGAGTTGTTTTCCCTGAACCGTTTGGTCCAATTAATCCTACAAACTCGCCTTTGTGTATAGTCAAGGTAATGTTCTTTACAACATCTTGCTTTGAGTAAGCAAAAGAGACATCGTTTATATTAATTATTTCTTCTTTCATAATACTTAATTGCACTCCAAACCTATTTTTAAGCTTTCAAGATTGGCTTTCATTATATCAATGAATGTAATTTTGTCATCAAACTCTTTTTTTGAAAGATTTCCTGCTGGATTTAGTTTTAGTGTTTGTGTCCCCGTCTCTTGTGCTATTGTAGTTGCTATTGATGAATTTAATAATTCTTCAAAATAAATGTATTGTATTCCTTTCGCTTTAGTTAACTCAATAATGGTTTTCATTTTTTGAGGAGTGGGTTCTGAATTAGGGGATAATCCTGATATTGCAATCGAATTTAAATCGTACCTATTTGCTAGGTAACCAAAAGCATTGTGCCCTCCACTTATAAACTCTTTGTGGTTGCAGTTTGATAATTCGTTAAAATAGTTCTTGTCCAAATCCTCTAAAAGTTTTATGTAATTCTCTGCGTTAGTTAAATAATATTGTGAATTGTTTTGATCAATTTCGTTAATTATTTTTGTGAGTTCTTGAACTATTCTAACATCATTTGAAAAATCGAGCCAAATGTGGGGATCATATTCTTCAGGGTGGTGATATTCTTCAATCTCTTCTTTTTGCTCTTCGTACTCATTATGTTTTTCATCTTCTTGTTCTTCTCCCTTATTCTGATTGTGAATTAATTTTGCATAGTTGCTTGCTTTGAAAAGAGTACTATTATTAGGGTTTATTCCCTCAAATAAATCGTGTGCCCATGGTTCCATTCCTTCTCCAACATAAACAAATAAATCTGAATTACTAATTGTTTTTATGTCACTTGGCTTTGGCTCGAATGTATGTGGTTCCAAACCAGGGGGTATTAGTAAGATTACATTAACTTTATCTTGACCGATTTCTCTTGAGAATTCATAAAGAGGAAAAATTGTTGTAACAATTGTTAATTTGTTTGTTTTATTCTCCCTAAACTGAGGTGTAGTGCAACCGTTAAATAATAAAAAAGAAAAGACCAAGCATAATATTAAGATAAATCTAAAATTCATTTTTTACTCACCTCATTATATTTATTAATTATTGTTTATATACCTTATTGATTGTGATTATCAATAAGGTGGTTTTTAGTTGAATAGGAAAAGACACACGCGCCAAGAAGAAATTATTTCTTTTGAGCTTTCAAAAATTAATTCTTTTTTTAGTGCAAAGGACTTATTCAAAAAAGCTAGTAGGTTTGATTCTTCTTTAGGAATTGCTACTGTTTATCGATTCTTAGCAGATTTAGTTAAAAATCACGAGCTTTTTTCTTATAAGTGTGACAGGAGAACAATTTATTCAAAGAGGGAGAAGAGTCACTGTCACTTTATTTGTGAGAAAACTGGTAGAGTGACTCACTTTTCAATTGATTCACTTGATTTTTTAAAAGATAAAATTCCTGGTTCGATTAATAGTTTTCAAATTGAAGTTAAAGGATTGTGTGATAAACACGCTTCTTTTTTGAGCAAAAATAAGGGTAAGAAAAAGGTTTGTTAACAGGCCGATCGGGAATTGAACCCGAGTCCACGCCTCACTTCAATAACTTTTACATAGTTTTTTTAGGAGTGCGTTATACTATCCACTATACTATCGGCCTTTCTAAGATTTAGTTACGGGTAAAGTTTAATAATTTAGTTAATCTTGTTAATTTTTTTTTCAAATCATAATTTTTAACAACCCTGCAGTGAATAGGGGGACCCATAAGTTATCATCTAGTGGGAGGAGTTCAACTATTGTTGCAATTAGTGCTGTAATTATTGCGATTTGTATTGAGTAAAAATAACTAATGCAGAGTAGTGCAATAATAAAGAATGTAGTGCTTCCTTCAAGAGTTTTTTTACCTAATATTTTGTGTTTCCCAAAATTAATCCCTATAATTGCTGCAAATGAATCTGCGAATACTTGTACACTTAGTGCTGTTAGTACAAGATTTTTGTCGTCTTGGGATAATAATAACAAAATTATTGCGGATGCAAAGAACATTATTGCTGCTTTTCCTGGTATTTTTTTCTCGTTTTCCCTTTCCACTTTTTTTACGATAGTGCTAATAAAAGGCAAGTCTATTTTTTTTATTATTAGAGTAGTTGCAATTAACCCGATTACTAATAAAGTAAATAAAATGTAAGCACTTTTTATAGTTCCTAATAATTCGATTAGTGTTAGAAACATTATTCCAAAAATTAAGTGAATTGATTTTCTAGTGTATTCTTTAATTTTCTTAATTTTTTCTTGTTTTTGCATTTTTTTTCCTTCTTACTTTTTTCTCATTAGTATCAAATAATGGTGCTTTTCATAGGGTTCGATTAGAATTGTTTGTAGTATTTCAAATTCTTTTTCTAATATGTTAATCTCGGATTTGAGTATGTCTTCTTTTAAATTAGATTGGGATATGCTTTTGGTTTTTAGTGCTAGTGCCCCAAGTCCTCCTTTTTTAAGAAATTTTGAGTTTCTTACAAAGATGTCTGCTTGGTTTCTTTGTGAAATATCTTGGAACATTGCGTCAGCCTTGGTTTCAAAGTATTCTTTATAATTCTCAGTCATTTGTGCATCACTTAGAATGGGATAAATGTTTTCTCTCTCTTCAGCAAGTTTAGTTAGTTTGTTCATTGCGATTTCTGATACATCAATACAAAATATTGCTCCTTTCTCTTCAACAATATCAGATACATGGCTCACTGTTGTTCCTTCTGCGCTTCCTAAATAAATTGCAGTGCAGCCATTAAAGAAAATGCTTTTTTTTAGTCCTTTTTTTATTCCTGCTCCGTATTTTGATCTGTAAGGATCCCACTCTCTAAATTCTTCGCCACCTTCGCGAACTATTTTTTCCCCATAAACTTTTTTGCCTAGAACAAGGTTTTTTGTGTAAATATTCTTACCGTCAGAATATATTCCATCAAAGATTTCTTTCATAAATAAATTATTGTTATCTCTCTTTTTAAATTACTTTATTTTCAAAGAATTAATGTTTTTTTTGAAAATGAATAATATTCTAAATTATTTTTTTTGTTTTCAAAGAAATTAGTATCTTTTAGCAGTTCTTGGAGTTCTTTTGTTAAAAGATGTTTTTGATTTATTTTTAAATCCACTTGACTTGAATTTTGAAGAGCCACTTGGTCTTGAGTTTCCATCTCTTCTGTCACTATATTTAGGTCTTGTATTGTAACTTGGGTTGAACTCGCTTTTTGGGTCACTCAAGTAAGGATTTTTGTTATAATTTGAGTCTCTGTTTCCATAGGAGGGTTTGTCTTGGTTGAATGTTCTTGGTCCTCTTCTTGTTCCATACTGCGGTTTGTCTGAACCAAATCTTCTTGATTCATTAAAACTTCTAGCGCCGTTAAAACTTCTTGGTCTGGTTGAATAACTTCTTTCTCTTGGAGCGTTGAATGAATCATTTGAATTAAATCCTTCGTTTGTTCTATTATTGTAATTGTTTGAAAATTCTCTTGGTCCCCTTGAACCAAATTTTCTTTTTTGGCTCAAACTTCCTTCGCGAGGAGGATAGTTTCCAATTGGTTTTTTATTCCAGGGTTTTCCTTTATTATTTTTTTCAAAATATGCTTTTCTTTCTTCCGGAGTGAATGTTTTGTGTTCTCTTTCGTAGTCTTTTTTCTTATCCTCTTTATTAAAAGCTTCTCTTCTCCTGTCTTCATTTATTTGTTCGTAATCATTTTCTCTTTGTCTTTGAGATTCTGTTTCTGGTTCATTTCTTATCTCAACTATTCTTTTCTCAAGTTCTTCTTTTACTTCTTTTGAAGTATCTTTTCCTTTAAAGTAATCTTGTTTTAGTGCAATTGCTAGTTTTCCTGCAATTATTCTCGCTGCTTTTCCTCTCTTGAATCTAGGCATGTTTTGTAGTAGGGGGTGGTTGAATAAGTGCCCGTGTTTTGGTGATTTAGCATTTTTTCTTAAATGTGCAAATAATGCTTTTTCTGCTCCAAGTACTTGTATGGTTGATGCGGGCATGAAGCATAATCTTTTCTTTGAACCTGCTTCGCTTAATAATTTTGCCCCTATTATTGGAGTAGCTATTTGTGAGAAATTAGGGAATTCTTCTTGCATTTCTTTTTCAATGAATTCAATTAGCTTTGTTTTTTCTTCTTGTATTTGTGTAGTATTTTTTTGTAGTGATTCGAATTGGTTTTGTGCTTCGTCTTGAGGATTCCTTGTTTTCCATTCATTCAAATTTTCACTCATTAAATTGTTAATTGAATCAAGATCCATTAAGAGGTTAATTGCTTTTATTATGTGTATTTCTTTTCCAGCGAATTTTTCTTCTATTTGTTCGCGAGTTTTTTTCAGCATTTGTTTTCGCAAAAAGTCTCTTTGTTCCATACAATAAACTCCTTTATTTGTCTTTATATGTCTTTCTTTAAAGGGGGAAAAGGGGTTTTTTGTAAGTTTAATTGGTTATTATTTATTCTTTTAATAGGGTTTGGATTTTTTCATTCAAATCTTTTATGAGTACTCTTGTTTGTTTGAGTGAGTCTCTTTCTCGAATAGTAACTGTATTGTCTTTGAGTGAGTCGTGGTCAATGGTTATGCAAAAAGGTACTCCTATTGCATCTAGTCTAGAGTATCGTTTTCCAATGCTTCCACTCTCGTCGTAATAAGTTCTAAAATTTTTTAGTTCTTTAATCACTTCTTCTGCTTTTTTTGGGAGCTCATCTTTTTTCATTAATGGGAGGACTCCTATTTCTATAGGGGATATTTTGGCTGGGAGTGAGAGTACTGTTCTTTGTGAATCATCTTCTCTCCTAAAAAAAGCTATGTCAAGTAGTGCATAAAATGGTCTGTCTACTCCAAAAGCAATTTCTATTACGTGGGGAATTATTTTTTCTCCGTTTTCTTGTCGAACACTTAAATCTTGTTTGGAGTATTTTGAGTGTTGTGTCAAATCGTATGTTGTTCTGTCATGTACTCCGCAGCATTCAGTCCAACCAAATGAATTTAGTTCGATTTCTAAGTCCCAAGCATCATCTGCATAAAATGCTTTTTCATCCAAGTGGTGTTGTCTTAGCCTCATTTTGTTTTCGGGTATTCCCATTAATTTGAATGTATTGTATGCAAGGAGTATTGCCCAAGCGTAAGCTTGGTTTTTTAAAAGTTTTTTTTCGAGTGCTTCTTTTAGAGTAACTCTTGTTGGTTCTGATTTTGATTTTTGCAAGGATTCAGTCCATAGTGGTAGAACCTCATTTTGGTTTTTTGAAAATGGTTCAAAATTATTTTTTTGTTCTGGACTAATAAATATTTGTGCTTCTGCTTGAGTGAATTCTCTTTGTCTTAGTAAGTGTTGTCTTGGAGAGATTTCGTTTCGGAATGCTTTTCCTATTTGAAAAACCGTGAAGGGTAATTTTCCTCTAAAGAAATTAACGTAGTGTTTGAAGGGTAGGTAAGTGGTTGTAGCAGTTTCTGGTCTATTGTAAGATATTGTGTCTTTTCCTATTATTGTTTTCATCATTAAGCTTTGTCTTTGTATTTCAAGGTTGAATCTTCCTTTGCATGAGGGGCAAACAATTTCGTGTTCTTTGATAGTTTTAATTAGTTCTTCGTCTTTGAACGAATCTGCACTTATGCCTATTGTCTCTTCAATTAGTTTATCTGCTCTAAAAGTTGCTTTGCATTTTGAACAATTAATTATTGGGTCGTTGAATCCTTTTAAGTGTCCGCTAGCTTCCCAAATAATTTGGGGACTTATAAGAGGGTATTCTATTTCAAAGAATCCATTTGAAGTGAATGAGTTTCTAATTATTTCTTCAAGTTTGTTCTTCATTGCTTTTCCAATTAACCCATAAGTATAAAATCCTGCTATTGGCCCGTATAATTCTGGTTCTGGACCATAAATAAAGTCTTTTTCGGATAA
>JAQVQA010000016.1 GCA_028701835.1 Candidatus Iainarchaeum sp.
TTTTTCTAACCCAAAATAAACACTTATAAAGGTTCTCTTATTTTGATTTGTTATTAAGGTGTGATTAATAATGGCTGAATTTAAAGAATCAATGGCTAGAAGATTCAATAATGTTTTTGTGTGCCAAAGGTGTAACGCTACTAATAGATCTGGTTCAGGTAAACCATCTAAGTGTAGAAAATGCGGTTCACAGAGATTAAGATTAAAAAAGAAGAAGAGAAAATCTGCTTAAAATTAATGAATCATAATTATTTTTTGGAAGGATTATTTATAATCCTTTTAAAAAAAAACTTTTTTTCATATATTTAAAACCTTTTTTAAAAAAAAACTTACTAAACTTCTTTAACCCTATTATTTATTACCCTAAAATAAAATCAATTAATTTGTTTTAAGGATTTTAAAAATTCATTCACCCCTTTTTTTCTAATCTTCATTGCTACTCCGAACGGAGAATCTTCTTTCATTAATAATGCTAATTCTTTAGGATTTGTTTTTGTAATTAACTCTGAAGCTAGTTCCCAGCCAGCGTAATTAATGAATGCTCCAACTCGAATAGTTTTTCTAGGATTATTATCAGCGAATTTAATTAATTCCCCCACCTTTCTTGAACCCGCTTTGTTAATTGTTCTAATCAAGTTATTAGAAATTTGAGTAGATTTGGAATCAATTAATGGAAAATTCACAAAATAAGAAAGGGTTCTCTCAACTGCACTTACTGAACCCACATTTTGAATTAATTGAATAGTTCTACCAAGCCCCGCTCCTATAATTAATTCACTCAATGGTTTTGCACTTCTAAGGTTAATTAATTTAGTAAGTTCATTAACCCCTATTCTTTTTTCAAGTTTAACTAAATTATTCACTCCAATTGTTTTAATTAAATAAGAAGTTGCTTTAGCATTTGAGTTTAAAACAAATTTTTGAACTGAATTAACACCCATTCCCTTAACTAGTCCCCCAATTAACTCTCCTATTCTCGCTTCACTCAAACCACTTTTAGAGTAATTGGTTTCATAGAGGTTTTCTATTAAATTAAAAAAAGCTTTTTCATTACCAACGCTTCTCATTAAATTAGCAGTTTTTTCTTCTCCTGTAGAAGTAACTATTCCCCTCAAAATTTTTTTTGAATCAATTTTATTTCTCCCCCCACCCCTATTTTTTAGAAAAGATTTTGTTTGAGAATAACTAGATAATAAACCGTTTTTCGCAGATTTCTTTAAATTTAGTTTTTGGATAATCCCCCCACTTGGTTTTGCAAGAGAATCAAATTTAGTTGGCGAATTTCTTGGATTAATTCTATACTTTGCAACGCCTTTAACTCTCGAAAAAGAATTCCTTGTAATCATCCTCAATCAATTCCTTAAAATTCAATTAATTAAAAGAACTATTTTGTGATTTATAAACCTAACACTAATCTTTTCTTCAATTAGTTTATTTTTAATGTTAAGAAAGAGTTAAAAACAATAAGAATTATTCTTTATTGAATGAAGAAAGAAATTTTTAAAAAAAAGATTTTTGCGTTAATTGAATTAATGCGTCCGGGAAATTGTTTAATGGCTTTAATTGCAATTCTTGTAGGTTATGCTGTTAGTAGAGGAGGAGATTACTCAATTGCTTTAATCACTGCTATTGCAGGTTTCTTAATTTGTGCAGGCGGCCAAGCTATTAATGATTACTTTGACGCAAGTATTGATGCAAAAGTATCAAAACACAAACCAATTCCTTCAAAAAGAATAACTAGAAAAGAAGCTCTTTGGTTTTCAATTAACTTATTTATTCTAGGAAATTTACTCGCATTAACAATTAATTCAATGACTTCAAACATTGCTTTAGTATTCACTACACTATTAGTAATTTACCCATTATTTTTGAATAAAGTAAAGTATTTAGGTAATTTTATTGTAGCAGGAGGAACTGCAGTTACTTTTGTATTCGGTTCAATAGCAACAGGAGGAATACACGATTTAGTAATCGCACTCGCAATAACAGCTTTTTTTGCTAACATGGGAAGAGAAATAACCAAGGATATTGAAGACTTAAAAAAGGACAAGAATACTAAAAAGACTCTCCCAAATTTAATAGGAGTAAACAACTCAAAATTATTTGTTATCACTTATTACTTACTAGCAATAATCGCAGGACTCGGAACATATATTTTATTTTTATTAAATGCATATTACCTAATTTTTATTCTAGCTACAATTACAATATTATTTTACACAACTATATTATTATTGAAAAATAATTTTATAGAAAGTCAAAAATTCTCAAAAATAGGAATGATTTTTGCGATAATTGGATTTGTATTAATTTTAATTTAAAAAAAATAAATTACTAATCACCATTAACTAAGTTAATCTAGAACCATTGATTAATACTTTTTTGTTTGGAGAGTTCGTCTCTTTTTTTAATAAAAGAGTCGATTGTAGAGTTAACTCTTTCTTTTGAAAAATCGTGTTCTTCGCACAAAAATTCAATTAGTTTTTCTTTATCAACTTCTCTTTGTTCTAGTTTATTTTGTTGAACACTACAACTAACTGGGTTTAGAAACAAATCCTCTATTTCTTTGTAATCAAAATCAATCTCGTGTTTAGTCTCTTTAAGAATATCTTCAAAAGAAGCATTGTTTTGAACTAATTTTAAAGCAGTTTTTGGACCAACTTTTGGGAATTTTTCATTAAAATCTGTTCCAACTAGCATCCCTAACCAAATCAATTTTTTTCTATCTATTCTTAATTCGTTTAAAGTACTCTCAAGTTCGACGTGTTGTGGTTTTACCTCGACATAAAAATTTTTTCCCGCAACTTTTCGCTTACCCGTAACCCCAACATTCCTAAACAAATTAGTTGCACCAAATAATAAACAATCAAAATCTTGGCTAACTGCCCCAAACAATTCACCTCTTTGAACCATTACACTTGCTTGAGCCTCACCCTCTTGTGGCGCTTCTACAATAGGAATACCTAAATAAAAAAGTAAATCCTTTGCCTCACTCACCATTTGAGGAGTTAATCTTAATGCCCTTGAACCAAATTTTTGCGCGTCCCCCATATTCCCTTCTTTTAATGCTAGAGAAGATTTTTTCTCTGCATCAGTCCTAACTTCACGCCTTTTTCTTAGAGTCTCTGATTTTAATTGAGAAGGAACTCCATCAAAAACAAAAACTGGTTTAACCCCCAAATCAACTAAATTAATTGTCCTATAAAATAATCCAGTTAAGTGACTCGTTACATTTCCATGAGAATCAGCTAAAGGCAAACCATCAGCCCCCCTAATACTCGCCAAAAACTGGTAAAGCATATTATAAGAATCAATACCAACTTTCTTTCCACTCAAAAAATCAAGAGAAATCTCTTTCTTTACAACAAGATCAGAAATATTTACTCCCACAAAAAATCACTTCAAAAACAATACAAAAATTAAATACTTAATTTACTTAAAACCAATACATTAAAAAAGAATTTTTTAAACAACCAAAAACAAATAAGAAATATTTATATATTACTTCAAACAATTATTATACTGCAATAAAATTTGAATTAAAGAGCCTCTGGTGAGCCTATTTGATTCAAGTATTTTTGCAAGAATAAAAGGAAACATTTTTGCAAAAATTAAAATCCAATAAAAAAAAGCTCTCTAAAAGCATTCCTAAAAAAAATGCTTTATTACCTTGGCTAATTAGCCAAGGTCAATTAATCAAATAAACTTGAGAAAAGAATCGTTTTTTGATTATAACTTACAACTTTTTTCATATTAGCATAGTTAAGTAAGGAATTAAGTTCAACAAAACTGCTATTATTACTAACCAAACAAATATTCTTCCAATGAATTTTCTTGATTCTTCCTTTGATTTGAATTTCATAAAATTAGTGTAAGGTTCAAGCATTATTTTAGCCATTTTTCCCCCATCAAATGGTTCTGATGGCAAGTAATTAAATGAACCTGCGGCAAAAGAAATTATTAACAATAAAAGCAAAATCATGTTAATATTACTAATAAAAAAAGCAAGTATTTGAATGTGAAGAGGAACACTAATCCCAGTGGGAATTAAAGCAAAAGCTGCTCCAATTTTTTTGATATTCATATCCTCAAAAAATACAGGAGTTATCAAAACACTAATATTATTATATTCGTTATTATCCACATTTCTTCTACTAACCAAGAAATTAACATCAGGATTAGCTTTAGAAACTCCGTTTAGAATTGATTGCATTGAATTAACATCAATTCCATTAACTTGCTTAACTATATCCCCTTCAAATAATTTTCCTTTAGCAGGTGCATTAAAATCAACTCCACAAAGAGACACACTATCCTCAACTCCTTGAATCATTACTCCAGAATAAGCTAAGTTCTGACTCTCATTAATTTCGCTTAAAAAAGGAGAAACAACTAAACTAAATATTATTAACAAAATTACTGAGATTGGAATTAAAAGCAAATTACTTGCAGAACCCGCACTTAAAACCAACAGTGCTTTTTTATCATCCAATTTATCAAAAGTAACATCTTCTTGTTCAACAAATGCTCCTATTGGAAGTAAACCTGCTAATACTAATCCAACTGAATTAATTTTTGTTTTATAATAAGACATTAATACCCCATGACTCAATTCGTGAATTACTAGAATAATAAATAAAGACACCCACCCAACTAGAGGAATTGCTATTCCAAAACCAGGAATTGGTACGCCAGGAAGAACTGGTGCAAGAGCTGGGCACATTTGTTTCTCAATAAATAACCCTCCAAGAGAAATTAACCCATAACCTAGTAACATTACAATTGACATTCCCCCAAAACCAAGGAAGACAAATCCAATTAAACAAGGAATGAATAGTGGAGCAAGTGCAGGAACTGAAAACAAAATCGCACAACTAAAGTAAAAAAAAGCTCCAAGAATAATTGCTGAAATAGTCAAAACAACGATTCTCTTAACTCCACCTAATTTTCTAGCAAACCAATAATCAACTGCAACTAAACCAAATCCAAGAATCGAACCAACTAAACTAATTAATTCAAGTATTTTTGCAAATTTAGTAGCAATAAAGTGAATCACATCAATAAATTTTTTTGTTTTAATCATAGTGAATAAATAAGGAACTAAAAAAGGTTGAGAAAAATTGTATTTTAACCAAAAAGAATTTGTGGATTGAAAGAAACCAAATAGAATCAAAATCCATCCAATGAAATCAAGTGATTTTATTACATAAACAAGAAACAATCCAATAATAAAACAAATAACCCCTGCCCAAATCTTATTATTCAACTCGTTTTTTGTTGGTTTGATAAAAGGTAATTTGTGAACTTTTTTCTTTTGTTCAACTGAATGATTCTTACTAGAAGGCATACACTAAGAGAAAAGGTAAATGAATATAAAGAAAACTTTTAGTCAAATAATTCATTAATTTCTTCTCGGGTAAGTTTTGCCTGCCTTAGAATACTATTTAAGGTTCCCTTTGAAATTTCTTCATGCAAAGGCACAATTGTTTTTGTATTTCTTTGAATAGAAATTAACTTCACGTGAGATCCTTTTCGTGAGTAAACTTCAAACCCTTTTTTATTCAGAAATTTAACTAACTCAAAACCAGAAATAGTTTTAGGCATGAGCTATTACCTTTGCCTTGAACTCAATTACATGCCTTTTTTCAGGCAAACCAATTGGATCATCCTCCAAATATAGTTCAACAGCTTCTTTCAGATTAGAAAGAGCTTCTTTTTGTGTTGAACCTTGAGAAGATACTCCAAGTTCAGGGCAATGCGAAACAAAAAACTTCCCTTCGTTTGTAATTACTGCAGAAAACTTTTTTTCTAATTGCTTCACATTATCACTAAACATATTTATGCCTCCAGCATTATAAAAAACTATTTAAATGAAGTAAAAATACAGAATAAAAATGTTTAGTAGAATTCGACGATTGACTTAGAGTAAAATAAACTAAAAGGCGAATCCTTTAGCAAATTAGAGTAGAAATAAATTTATTTTAGGGATGTGGTACAGAAGGGTTTGACCCCTCCTGCAACCTCATTAATATTAGTTTTGAACTTCACCTAATAAAGTCCAAATCTAAATCATTATTTCTATATGATCTAGAATTATTTGATTTATTATCTCTTCCAGAGTATTTTCCTGGAGAAGCTTTAATGTATGGGCTACTTACCCCTGTGAAGATACAAATTACTTCTAATTTGTTCTCAAAAGTTGGGTCAACTCTTGCACCCCAAATTACTACTGATTTAGGATCGATTCTTTCTGTTAACATTTCACCAACAGCATTAGCTTCACCTAAAGTTAAGTCAGGTCCTCCAGTAATGTGTATTAAGCATCCTGTTGCTCCAGAGATATCAATATCAAGTAAAGCATTCTTTAAAGTGTCTTCAACAACTTCGTTAACTTTGTCAACTGACTTTGATTCACCAACAGCAATAACACTCAAACCCTTGTTTGACATTATACTTCTAACATCAGCATAATCCAAGTTAATTAATGAAGGTTGTGTGATTGTCTCTGTAATTCCTCTTACAGTTCTTGCAATTACTTCATCAGCAACTTTGAAAGCGTCTTGAATTGGTAAATTAGGAACTAATTCAACTAACCTATTGTTATCAATTACAACAACAGTGTCAGATACTTTTTGCAAAGCATCAATTCCTTCTTCAGCTTTAATTAATCTAGCTTTCTCTAAAGCGAATGGATAAGTAACCATTGCAATTACAATAGCTCCTTGCTCTTTAGCTATTCCTGCTACAATTGGCGCAGATCCAGTTCCTGTTCCTCCACCCATTCCAGCTGATAAGAATAACATATCTACTCCAGCCATTACTTCTTCAAGAGCGTTTCTTGAAACTTCAGCAGCTTTAGCACCAACTTCAGGGTACCCTCCAGCTCCTAAACCTCTAGTTACACTCTTTCCAATTAATACCTTAGTAATTTCATCATTAACTATTGCTAAGTGTTGCTTATCAGTGTTAATAGCAACTAATTGTGCTCCAGAAATACCCATTGCAGCGAGTCTATTAACCGCGTTACAACCAGCTCCCCCACATCCGATAACCATAATTTTTGGTGTACCAAATTCTTCTAACTTATCATCAACTGCAACAGTTGAAGATCTACCCATTGATGCTTCAATCAAAGACTTCATCTAAATCACCCTGCCTTATTGGCATAAATTTCAATTGACTATATTACAGCAAACCTTATTTATAAACCTTGCCTTTTATGTATAGTATTCTAACACCCAATCAGCTAAAAGAAGCCTAAATCACGCTTTTTTTACCCACTTCGTTAATCGTGGAAACATACAAAGTACTATAAAATAGGCTTAAAAGCTAATTTAGACAACAAGAAACAAAAAAACAAAAAAATCTAAACAAAAAAGTGTTATAAACCCTCTATTTTAAAAATTAATATTTAAAAAAGTTTAAAAACAAAAATTAATCAATTTTCACCCAATTAATAAAAAATTTTGTTATGTTTAAGACCACTAATTAATTTTTTATCAAAAAAAGCTAAAATTGCTCAAATTGACTATTTAACTAATTATGATATAATATATACATACCAAAAAGTAGTGGTTTTAACAAAAAGTAAATAAAATTTTTACTACGCATCCTAAAAACTTATAAAATTATTATTTCAATTAAAAAAAGTAAAAATACATAACAAAAAAGAGGATTTTTCCTCCTTCTTGTATCAAAAAAAGATTTTAATTTAGTACTCTTCGCACTTAACTTGGTAGTACCAATAATCGTGCTTACATGCAGGACAAACTTTTGGTGGCTCTGTCCCTGTGTGCTCGTAACCACATTCTCTACAAACCCACTTAACAGGCTCTGCTTTTTTCCAAAGAGTTCCATTAGTCATTCCATCCAAGAATTTTTGGTATCTTTCTTCATGATGCTTTTCTGCAAGAGCAATCGCTTTTAACCTGCCTGCAATTTCAACTAACCCTTCTTCTAAAGCAACTTTAGCAAACTCAGGATACATTTCTGTAGTTTCGTGGTGTTCCCCCATAATTGCTGATTCCAAATTAGTTTTAGTGTCCCCAAAATTAGTTTCTACTTTTGCATCAACCATTATTGAATCCATTGGACTCAAACCTTCTTTTACCCTCAAATCATTAATCATTAAAAGTAATTGCTTTGCGTGTTCTTTTTCTTGATCAGCTGTTTGGGTAAAAATCTCTGCTAATTGAGGATAATTCTCTTTCCCAGCTACTTTAGCGTAAAAAAGATACCTATTTCTAGCTTGACTTTCCCCAATGAAAGCCTTCCCTAAATTCTTTAGCGTCTCACTCATAAATTCACCTCATTTTAAAAAAATTATTTAATTACGCCTCAAAACAATTAAATAAGTAGCGTGAATAAATTTAATTAAAAAAACGAGTTAATTAGAAAAAAGGATATGAATTTAGAAAAAGCATTCAAAATTTAATTAAAAAACGTATGTTAATTAACTTACCTGTTTTTTAGTTGGTAAATGAACAATAAAAATAAAGCAATTAAAACTAAAAAATTTAGTAAAGTTGAAGAAAAAAATGGTTTATTTGATAGCCACGATTTAACTAAAGGATCTATTCTTAGAGCACTTTTATTCGCTTCAATCCCAATCATTTTTGCTAATACTCTACAAGTTTCTTTTCAATTAGTGGATAGGTTTTGGGTAGGACAACTTGGAACAAACGCAGTCGCTGCCATTACAATTAGTTTCCCCATACTATTTGTAGTTAATGCACTAATAATGGGTATTTCAATAGCAGGAACAATTCTGGTTGGGCAATACAAGGGTCAAAAAAATCAACAAATGATTGATTTTATTGCAAGCCAATCAATGTCCCTCGTAGTAATACTCTCAATTGTTTTAGGATTAATTGGTTTTCTTAGTTCCGAATTAATACTATCTTTTTTTACTAGCGACCCTGAAGTGTTTAATTTGGCAGTGAGTTATTTGAGAATAACTTTCCTTGGAACCTTATTTATATTCATTTATTTTGAATACCAAGCCCTGTTAAGAGGAGTGGGTAACGTACTAATCCCAATGATTGTTATTTTGGGAGCAGCTATTTTGAATTTTTTTATTGACCCTTTATTCATAATGGGTTATGCTAGTAATGGAATCCAATTAATCCCTAAAATGGGAGTAGCTGGTTCTGCTTGGGCAACTATTCTTTGTCAAGGACTAGCTGGATTAGTAGGATTAATCATTTTAATTAGAGGAAAAAGCGGGATTCACTTGAATTTTAAGTACTTGACTCCAAAAATTCAAACAGTTAAAAGAATATTTACTTTAGGAACTCCAAGCGCAATTGAATTCTTATCAAGATCACTAAGCGGATTACTAGTAACTTTTATTGTTTCCTCTTTTGGAACAATAATTACTGCAGCATTTGGGACAGGTCAATTCATTTTTAACCTAGTTTTATTACCTGCCCTAGGATTGAGCATAGGAACATCAACAATAGTTAGTCAATGCGTTGGTGCAAAAAAAATTCAGAAACTAAAAGAAACTATAAGAGTTAGTTCAATAATCTCTTTTGCTACCCTAACAATAGTAGGTTTATTATCCATAATGTTCTCAACTCAAATATCTCAAATATTTTTACCAAACTCACCCGAAGCAATTTTAGAAACAGCTAATTACATTAACATCATTGCACTAGCATTTGGTTTTTTAGGGATTCAAACAATTATAATTGGCGCAATTAGGGGAACCGGCGCTACAAAAACAGCAATGCTACTTTCACTAATCTATTTAACTTCAACAATAATATTCACTTGGATAATGCCCCTTTTTATGCAACACCAAGGAATATGGTGGGCACAAAACACTTCAATAATAATCACTCTAATAATAGGATTAATAATAATCAAAAGATTCAATTGGGAAAAAGAAAGAGCAATTTAAAACACTACAAAAAAAACAATTAATCCAAAAAAAAATCGAATTACAATTCAAAATAACTAAAAAAATTAAAATAAAATTATTCAACTCTTTTTTTTAAAAAATTTTTATTTTCTTTTAATGATTCTTGTTTTAGTATTCACTTTTTTATTAGCAATTGGTTTATCCCACTTTTCTAATGCTTCTTTTAGTTCAGAGTGAGTTTTAGCATATTCTTGAGCAGTATACCCTTGCATTTCTGCATCCACTGCTTGACGCATCGCCGTTGCTCCCGCAATAGTTCCCCTTGGGTGACCATGAATTCCCCCACCAGCTTGAATAATAACATCCCTACCCATTCCATGAATTATTGGAGCAACTTTACTTGGGTGAAGTCCCCCTGAACAAACAGCAATCATTGATTTTAAATCATGCCACTCTTCTTTCAATCTATGCGTTGCAAGATTTTGTTTAACTACTTTTTGCTCAATTGCTTCACCAACTGACTTAACCTCTTCTTTTCCTTCATACATTTTCCCAACCATTCCCCCGATATGGAGTTGATCAATTCCAATTAAACGACAAAACTTAGCAACTACAAGCATACTAATTCCATGACAAGGATCCCTAGTGAATGCAGCATGCATTGCTCTGTGTCCATGATAAACAACATTCAAATCCATGTTTCTTAACTCTTGAACTGCACTCCACCCAAGAGTTAAAACATCAACCATTACAAACTCTCCCCCTTGTGAAATTACATGCTCTGCTCTTTTCTTCATTTCTTTAAAAGGAGCAGTAACATTAGGAAGATACGCTTTTTTTTCACCAGTTTCTTTCTCTGCTTTAGACATTGCTTTTAGAGTAAGATTAACTCGATTATAAAAATTATTAAAACTCATTGAAGTTAAATTCTCATCATCTTTAACATAATCACAACCACCAACCCAAGCTTGATAAGCTACACTCGCGTGACTTGATTCACTCAAACCAATTTTTGGTTTAACTATAGTCCCGACAAAAGGCCTATGTTTAACACCCATTATTTTTCTAACCCCCTCAACACCATAGTAAGGCCCTCTATAATGTTTGATGAAAGATTCAGGAAAATCAATGTCCATCAATTTTATTTTATCAACATCAATCATCCCAAAGACATTACCCGCAACAGAACTCAATATTTGCGAAACATTACTCTCTTCAAATAATTCTTTAGAATATGCTATTCTAATAACTCCTCTTTTTTTGTCTACAAAAAATATTTTAGGAGATAATTCATTAAACATTTTTTGACTAAGTGTATCAATGTCCGTCCAAGTACCAATAGATGATTCAGAAGCAACTCTTTGAGCAGCTCCCTCTAAAGAAATTCCTTTAGCTGGCTGGATAAAATACTCGCAAACCAAGTCCTCTTTAGTTGGTCTATAATTATAATCCAAATACCCTTCATATTCTTTTACACGATTAGAAACAATTTTTTGAGCCATTAAAACACCTTCAAAATAATGAATTAAAAATGATTTTTGTAGAATAAAAATGTTTTGAAAAGGAAAAAACCAAAAAAAGTTTTTTTTTAAATTTATTACTAGTAAACTAATTCACTTTTTTAAAACTAATCTAATGTCTTCATCAGTAACAGTTTTTCTACCAGCGTGTTTAGCGTATAGTGAAGCTTCTTGGCTAATCTTCATTCCAACATCCTCTAAGTGAACAGCAAGTTCTTTTGCTGCAGTCTCACTAACCCTCAAACCAGAAGATTTTCTAATAATCCTGTCAACAGCTGCTATTGGTAATTCAGTCATTTTATCTCACTCATCAAAGTAAAACATTAATGCTTATAAAGATTCCATTTAGCCCCAAAATAAATAATTAGAAATAATTTTTAAAAAAAAGGACAATCCAATAGTATAAAATATACCCAAACTTACTCCGGCAAATCACTCTAAGTGCATTTTTAAAGTCTGTTTTGCATAAAACAATGCATGAAAGAAAATAATTTTTTTATCTTAGAACAAAAACCAAAAGAACAAAAAATACCTAATGAATTCGATACTAAAGAACAAAAACAAGAAAATAAAAACTAACCTAACCTAATTACATTTATGTCATTTGTAACACACAAATTAATCAAACCAGATACTGTTGAAGCAAGGTTATACCAAGAAGTTTTAGTATCAAGAATTATTGAAAAAGGAAATACTTTAGTTGTTGCACCAACTGCCTTAGGAAAAACCCTTGTTGCAGTAATGCTTGCAGCTTATGTTTTAGAAAAACATCCTGAAAAGAAAATACTTTTTTTAGCACCAACTAAACCCTTAGTTACACAGCACGAAACTAGTTTTAAAAAATTCTTTAACATTCACGAGGAAGAAATTGTTTCAATCACTGGAAGCAATCCAATTAATCAAAGAACAGAAATTTATAAAAACAAAAAAATAATTCAAGCAACTCCTCAAACTATTGAAAATGATTTAATAAGCGGAAAATTAAATCTTAAAGAATTTGGACTTGTTATATTTGATGAAGCTCATAGAGCAGTAGGAGATTATGCTTATGTATTTGTTAATTTACAATTACAAAAACAAAATTCCAATTGCTTAGTACTCGCACTAACAGCTTCCCCAGGGAGTGAAGAAGAACACATTCAAGACGTATGCAAAAATCTTTCAATTAAAAACATTGAAATAAAAGACCAAACTGATTTAGATGTTAAACCTTATGTTAATGAAATTGAAATTGATTGGGTTAAAGTTGATTTGCCAAAAGATTTTATTACAATCAAATCACATTTAGAAGAGTTTCAAAAAAAACAATTAATTGCATTAAAATCACTCGGATTTGCGCAAACCGAGAACAAGAAATATTATAATAAGTTTAGACTCCTTGAAATGCAAGCAAACATTAGAAAAAGATTAATTACTCACGGCTCAACCCAACCAAGTTTATTCTATGGAGCAAGTAAATGCGCTTCAATGATAAAAATATCTCATGCAGAAGAACTAATTGAAACCCAAGGAATAGGCGCTTTGAATAATTATTTTAATAAATTGACTGAAGAAGCAAATCACGGAAAAAGCAAAGCAGCGAGGCAAATTATTGCGGATGAAGATATAAAAATAGCAATTCTTTTAACAAAAAAACTTTTTGAAGAAAAAGTACAACACCCAAAGTATGCCGAGTTAAAAAAAATAATTTTAAACCAAATCAATAATGATCCAAAAAGCAAAGTAATCGTGTTTAATCACTACAGAGATTCTATCACTGAAGTAGTTGAATTCTTAACAACAGGAGAAGGAGCAGAATTAATTAAACCAAGAAAATTCATTGGACAAGCAACTAAGGGAAAAGAAAAAGGAATGAGTCAAAAAATACAACAAGAAGTCTTAGAAGAATTAAGAAACGATGTCCATAACGTCCTAGTTGCTAGTAGTGTCGCTGAAGAAGGACTTGACATACCCACAGTTGATTTAGTAATATTCTTTGAACCAGTTCCAAGCGAAATTAGGACAATTCAAAGAAGAGGAAGAACAGGAAGACACCACAAAGGAAAAATGATTGTACTAATGGCAAAAAATACTAGAGATGAAGCATTCTTTTGGACTGCAAAAAGTAAAGAGAGAAAAATGAAAGAAACTCTTCACAGCATGAAAAAAAATAATTCTTTTATCTTAGAACAAAAACCAAAAGAACAAACAATACTCAATGAATTCGATACTAAAGAACAAAACGAGAAAATAATCATTTTCTCTGACTCCCGAGAACAAGCTTCAAACATTAATAAAGAATTATTTTCGCACGAAGACGTTAAACTAATCACCAAACCACTTGATATAGGCGACTATGTTTTAAGTAAAGATGTTTGTGTTGAGCGAAAAACTATTGAAGATTTTTTAAACTCGATGATTGACGGAAGACTATTCACTCAAATAAATAATTTAAGACAAAATTACGCAAAACCATTAATAATACTAGAAGGAAATACTACAGAACTCTTTACACTAAGAAATATTCACAAAAATTCTATTTTCGGAGCACTCACTTCAATTGCACTTGATTACCAAGTACCTCTACTTAATTCAAAAGATTCGAACGAAACCGCTCAAATACTTTATGTAATTGCAAAAAGAGAACAAAAAACAAACAATAAAGAAGTTAGAATCCGAGTCGGAAGAAAAGGACTCACACTTAGCGAACAACAAAGATTTATTATAGAAGGATTCCCTTTAGTTGGCCCAAACTTAGCAAAAGCCTTACTAGAAAAATTTGGTTCAATAAAAAACATAGTTAACGCAAGTGAAAAAGAATTACAGGAACTTGAAAACTTAGGAAAAAAGAAAGCAAATCTAATTCAAAAAGTTTTAAGAGAAAAATATGATGAGAATAAATCCACACTAAAAGAACTTGAAGGAGACAAAGAACTTGATGATGAAGAAATACAAAAAGCGTTTGACGAGAATAATTCAAATTCAAACGAAGAAGAAGTAATTATTGATGAAGAATGAACTATTTGTGATAATTCAAATGTGAATTTAAATCAATAATTATTTTCATCAAAATGAAAATAATTAAAACTCCTTGAACAGTCCTACTCAAAAAAATACCTAATATTATTCCAAAAATAATACAAAAGTGAAAAACAAACATACGCCCCGCAATTTGATCCCCTGCTTTCTTTTCATCAACACCAGGATTTTCCTTGAAATGATTCAAAAAAGAAATTAAATGACTACTAAATAAAATCAAAAAAGAAATAATAAATCCAACAAAAACTAAAATACTTGGAAATAAAGCCAGAAATAAATTATTATAAGGAACTGCTTGGCCTAAAGGAACAAGTAGCACAAATATGAAAGGCAAATAAAAAGAATACCACCCACAAACAAAAATTATGCTGAGTAAAATTGATCCAAAAGAAAATCATTTATAATTAAACAACATTTTGTGAACAACAATTTTAAATAAAGCAAAAAATGCAATAACAAAAATTTCTAACCAATAAATCAAAAGTAAATGCACTATTGAAAGATTTGAAAAAAATACAGTCACCAAAACAAGCAAATTAGAGAGAATCAAAAGCAATGCAGAAGGAGATTGAACTATTTCTTTTAAATAATTTTTCTTCAGGATATTCAAACTTCTTTTGAAAATATAAACCTTTTATTCAACCAAATATATTTTTCACCCCTCAAAACAACATTTAAAAACCTCTCCCTAATTGATTACTTTAATTTGGTGAATAAATTATGGTTCAATGGCATTTAAGAGACGATAAAAAACCAAGCGGGGGTAGAAGAAACACTGTTCGAGCTAGGTCAAAAAAACTTGCTTGGAAAGGAGGAAAAGCTTCCTTAACAAAAACCGTTGATTCTATTAAAAAAGATGTAAGAGAAACTGCTAAAAAAAGAGGAAAAACACAAAAAGTTAGAGCCCTTGAAGTAAAACACGCGAGCATAGCAAAGGACGGAAAAATAATTAAAGCAGAAATAATTGCTGTATCAACTAATAATGCTAATAGATTATTTGCAAGATCAAATGTTTCAACAAAAGGAGCAATTATTAGAGTAAAAATTGATGGAAACGAAAAATTGGCTAAAGTTACAAACAGACCCGGTCAAGAAGGAATAGTTAACGCAAAATTAATAGAATAAATATTAAAAAGGCATTTTTTAAAAAATAAAGAATGCATCTATTTTTAAGTTAACTAAAAAAAACTAATAAATTTAAACAAAAAATTTATCCAGAATGGTTTAAATAAGCTATTAAATCAATTATATGAACCCCTTTAAAAAGAAAACTCATTTAAGAAAAGTTTATAAATGTGCTCCATAGGCATTTATATAATTAGTGCTGGTTTCTCTAGAATTTTTTTAAAAGAATTATGAGTTTCGTAGCAAAAAAATGGTTTAAGGGTGATGTAATTGGTAACAAAATGCCCCGAGTGTGGAAGCGAAAAAATAAGAATTGATCATGGCAAAGGAGAAGCAGTTTGCATGAATTGTGGACTAATTGTATCAGAAGATGAGATGATTGATACAGGAAAAGAATGGAGATCATTTGATGATGCTGAAGATTCTTCAAGAGGCGGCTCACCAATGAAGTACGTGAAACTAAACAAAGGTTTAGTAACAATGATTGATAGAAGAGGAACTGACTTGAGAGGAAACAAACTATCTTCAAAAGGAAGAGCCCAAATGTATAGACTTATAAAGTGGCATAAAAGAGCTAGTGTTTCAAGTTCAATGCAAAGAAACTTATCAATAGCATTAACAGAAATGAGAAGAGTAGCATCCTACTTGAACATACCAGATACTCTGGTTGAAGCAGCAGCTTTATTATACAGAAAAACTGTGAAGAAAGGATTAATTAGAGGAAGATTAATTGAAGCAGTTGTTGCAGCAGTTTTATACACGGTTTGTAGAACATACCACGTGCCAAGAACTCTAAACGAAATGGCTGAAGCTAGCGGATTAACTAAAAAAGAAATTGGAAGAACTTACAGATTCTTAGTAAGAGAATTGAATTTAGGTGTTCCACTAACTAACCCAATCCACTACATCCCAAGATTTGCTTCAGAATTAAACTTGAGTGGAGAAGTTCAAGAAGAAGGAAGAAGAATCTTAGAAGAAGCAATCAAGAAAGGATTAATCTCAGGAAGAGGACCAACAGGAGTAGCAGCAGCAGCTGTTTACATAGCTGGACTTTTGAAAGGAGAAAGAAGAACACAAAAAGAAGTTGCAAACGTTGCAGGAGTTACAGAAGTAACAATTAGAAACAGATACAGAGAATTGAAGAAGAGACTATCAATCGATGTAGCAGCTTAATAAAAACAATTAATAATGTTAAGGGAAAACTTCCCTTAGCATTTTCTATTTTTTTAGATTCTCAAAATTTATTTAATTAAAAAAAATAATATATTAATAATAAAAACTAAACTATTTACATAATCTAATCCACAGTATAATCAGGAGGACCAATTAAACTCCCATTGTGATTCCCTGTTTCATCATAAGCAGTTGTTCCACTACCCTCATCAAAAGGATACCCTAAAATAAGTCCACTATTAAAAGGAGAAACAGATATATCTACATTAAGTCCACGCCCCAAATCATAAAGTGAAGTTATGTCCTCTTCACTTAAGGCCCTGTTAAAGATTGCAACTTTCCCCAATTTCCCATTCCAATGATAA
>JAQVQA010000039.1 GCA_028701835.1 Candidatus Iainarchaeum sp.
ACCTTAGTCTTACTGTTTCTAAATTCCTAATAGCACTTGAGCTTATCCCAAATTTTGCAGATAAGTTTTTTGATAACTCTACGCTTCTTGATGGGTCACCGTGGTCCACTAGAATTTTTTTTGGCTTTGGTTTTAGTGAAGCAGCGTAGGATAGTAATTGGTTAAAGTCAGAGTGTCCACTAAATCCGTCAATCGTTTCTATTCTCATTTTTACTTCAAGTCTCTTTGTTTTTCCATTATCAGAAATTGGCAGAGTTTTAAGTCCTTGCTGGATTTTTCTACCAAATGTTCCTTCAGCTAAGTATCCAACAAACAAGAGTGTATTTGCGGGGTTTTCTGCGAGTTTGTAAAAGTAATCCATTACGGGTCCGCCGTTCATCATTCCTGATGTAGTTATTATTACTGCTCCACTCCCTGCACAAATTTTTTCCCTATCTTCTCTTTTAACTGATTTAAATAAATCAGAGTCGAATGGAGAATCGTTTGTCAAAATTCTTTTTTCTAGACTTTGTCTTAAGTATTCGGGGTAAGCTGTGTGAATTGCACTCGCTTCTTTAACCATTCCTTCAACGTAAATACTATTCTTGTCAGTTATCAAACCTTTTTTGTAAGCGTCTTCGATAACCATACAAATTTCTTGTCCTCTCCCAACTCCAAAAACCGGTATTATAACATTTCCTCCAAATTGAGTAGTTTCTTGAATTATTTCTATTAATCTTTGTTCTGCTTCTTCTCTTGGAGTTTGATTAGCATCTCTTGAACCATAAGTACTCTCAATTATTAGAGTCTCTATCCTTGGGTATTTTACATCAATGTTATCAAATAATCTTGTAAGTCCATATTTTATGTCCCCACTATAAACTAAGTTGTGTAATCCTTCTCCAATATTTAAGTGAACTGAACTTGATCCCAAAATGTGCGAAGCGTTGTGTAGAGTTAATCTAACATCAGGTGCAATGTCAGTCACTTCTCTATAATCCCTAGTAATTGAGTGAAGCAAAGCGTTTTTCACGTCACTCTCTGAATAGGGTGGGTTTTTTTCTTGTGATACACTAACATCAAGGTAATCAAATTGTAAAAGAGTCATTAAGTCTCTTGTTGGTTCGGTACAATAAACTGGCCCATCATAACCCATTTTGTAGATGAATGGGAGTAATCCTGAGTGATCAGAGTGTGCGTGAGAAATCACAATCGCATCAAGTTCACTTAAAGGATAACCTAGTGTATCAATATAGGGGTATGGATCATCTGAACTAAAATTTATTCCCGCATCAAGAAGAACTTTTGTGCTTTCGGTTTGTAAAAGCATACAACTCCTTCCAACTTCCCTAAATCCACCTAGAGCAGTGAAAGTAATCCACTGTCTTTTAGTTTCTGTTTTTGGAGCGTAAATATCTTCAGCTGTTTTTAGTAAGAATTTCTTTCGCTCATCAGCGTGTCTAAATAAGTGTTTTCTTATTCCTGAAAGCGTATCTGACTTAGAAGTTGGTGCCCTTAGTATTTTTGGAGTCCAACCCGTTTCAAGAATTATTTTCTTTGAAATCTCCCCGCCTTTTCCAATTACAATACCTTTTTTTACTGCTTCAATAACTACTTGAGAAAAAGGTTCTTCAAAATAAATTTCTTTAACATCTGCATCCGCAGGAATTAAATTAAGAATAATTTTTTTTGCTTGCTCGGGATTACTTAATAATGATTTATCAGTTCTAATATTAACTCTCTTTTTTAACTCGAAAGCAATTTTTGAAACTAGGTTCTCTGTTGAAAAAAAAGCAGCTGGATTACGAGTGTATATTACTACTTCAGGACCCTCCATTTCAACTTTAGTTACTCCACAAGAATTAGGAACTATTCTTTTTAGTGTTTCGCTTATATCATCCAATATTTTTATTTTTTGTACCATTTTATTCAACTCGTTAAATCAAAAAAGTGTCCAATAAATAAAGCTTTTTGTTTTTGTGTTTAAAAAGGCGTTGTTCAAAGACACTTAATTAAAATTATTTTTTATTCATACAAAGTTTTTTTTATAAATAATTTACTCTAATTATTAAACTCAATTTAGTTATTTTTTTGAAACATTCAACTTGACTTTACTAATTGCTTTCTCAATTTCTTTTGAATCAAGTTCTCTATAACCATTCTTATCAATCACTATTATAGTAATTGTTTTTCCACCAGTGTAAATATCTCTATTCTTCGCAGCCATCACTGCTTTTACTGCTAAGTTTAGCGCTTCATCTTGAGTCATTGATTCTTTATACTCTGAATCAAGTGTAGTCAAAGCAAAGTCAGTTCCTGAACCAGTAACCGCATACTTTTTTTTCTCGGAAATACACCCAAAAGGAGTAACTTCATAAAGTTCTGGAGAATTATTCAAACCTCCAACTACAGGCATGAACATATAAGGATAATACCTATTACCATTCAATACATTTGAAAGCATTGTAGTCAAAGCTTTTGGAGTCATTCTAGTATTCCTCTCAACTTCATACAAACTAGCTTGTGCTTTTAAGAATCTAATAATCGCTAAAGAATCTCCGACAGTCCCAGAAATTGTTAACGCGATATAATCAGTTATCTTATACACTTTCCTCGCATCATCATCAGCAATAGTATTACCCATTGTAGCTTGTTGATCAGCAGCTAGTAAAACAAAATCATCCCCTCTAATTCCAACAGTAGTAGTACCAGTCTTTTTATCCTCTGCTTTTAGGTTAGGATTAGCAACTAAACCCCCAGTTGGTCTAAATGATGTTCTCTCACTAATCAAACTAATTGGTAACCCTTCAACTTCTTTGTAATGATTCATAAAACTCAAAACCCCTTACTTCTATTCTAGGTAAACTCTATTTAACCTTATCCAACTGCAATAAAGACAAAAATTTAGATTAATTAAAAGCAGTTTTTCTAGTTATATTGATTTTGAAAAGCTTTAAAAAGCTATTTCTTAGCTTTTTTTGAAAAATTATTCAACTACAAATTCGGGTTAATTACTTTCCCCATAAACAAAATTTCTCCACTAACATCATCACTAATGTAAAAAGCGAACGAGTGATTTGCATTAAAAGTTTGTGGAACAATCACTGACGTTTTTTGTACAATTACTACTACTGTTGCAGCTGACGCTTCAGCCCCACTTTCATTAACTTCAATAAATGCTTTGTGATAAACCTCATCTATTTTAACATAATTTATTTCATCCATTTTTGAGAAGTTAGCAAAATCAGTAAAAGCTTCTCTCAAACCCATCTCTTCTAAATCCTCTTTTAATTTATACTCTGCTTCGAACTTAAACTTTGGTAAATTAACAATTACTTTTTCTTTAACCATTTTTTGATTCAAATCCATTAAATCTTTTGCACTAGGAATATCAAAATTTGTTTTAATTTCTTTTGGGAGCAAAATAGTCATTGATATATCCTCACCCTTGTAAGGCAATTTTAGGTACTGGAATTCTTCATCTTCAAAATAATCAAGCTCTTCTTCCTTTTGCATCATTAAAACACTTATTTTTTCTTCACCATTAGTAAAAAAATCTTTTTGAGTGGTTTTTGCAGAATCAAATTCATTTAACCAACTCCCCTTAAAGTAAATAGCATTTGCTAACACTAACTTAGTTTCATCAGTAATTGATTTTTCTGGCAGAATATCCTTTATTTTACTTTTAGTATTCTCTTCAACCCAATAATTAATTAATTCTCTTTGTTCTTCTGGATAATTAATAAAATCCACGGGAGTTGATTTAGCATAATAATAATTATTAATCACATCATAAAAACTTTTTTTGAATTCATAAGTTTTTTCATTCCAAAGAGTATTTGATACACTCAACTCGTAATTTAATTTATTTGCACTCTCACTTAATAAATTAAACATTCTTGCAAACGAAGATCTTCTCACCAAATCATCTTCTGGGTAATACAACACATCCCTCATTTCTTTTGCAGTCAAACCATCAGCCCCCTCATAAGTCATTGCTAATGCGGTTGAAATGCTAAAAGGAGAGAATAGAATGTTTTTATTTAATTGTTCATCACTTAATTTATTATAATAATCCACTCCGAATTGATTATTCGCTAGAACGATAGTTTCTAAACCTTCACTAGTTGATTTTGAGTCATC